>JAJEAY010000284.1 GCA_022824145.1 Rhodobacter sp. | reverse complement strand
ACCAGCGAACTAAGTGCCATCCTTCGCAAGCTCCTTGATCGTATTCATTATCCCATCGGCTTCGGCGATCCTTTCATCAAATCCCTGCATTAACAGATCCACCGCAGGCCGTGCGCCACGCTTTGGTTCGTAATCCTTAAGATCATGATGGAAGTTTATGACCATGCTGATTCCTGAGTTGCCCTGCAAGAGATCCGATGGTTCGATCGTCACATTCGTATCAACACTTGCCATCTCCAGCTTGCTCTTTCGCCGCATCGTGAGACTCTGGAGACCGACGTTAAGCCCATTGTTGTCTGGATCCAATTCCATGCCAAAGCGGCCCCAAGGAGCGATGGGCGCGAGCTTCCTTCCAATATCGTGTCGAACTTCTCGGCTCCGAACATCAAAGTGCGCCATTTTGTTGATTCCGGACGCCTGAACCGGCGAATGAACCAGGAGTTCGCCGAAGATCTGCCGTGTGATGTCCGCTATTGCAACCCAAGGCGCTGGTCTGGTTTCGACGGTGAAACTACCTTTCCGGATGGTGTGGCTGCGAGCATCGACTTTGAATGACGTGATGTCTTGATGAACAGCATCCACCCGTGTCCTATCCTCTGCAATATCGCCTTCGACGCCATATTCGTGCAGCCAAGACGGGTGGATGATCGCAGGGTTAAAATCTCCTACCATTACAATAGAGCAGCCAGAAACGACCGGCTCAAATCTCATTGGGGCTGTTCCTCCTTCGTCTCTCCAGACACCGAGCGCCAAGTGTCAAAACGAACCATCTGCCCCGATTAGCCGTTGTGCTTCCAAAGCGGACGGGTTCTCCTGCAGCCCAGTTCTCGTCCTTCTCCGCCTGGAAGCAATCGGGCGGGAGCCAACGTCCCGGAGCGCGCAATCCTCATGGAGTCGTGAATGCCAGCATAGCACCTTCGAACCGCATCCACAGACGGGAAGCGGGCGTGCCACAGGAGTGATTTAAACCACCCGGAAACCTCGTTGGCGGATGCTTCAATGCAAAAAGCTCTGGAAGGCAAGCGGACCTGTCTTGTCTCTCTCCATTGGAGCAGAACGTCACTCTGAGCATATTCCAGACTCGCCCCTGGCTACCGCCGTGATTGAATGCGCAAGGCTGGTCCGTCCATCGCTTGTTTCAGCTCACGCCTGTCAGCCGCGATTCCGTCGCATCGCGGCTGCAGGCCACAATGCCCCTAACGAAGCCCATTTCAAGGAGTGCCCGCAAAATACGCACTCACGATCCTGCGAATCACCGCAATCGCCAAGAGTCGCATTGATCTGCGCAGAAAGATGTCACTTTCGATGCTGAAGGCAAAAAAACTCGAGGCATAGCCCTTGATAGGGAATCGCTAGTTTGATTTGAATTGGCCAGTACGAACCGTTCAATGCCTGCCACGGCAATCGGATTCACGGCCGCGAAAGAATCCGAGATCCGGAAACGAACCAGAGCTGGCCGGACTCCCGGCAGGATCACCATTGCTTGCAGCACCCCTGGAGATACCGTTCTGATCCGGAATCCGTCCGCTATGCTCTCCAATGACCAGCTTTTGCTCCGCCGCAAGGCGGTTGCCGGGAATACGAAACTCACAACCTCCGCTGGGTCAGCCAAAATTCGGAGGCGATGCCGGCCAATACGATGCCTGCGATGAATTGCCCTGCATGCTCGCCAAAACGGCAGGGACACTTTCGGATCCCTGCCCTTGAGCTGTTCCCTCTATTTCCAGGGCGACTGGATCTGCGCCGTTCAGCCTAAAGTCGTTGTGGGACAGCCCGGACGACCGCGCCTCCGGCCAGATCGCTCCCGTCACCCGGCACCCGTAGCGTTCCTGGCACATTCGTTCGATGCGCCTGGAAAAACAGTTCAGTTCGAATGACTGCTGCAAAAGTCGGAGAGTAACGGAATTCATGTCGCAAACGGGCAAGAACCAGTGACGCCAGATTCGATTCTTCATCAGCAGCCGAATTTGGAGGGTTCGATGGAAGTCACGACGCTAATGCCCCGCCCCAATCTGGAATACTGGCAGGAACGCGTTGACCTGGCGGCCGCCTTCAGATGGACGGAACGGCTGAACCTTCATGAGGCGGTTTCCAACCACTTTTCACTGTCCGTCAACGAAGACGGCACCCAGTTCCTGATGAACCCCAACCAAGTGCATTTCAGCAGGATCAAGGCATCCGATCTTCTGCTGCTTGATGCCAATGATCCCGACACGCTCAGCGGGCCGAACGCCCCTGACGCGACAGCCTGGGGGCTGCACGGCGCAATCCATCGCCACTGCCCCCATGCACGATGCGCAATGCATGTACATTCGATCCATGCAACCGTACTCGCATCGCTGGCAGACAGCACCCTGCCGCCAATCGACCAGAACACGGCGACCTTCTTCAACCGCTACGTCATTGACGAGAGCTATGGAGGACTTGCGTTCGAGGAGGAAGGGGAGCGCTGCGCACAGCTGTTCAGCGATCCGAAGAAAAAAGTGATGATCATGGGCAACCATGGCATCATGGTGATCGGGCACAGCGTGGCGGATACATTCAATCGGATGTATTTCTTCGAACGCTCTGCCGAAATCTACATCCGTGCCCTGCAGACCGGCAAGGCCCTGCGGGTGCTGAGCGATGAAGTCGCCGAAAAAACCGCCAGCGAAGTCGAATGCTACGACGATCAGGCAATCCGCCACCTGAGCGAACTGAAGTCCATTCTCGATGAGGAAGGGAACAGCTATGCCCAGTGATTTCGCAACCGACGCGGAGGCCGGGCGCTGGAACTACCGTCCGCCCGAACCGGTGGCGCTGAACCCGCTGTTCGCCTGGCCACCGAAGCCGCTCGCCGCCGTAAGGTGGTACAGAGCCTACTGGATGGCGTTGACAACCTCGACACTGACGGTTGCGTTCGCGGTTTTTGTGTTCTTCGCCATTCTGCCGCCGCTGGAGACCATGAAAGAGTGGAACTGGGACTGGGTTCTTCGCGTCTATCTCGCGAACCTGGTGCCGCACTGCGTCTGCGCGGGCCTGCTGCATTACTGGCTTTATATGCGCGAGGGTCAGGGAAGTACCTTCAAGTTCGATGCGCGCGCTCAAGCGGTCGACAACGGTACCTTCTCGTTCCGGAACCAGGTCAAGGACAACATGTTTTGGACAGTCGCCAGCGGAATCACGGTCTGGACCGCATTCCAGCTGCCGGTCTACTGGGCGATGGCAAACGGTTGGGCGCCGGCGTTTCTCTTCCCTGAACATCCTGTTTGGTTCGTGCTGATGTTCCCGTTCCTGGTTATCTGGTCGAGTTTCCACTTTTACTGGGTTCACCGGGCCCTGCACATTCCCTGGCTGTACCGGATCGCCCATGCCCTGCATCACAGAAACGTCAATGTCGGTCCATGGTCGGGCATTTCAATGCATCCGGTCGAGCATGTCCTGTTCTTCACCAACTTCCTGATCCATTTCGTGGTGCCGAGCCATCCGATCCACGTTCTTTTCCACGGATACATGCAGGCAACCCATCCGGTGTTTTCGCATTCCGGGTTTGACCAGCTATACGTGAACGACAGGGAGCGCGCGAAGATGGGCGATTTCTTCCACCAGCTTCATCATCGGTACTTCGAGTGCAACTACGGAACTGTGGAGATGCCGTGGGACCGCTGGTTCGGCTCGTTTCACGACGGTTCCGAAATGGCCACAGCAGCGACACGGGCGCGGAAGAAGAGGATGCATGCGTAGAACCGGTCCGGGCCAGCGCATCGCCGGTCACCTGATGTCAGCAAACCCGCTCATCGAGCTTTTCGGAAGAGCGCGATATAGCCCCGGTCGAGTCTGTGATCGCCCGTGGCGTTCGGGCCGTAGAGCGGAATCTCGGGGAGCGCCAGCCCCGTAATCCGGTCAGACAGGCTCTCGAACTTCTCGCCGAAATCCAGCGCGTGATAGTGCCTGGCGTTAATGGACAGGGAGAACAGAGCTCCGGGCGCCGCAAAGCGGAGAAGCACATCGATGGCGTCCGGCCCGACATGGCCGTTCGTGAAGGTTCCGGAGCTTGTGACGCCCGAATAACCTCCCGAGGGCAGTTCGAGCCCGTCGAGGACGTTACCCTCGATCAGCCTCCGGTAGACTTTCTTGCGCGCGGCGACCGCCAGCATTTCCGGAGACAGATCAACTCCATCGATCGGCCCGATGCCCAGATCGGCAAGACCTGCGCCGCACAGCCCGGTACCGCAGCCGAAATCCAGCACCGGTCCAGCACCCTCCGCCCGCGCGAATTCTTCCGCTACCTTCCTCGGCAGGTGAAAGTCCATGTCCACGGCGAAGCCGTCATCATAGGTTTCGGCCCACTCGGCGTACAGCCTTCTGGCATCATCCGGAGAGTCAAGTGCGTAGGCGTCAGCGAGGTCTGGCCCGCTCACTGGATGCTTCCCGCGAACATTCCCGACCCGGCCCGGGTTTGCCGGGCGGAGTCATGAAGATCAGACCTCATGGATTTCGCAGACTTCGACCGAACCGGAGCTGTCGTGAAGAATTGGACAGCCTTTCGCCAGTTCGTTCGCCTCGTTCTGGTTCGCGACTTCGACAGTCGTATATCCGGCCAGAGGGTTCGCTCCCCCACTTTCAACGACACCGGATGCGCTTACGGTCCAGGACTTGCCACAGGGTCCACCATCATCGATGAGCCTGTCGCCCATCTCCGCATACCAGTCGTTCCACAGGCCTATAACCCGCTCGATTTCGGCGGGGTCGGACGGCACCGTTCCCCCGTGATAGGCGAAAATGAATTTCGGCATTCTGCTCCTCCTGCGTGTGTTCCAAACAAAGCCAACCGCCCCAATGCCCGCGACCGCTGACACAGCCACCGCTGATGCCTGCCTCGTTCCGGCAGGAACCGGTGTATCGCTGACCGTTATATCGGAGGCGACTCACAAGCACTGGGCAATGTTGATCGGAATTCGGGATCAGCACAAGGGCATTTCGGCCACCGCCCGCCCGCTGGCAACTTTCATTCAGTGGTTCCTGCACACTCCGCGCCATCGAACCGCATGTCTGCAGACATTCTGTATGGAACAAGTGGATTCCATGAGGCAGGCGGTGTTTCCCGAACGTCGCCTGTCATCCCGTCGCAGTTTGAAATTTCGACTTGAACATTTCGGGCTTTAGGTCAATTCCCGACTGCATGAACGACGTGCTGTTCTCATTTGGATACGGCTATTCAGCGCAGGCGCTTGTGGGAATCCTTCTTCCGGAGGGATGGATATCCATTGGCACCACCCGCAGTGAGGACAAAATAGCCAGTGTGGACGCTACCGGAACCGATGCGATTGTCTGGCCGGGAGATGACATCCGGGCGGATCTCGCCCGAGCCAGCCATCTGTTGATTTCGATCCCTCCCAACGAAAAGGGAGATCCTGTCATCGCCGAGGCCAGGGAACACATCGTAGCCGTCGCATCACGTCTGAAATGGGTGGGATATCTCTCGACCACAGGCGTATACGGTGACCGGAACGGCGGCTGGGTTGACGAGACGGACGCCCTTATGCCGACGACGGAGCGGGGTCGGGCAAGAGTGGACGCCGAACGGCAGTGGCAAAGCTTCGCGGCTGAGATCGGCCTGCCACTGCACATCTTTCGTCTCGCAGGCATCTACGGTCCCGGCCGGGGACCGTTCGAAAAAATCCTCCTCGGGACCGCGAGGCGCATCCTGAAAGCCGGACAGGTGTTCAGCCGCATACATGTCGACGACATCGCCCGGGTTCTCCAAGCTTCCATGATGCAGCCAAACCCGGGCGCCATCTACAACGTCTGTGACGACGCTCCCGCGCCTCCTGAGGATGTGATCGGCTATGCAGCGGAACTGCTCGGCGCCGAGATTCCGCCCGCGGTCCGCTTCGAGGACGCCAGCCTGACGCCAATGGCTCGCAGTTTCTACGCCGAATCCAAGCGGGTCCGCAACGACAGGATCAAGAATGAGCTCGAGGTGGAACTTCTCTATCCGGACTACCGGTCAGGACTGAAGGCAGTGCTTGACTTCGAACAGATGTGAACGCGGGAAAGCCGGAGCGGACTCAGCACTTCACATAGGCAGCCGCCGGTTTCGGAGGTCAGGCCCGTCGGCTGGCCAGATCCGCGACGCCCAGAATTTCCAGAACCTTTGCCTCGATATGCCGGGAGTTCATTTCCGCCTGATCGTACATTTCCTGCGGACTGGCCTGATCGATGAATCTGTCCGGGAGCACCATTGACCGGAACTTGATGCCGGTATCGAACACGCCTTCCTCGGCAAGCAGATGGGCAACATGGCTGCCAAATCCGCCCAATGCGCCTTCCTCGACCGTGATCAAGGCCTTGTGCTGATCGGCCAGCTTCAGGATCAGGTTCCGGTCCAGCGGTTTCGAAAACCGCGCGTCCGCCACAGTCGGATGAATGCCCCGGCCCGCCAGCGATTCCTCAGCTTCCAGAATCTCTTTCAACCGCGCGCCAAACGAGAGTATTGCCACGTCGGCCCCTTCCCGAACCAGACGGCCCCTGCCGATCTCAAGCCGTTCGCCCCGCTCCGGCAGTTCGACGCCAACCGCTTCACCTCTTGGAAACCGGAAGGCGATCGGTCCATCGTCATGCGCAGCTGCGGTCGCGACCATATGGCGAAGTTCGGCCTCGTCGGATGCGGCCATTACAACGAAGCCCGGCAGATTGGAAAGATACGCGACGTCGAACGCTCCTACATGGGTGGCTCCATCGGCGCCTACCAGTCCAGCGCGGTCGATGGCGAAGCGCACCGGAAGCCTCTGCAGCGCGACGTCATGCACCACCTGGTCAAAGCCGCGCTGAAGGAAAGTCGAATAGATCGCGCAGAAGGGCCTCATGCCACCGGCCGCCAGCCCAGCGGAGAAAGTCACGCCGTGCTGTTCCGCTATTCCGACATCGAAACAGCGGCTAGGGAAGCGTTCCGCGAACAGGTTAAGCCCGGTGCCGTCCGGCATGGCAGCGGTCACAGCCACAATTCTGTCATCACGGGCGGCCTCGTCCACCAGCGTGCGGGCGAAAACGTTCGTATAGGAGGGTGCGTTTGTCGCCGACTTTTTTGACTTTCCTGTTGCCGGATCGAATTTTCCGACGCCATGGCCGCGGTCGCGCGCTGTTTCGGCCGGCGGGTAGCCTTTTCCCTTCTTCGTGATCACATGGACGAGTGTCGGTCCGTCCGCACGCTCGCGCACCATACGCAGGACCGGCAGCAGCTGGCCAAGATCGTGGCCGTCTATCGGGCCGACATACGAGAATCCGAGTTCCTGGAACAGCGTTCCACCGATGGTTATGCTCTTGAGCGCATCCGTCGCCCGTTTGGCGCCAGCCTGCAGTGGGCCGGGCAGAAGGCTTACCGCGCCTTTGGCAGCGGCCTTCAGTTCCTGAAACGGCGCTCCTGCGTAAAGCCGGGACAGGTAGGCCGACATCGCTCCGACAGGCGGAGCGATCGACATCTCGTTGTCATTGAGCACGACAATGAGCCGCCGTTTCAGGTGGCCCGCGTTGTTCATGGCTTCAAACGCCATTCCGGCGCTCATCGCGCCGTCGCCAATCACGGCTATCGCATCGCCGAGACCTGGATCGGGCGCGCCACCGAGATCCCGGGCTACCGCGAAGCCGAGCGCTGCCGAAATCGAGGTCGATGAATGCGCGGCCCCAAACGGGTCATAAGCGCTCTCGGTGCGTTTCGTAAAACCGGACAGGCCCCCTTTCTGGCGCAGCGTCCTGATGCGGTCGCGCCGTCCTGTAAGAATCTTATGTGGATAGGTCTGATGGCTTACATCCCAGATCAGCCTGTCGCGCGGAGTGTCGAACACCGCATGCAGTGCCACCGTTAGCTCCACGACACCAAGCCCAGCGCCCAGATGCCCGCCTGTCTCGCTGACCGCACTGATGGTTTCCATGCGCAGCTCGTCCGCCAGCCGACGGAGATCCGTATCCGACAGATCCCGGAGGTCTGCCGGAAACTGAATCAGATCAAGCGTGGGTGTGTGCGGTTTTTGCGGTTTTTTCGCCATCATTCATCCATCGGGCAGCTGCTTCACATCCGGCGCGAGACAGCGAACCGCGCTGCCTGCCGCATGCTCTCCGCTTCAGTGCCAAACTGAGCCAGCGCAGCCACCGCCTCGTCCACCAACTGTGCGGCACGCGCCTTGGCCCCGTCAAGCCCTAGAATCGATACAAAAGTCGCTTTCCCGGCGGCGGCGTCCTTTCGAAGGCGTTTCCCGGCCAGTGCCGTGTCACCCTCCATATCTATGATGTCGTCGGCGATCTGGAAAGCGAGGCCAAGCGGGCGCGCATACCTCCTCATTTGCTCCGGGTCCGCTTCGGCCAGAATCGCACCGGCAGAACACGACCACTCAAACAGGGCACCGGTCTTTGCTGCCTGAAGCTCGGTGATTTCCTCAAGCGTAAAGGGCTGTTCAGCCGTCTCTGCCGCGATGTCGAGCGCCTGGCCACGCACCACGCCCCTCGCGCCCGCGCTCAAGGAAAGCGATTCGATCAGTTCCAGCCGGACTGCCGCATTGCCGACGTCATTGCCGGACAGGATTTCAAACGCCAGCGCCTGAAGTGAATCGCCTGTCAGGACGGCCATCGCTTCGTCCCATTTCACATGGACGGTTGGCTGTCCACGCCGCTGGTCATCGTTGTCCATGCACGGCAGGTCATCGTGAACCAGTGTATAGGCATGTATTGCTTCCGCGGCCGCTGCGACCGGCACTGAACTGTTGCGGCCGATACCGTACAGGCCTGCGCTTTGCTGCACCAAAAAGCCCCGAAAGCCCTTGCCGCCGGTGACCGCATGGAGCATCGGTTCAGTCAGCGGCGTCGGGGCCTGCGCCCTGATTGCTTCGACAAGCAGAGCCTGCGTTACGGCGGACGCTTCATCCAGTGCGGACCGGAAACTCACAGATCTTCTACCGGATTCATTCCGGTGGGCTCGCCTTGCTCATTGAGCGTAATTGCGGCGACCTTTTCCTCGGCTTCCTTGAGCTTTTCCTCGCACCGCTTCTTGAGCGCCGCGCCGCGCTCATATAGCTGGATTGAAGCCTCAAGCTCGACATCGCCCGACTCCAGCTGTCGGACAACGGCTTCAAGCTCGCGCATTGCCTCTTCGAAGCTCATTTCCGTGACCGGTCTGTCGCTCATGCTACCTCCAATTGAACCCGTGGGCGCGTTCACGGAGTTGGTCCGCGCACGGCAGCGATTTAGCCGCTTTCCCAAGCGGATGCCAGCCTTACCTTACGTAAACCTTTTCCCGGCAGCAGAATTCCGCCCGAGGATATCAGAAGTACTGGCCAGCCCACTGCCGCAGGAAAGGCAAAGGCATCAAGCCGCTGCGCCCATCAGTTCCTCCACATGCACGGCCACGCTGGCCGCAAGCGCCTCAAGGTCATAGCCGCCTTCCAGTGTGGAAACGAGACGTCCGCCACACACCTCTCCGGCAAGCTCGCAGAGCCTGCGCGTCACCCACGCGAAATCCTCTTCCTGCCAGTTGAGGCTGGCCAGCGGATCTTCCCGATGGGCGTCGAACCCGGCCGAAACCAGTATCATGTCCGGTTTGAAATCAGCGATCGCCGGCAGAATCAGGTCGCCGTACACCCGGCGCATTTCCTCTCCGCCAGTCATCGGATCAAGCGGAGCGTTCAGAACGTTTCCGTGGGCGCCGCGTTCACCCGCGGCGCCTGTGCCGGGATAAAGCGGCATCTGGTGCGTTGAGCAGAACAGAGCCCGCTCTTCGTTCCAGAGAAGATCCTGGGTACCGTTGCCGTGATGGACGTCGAAATCGACGACGGCTATTCTTCCGAGTCCGTGCTCATCCAGCGCGCGCTTTGCCGCGATCGCGATGTTTCCGAACAGGCAGAATCCCATTGCCCGCGCGGTTTCGGCGTGGTGGCCGGGTGGGCGCATGGCAACAAATGCGTTGTCCGCTTCCCCTTGAAGGACCGCGTCGACCGCCGCACAGCATCCTCCAACGGCACGCAGCGCGGGTTCACGGGAGTCCGGCGACACATGTGTATCAGGATCGAGGGATCGGTGGCCGCTGGCAGGAATCGCCGCTTCGACACCGTTCACATAGTCCTCGGGATGGCACCGCAGGAGTTCCGAGCGTTCACAGACCGGGGCTTCGCGGCGGTCGAGCGGCGCGAATCTGTCAGCCGCCAACGCGGAAGTTATGGCTTCGTAACGGGCCACGCGCTCCGGATGACCGGGCGGAGTGACATGGTTCAGGCTTGAGGAATGCGTAAGGAGTGCTGTTGTCATTCCATTATGAGAACGGAAACTGCCGGCAAGGACAAGTGCTTGATTTCGGGCCACCGGGATTCGAACGGACCGCATCGATTCACGTCGCCGGCAGACCGCTGCCCGTCGGGAGCGCAGTCTTCGCCGTTCGGGCTCAGTCGGGAACCAGCATGTATCCGGCGCCGCGGACGGTCTGAAGAAAACGCGGCTGCTTGGGATCCTGTTCGATCTTCCGCCGCAGCCGAGTGATCTGGACATCCACGGCCCGCTCCTGCGCCTGTCCGCGGTCACGTCCCAGATCCTCGACGAGCTTCGCCCGGCTCAACGTTTCGCCGGGTGCGGCGCTGAATATCCTCATCAACAGTGATTCCGTCGCGGTTAGCCTGACGAGATCGTCGCCACGCCACATCTCGCCGCGTTCCATATCATAGCGAATTGACCCGAGTTTCAGGAATTTGGGCGTTTCCGGAGTGATCTCCACTACCGGCGCGCGGCGCAGGATCGCGTTGATGCGCAGAAGCAGCTCCTTGGGCTCGAACGGTTTGGCGAGGTAATCGTCGGCGCCCGCTTCCAAACCCTTGATCCGGTCCTCGGTCTCCGCCTTTGCCGTCAGCAGCAGGATCGGTGTCGTTTCGTCTCTGTCGCGCAGGCTCTGTGTCAAGCTCACGCCGTCCTCGCCCGGCATCATCACATCGAGAACGATCAGATCGAACTCGAGCCCGGAAAGGACACGTCGCGCATGCGCTGCATCCCGTGCCGCGGTTGCCAGGAATCCATTGCGAATCAGGTATTTCTGAAGAAGGCCTCTAATGCGCTCGTCATCGTCAACGACAAGAAGATGCGGTTCCGGCAAAGTGCTCATCGGCTTTTCGCCCTCATTGCCCTGTACCGGACACGCATGTCAGGATCCATCATCGCTTCCAGGACTGTCCGGAACCCGGCGACGGCTTCAGGTCCGGCCCGCTTATAGGCTGACCTCATTCGTGCCCGCTGCACAAGGGACAGATCGGCTTCAAGCGCAGTGCCCCGCTCGGTGAGGTAGAGGTTGCGTTCGCGCCGGTCATGGCGACCTACGCGGCTTTCGACCAACCCGTCCGCGATCAGCGTGCGCAGCACTCTGTTAAGGGACTGTTTCGTTACGCCGAGCGTGTGAAGAAGGTTATTCACGGTGATTCCGGGACTGCGGTTAATGAAATGCATGGCTCGGTGATGTGCCCTCCCGTAGCCCTGATCCGACAGGATGCGATCCGGATCGGACGTGAACCCTCGGTAGGCGAAGAACATTGCCTCGATGCCCTTTCGCAGCTGTTCGTCGGTAAGATACCGCAGGTTTTCGCCGCTGGGGATTACGGATCCGCTTTCGGCCATCATTCAGTTCCAGAATCACGCGATCTGACTCGATATTACGTCAGCCTTGTTGACATTCCAAGTCCCATTGGATAGCGATTCGCTGGTTCAGCGCAATTTTGTGTCCGAAATGGCCCTAATCTGCGCAACAATCCAATTCTGGGGCCGAGACCCCAAAAACAGGGAACGGTCCCATGGGTGCAGGATACGACGATCGCGACGGCTGGATCTGGCTTGACGGGCAGTTTGTGCCCTGGCGCAGCGCGAATGTGCATTTGCTTACCCATGCAATGCACTACGCCAGCGCGGTATTCGAGGGGGAACGCGCGTATAACGGCAGGATCTTCCTTAGCCGCGAGCACTCAGAGCGCCTGATCTATTCAGGCAATGCCATCGACATGCCGATTCCGTATACGGTCGATGAAATCGAAGCGGCGAAATACGAGGTGCTTGCCCGGAACGGACTGACCGACGCCTATGTCAGGGCGGTCGCCTGGCGGGGCGCCGGCGAGGACATGGGCGTTGCTTCGGCAAGGAACCCGGTGCGCGTGGCGATAGCCTCATGGGAATGGGGCGCCTATTACGGCGACGCCAAGATGAAAGGGGCCCGGCTCGATGTCTCCAAGTGGCGGCGGCCTTCGCCCGAAACCGCGCCGTGCTTTGCGAAAGCCGCTGGCCTGTACATGATCTGCACGATGTCCAAGCACGCTGCCGAAGCGAAAGGCTGCTCTGACGCCATGATGCTGGATCACCGCGGCTATGTGGCCGAAGCCACCGGCGCCAACATCTTTTTCGTCAGGGACGGCGAAGTGCATACCCCTAAACCGGACTGTTTCCTGAACGGCCTGACCCGTCAGACAGTGATCGGCCTGCTGACCGACCGCCAGATAAAGGTGCACGAACGCCACATCGAACCAGCCGAGCTCGAAGGGTTCCAGCAGTGCTGGCTTACGGGAACCGCGGCCGAGGTGACGCCGGTCGGCCAGATCGGCGACTATGCCTTTGAGGTTGGCGCGCTGACCCGCAACATCGCGGAAGCCTATGAAAAGCTTGTGCGCAGCTAGCCGGCACAGAGATCCTACGTCTCAGCGTCGGCCGAGGAGGTCGACCTCAGCGCGCAGCGCTTCCATCAGCTGTATCAGCGGTTCGATGTAGTTCTGCGACGTCAGACGCCCGTTCGCATCGAATTCGCTGTGGGCTGCAGCGACCATCACCGGGGCACCGTTAACGATGCGCGGCCGGAAAGCCTGAAGTGCCTGGCGCACGGCATACTGTGCCACTTCGCCTCCGCCGCGTCCCGCCGCGGCGGACATCACAGCCACGGGTTTGTCCCGCCAAGGATTGCCCTCGACACGGCTTACCCAGTCCAGTGCGTTCTTCAGGGCGCCGGAAATCGACTTGTTGTATTCAGGGGCGGAAATGAGGACAGCGTCGGATGCGGCGATCCGGTCGGCAAGCCGCTGTACCTCTTCGGGAATGCCCTGCTCTTCCTCGATGTCGCCGTCGTACAATGGCAGGCTCAGGTCGGCTTCCGCGTATTCCGCATCGCCGTACAGCCTCGCTGCCTCCCTCACCAGCTTGCGGTTTGTGGCGTTTCGCCTAAGAGAGCCGGAAATTCCAAGAAGTCGATGCATTGGGGCAATCCTGTGTCATTTGCCTTTCGCCATGTAGGTATCAGGAAGCCGGACGCAAGGACTTGCTGTCCCGGCATTCCGGTGGAATTTAGGGAGCGGCGAGAAAAGGGAGATTTCGGTTGATACGGCACGGTGGGCGAATTCTTGTGGACCAGCTGCGGGCGCAGGGCGTGACCCGGGTGTTTTCAGTTCCTGGCGAGAGCTTTCTGGCGGTTCTTGATGCGCTGTATGACAGCGGCATACAGAACGTGGTCTGCCGACATGAAGGCAGTGCGGCGATGATGGCGGAAGCGACCGGCAAGATGACCGGACGGCCGGGGGTCGTATTTGTCACGCGGGGGCCAGGCGCCACAAATGCGTCTTCAGGCGTGCATGTTGCCCGGCAGGATTCGACGCCGATGATTCTGTTTGTCGGCCAGATCGCGCGCGGGCACCGTGACCGGGAAGCGTTTCAGGAAGTCGATTACCGTGCGTTTTTCGGGCCGATCGCAAAGTGGGCCGCTGAAATCGACCGGACGGAACGCATTCCGGAGTACGTCAACAGGGCCTTCCATGTCGCAACATCGGGACGTCCCGGACCGGTTGTTCTGGCGCTGCCCGAAGACATGCTGTCCGAAGATGCAGACGTTCCGGTACTTGCTCCGACTGCGCCAGTTCACTCCGGAACGGGAGAAGAGACCGCTGACCGCCTGCTCGAAATGCTTGCCCGAGCCAACAGGCCGCTGGTTGTCGCAGGAGGTCCGGGCTGGAGTCGGGAGAGCTCCGCCTTGCTGCGCCGCTTTGCCGAACGGCAGGGCCTCCCGGTTGCCACACCGTTTCGCCGTCAGGATCTGATGGACAACCGTTCAGGGAACTATGTCGGCGACCTCGGAGTAGGAATGAACCCTGCATTGGCGCAGCGGCTGCAGGATTCGGATTGCCTGCTGGTGCTTGGCGCCCGTCTGGGCGACGTCCCGACCGGAGGATACGAACTGGTCGATCCTGCCGCGCCCGGAAAGTCGATTCTACATGTCTATCCTGATCCGGACCTGCCTGGCTCTGTCTACCGAACCGATCTATGCGTGGTGGCGCAAGCGCCGGATATGGCTGTCCGGCTCGCCCGGTCTCCAAAGATCGGTGACTGGACCGATTGGACCGAAAGTGCCCGGGAGGATTATGAGACCTGGAGCCAGCCACAGGAAACACCGGGATCCGTAAAGCTTGAACGAGTCGTACGCTGGCTGAGCGACATATTGCCGGAAGACGCCATCGTCACCAGTGGAGCAGGGAATTACGCTGCATTCGTCCACAGGTATTTCGTCTACAAGGGGCATGGAACGCAGCTGTCGCCTACATCCGGGTCGATGGGCACGGGGTTCCCCTCGGCGGTAGCAGCGGCCCTTCAGCACCCTGACCGGACGATCGTCTGCTTTGCGGGAGACGGCTGTTTCCAGATGACGCTCAACGAGATGTCCACAGCGATGCAGTATGGCTTGGCGCCGATCGTTGTGGTCTGCAACAACGGACGCTACGGCACGATACGGATGCATCAGGAACGGACCTATCCGGGCCGTACATCCGGGACCGATCTGGCGAATCCTGATTTCGCCGCGCTGGCAAGGGCTTACGGTGGCCATGGAGAGACAGTTCATGACGGCACTGAGTTTCCCGCGGCGTTCGAGCGGGCACGCGCATCCGGGCGGCTGGCGATTGTGGAGCTAAGGCTTGACCCGCTCATGCTTTCGACTTCGATGAGTCTGGACGCGGGGCGGGAGTCGGGCTGCTCCGCATTGTGACCTGTTGAAGTCACTTTGACGGTCTGAGGCGCTTTCGACCCATGAACGGGGAACTCTTGGCATGGACCGGATACTGATGCTCCGCTGTTGTCCGAACGTGCCTTCGATAAACCTTGCGCAGTGACCGGGGCCAACCTTTTTTAGGCTGTATCCCCGGTTCCTATAAAATCGATGGCCGACGTTGCGCCTCCGAGACGGTTTGCTGGCTGAAAGCGTCACTTGCAGCCGAGAACCCGCGCCGGCACCTTTATGGTACGCAAGTTCCGCGAGCGCGACGACTGGCGGAACGCGAAGGGGGGATTTCACCCGCGTCGGCCTAGATTGCCGGAAAAGGGTACGCCCGACCTGCAGCCCCATTGAACCGT
The DNA here is from genome assembly GCA_022824145.1 of Rhodobacter sp. Taxonomy (GTDB): domain Bacteria; phylum Pseudomonadota; class Alphaproteobacteria; order Rhodobacterales; family Rhodobacteraceae; genus JAPOUP01. Next base: position 634 of record JAJEAY010000284.1, on the reverse strand, counting down.
CCTCGCGTACCGAGCCGCTGCATCGTGCGGAAGGGTTACGTTTGGGGAACCAGGTGGCGAACCCGCCGCCCGCGATGTCCCGGCAACCGAACCGCCATTTCCCGCAGCCCTTCGGCGGTGCGTATTCCTGGTGGCAGCCGCTGGACGACATGATCCTGACGAAGCGGTCCTCGAACACGCGCTTGTCTTCCCGCATGCGCGTCCAGTCGAGCTCGCCAATGTAGTTGATGTCGATGTCGACCGACACCCGGGGCAGCGGCGCGTGGTAGGCGTTCAGCGCGGTGCCGCCTTTCAGGGCCATGCGCGGCGCCATCACGTCGTCCTAGGCGAATCTGTCGAGCGCGCCGTAAAGGCGGACCATGCGCTCAAGGATGCGGGCGTTGAAGCTCCGCTCTTCGGCAAGTCCCAGGATTTCGTCTTCCGAGACCTCCATTCAGAACTCCTGTTCCACATCCTCGGCGTCGTCCAGGCGCTCGATCCAGGCGTCGATGGCGTCCGGCGGAAGATACACGCGCCAGCGGGTCACGTAGTCCGCCCGTCCGGGCCTGGCCGAAAGCGCGTAGGTCCGCTGTTCGGGAAGCATCGCCTCCAGCCGGTCCAGCGTCCGTTCCGACACGTTGAGCTCCGACTGCCA
>JAJEAY010000087.1 GCA_022824145.1 Rhodobacter sp. | reverse complement strand
GCGGCCGAGTTCAGGGCCAGCTACCTCGACAGCGTCCCCGAATACGACTGGAACGACTTCTGGGGTCCCACCAACGGGCAGATCCAGTACGGCTGACCGAAGAAGGACACGGGCGCGGCACACGGACCAACGCCGCGCCCGAATGCTTCTTCATTTCCTGATGCATTGACGATACGTTCTTGGGGTCGGGAGGACATGCATGGCGCAGATGACGGCACTTGGACAGGTTCCCTCGGGGTTCCTGACCCGCGAACGCATCATAAAATGGGCGCCTCTGCTGGTTCTCATGTTTCTTGTGCTGGTCTTTCCGATTTTCGAATGGCTTGAGGACTTCCGCGAGGGAAAAGACCACATCTACCTGCTGGACTCGCGCTTTTTCTCGATCCGCAACGCCTCGCGAATCGCCGTTGCCGCTACCCCGGCGCTAATGGTCGCGATCGGCGTGACATTCATCATCATCATGGGTTCGATCGATCTTTCGATGGAAGGAACCGTCTCCGTCAGCGCCGTCGTTTTCGCGTTCGCCTTTCTGGCTCTGGGCGGGACATTGGCGAGCTGGGCCTGGCTTGCCATCCCTCTGGCGCTGATCGTCGGCGGGGCTATGGGTTTCATCAACGGGCTGGTGCATGTCCGAATGAAAATACCATCCTTCATGGCTTCGCTTGCCATGGGGTTTGTCGGAACCGGCTTCGCGCTGCTCCTGACTGGCGGCGACCGGATCAGGATTGAGGACGAACTGTTCCGCTCCCTGCTCACCGTCCGCTGGTTCAACTTTCCGATCATGTGTTACGTCGCCTTGGCGGCGCTGCTCGTTGCCTGGTTCATCCAGTCACGCACAGCGCTCGCCAGAAATTTCTACGCAATTGGCGGCGGCGAAGAACTGGCGCAGGCGAGCGGGCTCAACGTCGGGCGTATTCGTGTTCTCGGCTTCACCCTTGCCGGAGTGTTCTTCGCTCTTGGAGCGCTCATGGCCGTAGGACGGATCGGGATCGCCGAAACCGTCACCGGCAAGGACTTCATGTTCATCTCCATCACGGCTGTCGTCGTCGGCGGTACGGCGCTTTGGGGCGGGATCGGGGGCGTCTGGAACACTTTGGTGGGTGTCCTGATCGTGAACGTCATCAACAATGGCATGGTCGTGATCGGCCTGCCGAACTTCGTGCAGGACGGCGTTCTTGGGGTTTTGGTCATCATTGCGGTGGTGCTCTCCACGAACCGCAGGACGATCAGCTTCGTGAAATAGGGTCAGCGCGATGTACGAACTCAAACAGGTCGACAAGCATTTCCCCGGCATCCATGCGCTGAAATCGGTCGACTTCGTGGTCAACCGCGGCGAGATCGTGGGCCTCGTCGGAGAGAACGGCGCTGGCAAGTCGACGCTGATGAAAGTGATCTACGGCGCTTACCAGCCGGACGGCGGCAGCATCTTGATCGATGGCGGGACAGTGCGTTTCCAGAACCCCCGCAGGGCGATGGAGCACGGCATTGGAATGGTCTTCCAGGAACAGTCGCTGATCACAAACCTGACCGTAATGGAAAACATCTTCCTGGGCTATGAAAGCCAGTTTGTGACATATGGGGTCATTAACTGGAGAGCGATGGCTGATGCCGCCCGCGCGCAGCTTGCCAAGGTCGAGCTGGACATCGATCCGGCAACGATTACCTCCAAGCTTTCCTTTGCGCAGCGACAGCTTGTCGAACTCGCCAAGGTTCTGACGCTGGAGGAGCGGATTGACGGCGATCTCGTGATTCTGCTCGACGAGCCGACCTCCGTTCTGGCTCGGGAGGAGGTGGACCTTCTGTTCAGGATAGTGCGTGACCTGACAGAGCGGGCCTCCTTCATCTTTGTCTCGCACAGAATGGAAGAGGTGCTGGAACTTTCCGACCGGATCTACGTGATGAAGGACGGTGAAGTGGTGGATGTCGTCCCGCATGACGACGCTGACATGGATGCAATCCAGCACAAGATGGTGGGGCGCGATGTTGACAAGGAATATTACCGCGAGCAGAAGCAGAAGCCCTATGACAGTGGCAAGGTACTTGCCAGCTTCGACAATGTAAGCCTGGCTGGCCGGTACCAGAACATTTCTTTCGAACTGCATCCCGGCGAGGTGCTCTGCCTCGTCGGAACCGAGGGCGCGGGACGTGAAGCTATACTGCGTACGCTCTACGGTCTTGATGCGCCGACGTCAGGCACCGTTACGGTCGGGGATGAACCTGTCAGCGGGTTCTCCGCGCGTGAAGGTGTGCAGCGCGGAATCGGGTATGTTCCGCGAGAGCGCAAAGTGGAAGGCATCGTGAACGGGATGAACGTTTACGAGAACATCACTCTCAGCCAGCTCCGGAACTATGCGTCCGGAGGGGTTCTCAGGATTGCCAGGGAGAGGGCTCTGGCAAGAAGCTGGATCGAACGCCTTGGCATCAAGACGCCTTCGGAAAACAAGGATTGCGGAGGCCTGTCCGGCGGCAACCAGCAGAAAGTGGTGCTGGCGAAGTGGCGTTCGGGCGGATCCGGCATCATGCTGCTTGACCACCCGACCCGTGGTCTCGACATCGGCGCAAAGGAAGATGTCTACGAGATGATCCGCGAGATGTCGGATGCGCATGTCGGCATCCTTCTGGTCGCCGACACGCTTGAGGAGGCCATCGGCCTTTCCCACACGATCATCGTTCTGAAGGACGGCGAATTCCAGAAACGGTTTGATGGAACGCCGGGCTCGAAGCCCTCGCTCTACGACCTCGTGCATCACATGATCTGAGCAGCCAATGGACATCGAACGCCTGAAACCGCATTTTCCCTGGATCACGCTCGTGGTGCTTGGGACGCTTGTCGGAATTGCCAATCCGAGTTTCTTCGATCCCGGCAGCCTAATTCTGCTGATCGCCGATATCGTTCCTTTGTTCATCATGGCGCTGGGCATGACATTCGCCATCTACATCGGCGGCATCGACCTTTCGGTGCAGCAGATTGCCAACATGGTTACGGTGATCGCTACGGTCTACCTGGCTCAGTTCGGGGTTGGCGTCGCGCTTCTCGCGCTCCTTGCCGGAGGCATATTCGGCATGGTGTCAGGTTATGTCACGACCCGTCTCTACGTGCCGTCCTTCGTTTCGACACTGGCGATGGGGTTCGTGGCGCTGTCCGTCGCAAAGTGGCTTTCGGGCCAGCGTGCGCTATACATGGATGCAACGCTTCGGGATGCGAGTTTCGCGTGGATGTTCGGGAACACCGCCGGCGTGCCGCATGAACTTGCGATTGCCATGGTGCTCTTGGCGCTTGCGTGGTTCCTTCAGACCCGGACGACCTTCGGGCGGTCGCTAAAAGCCGTCGGCGCGGGTGAACTCGCCGCTGTTGCCTCCGGCGTCAATGTCGACCGTGTAAAGATCATTGCCTTTGGAATCTCAGGTGCGTTCGCGGCGATCGCCGGACTGATCTTTTCGGTCAAGCTTTCCGGTGGCGACGCAAACCTTGCCAATGGCTTCCTGCTTCTAGCGATCGTTGCGGTGCTCGTTGGCGGAACCCCGCTGACGGGTGGCGTTGGCGGCGTGCTGAACACCGCCATCGGTACGCTTATCGTGATGGTGATTCGAGCGGCCATGGTCTACCTGGAAGTGGATGCAACGCAGCAGCAGATGATCTTTGGCCTGGTTCTGATCGTTGCGATCGCGCTTACCATCGACCGATCGAAACTGAGGGGTGTCGTCAAATGAATGACATGCGGGCTGCGGTTTTGGTGGAACCGGGCCGCTTTGATCTCAGATATGTTCCACGCCCCGAGCCGGATCGAGAAGAAGTGCTTGTGCGGATCGCGCGCACGGGCATCTGCGGAACTGATATCCATATTTTCAACGGGCATTATGCGGCGGACAAGCTGCCGATGATTCCGGGCCATGAATTCACCGGTCATGTCGCGGCGTGGGGAAAGGCGGTATCCGGATTCGCCGAAGGCCAGCCTGTGGTTGTGGACATGAACATCGGCTGCAACCGCTGTTACTGGTGCCGCCGAAACGAAATCCTGAACTGCCCCGAGATGCAGCAGATGGGGATCACAATGGACGGGGCGTTCGCTGATTACATTGCGGTTCCCGCACGTCTCGTCATTCCGGCTCCCGACGACACGCCGGCGGAGGTTCTCGCATTGACGGAGCCCTTGTCCTGCGTTGTCCGTGCTGCCCGCAAAGCCAAGGTCACCTTTGGCCAGTCGGTGGTTGTGATGGGGGCGGGACCGATCGGCAACCTGCATGTTCAGCTCCTGCGAACCATCGGCGCGGCGCCGATTGTTGCTTCGGACATAAGTCCGGAAAGGCGGGCAAAGGCGAAGGATGGAGGGGCGGACATTGTGGTTCCACCTGACTCACTGAAGGATGCGGTCATGAGGGCGACGCACGGGCGCGGCGCCGACATCGTGATCGAGAGTGTCGGAAGCCCTGCGCTTTACGCTGAAGCTCAGAACCTGATGCGAAAGGGTGGCCATCTGGCAGCTTTTGGATTGGCTGGCGCTGGCGAGACATTGGCCCTCGATATTCTACAGACGATCCTGCAGGAGAATTCGGTTAAGGGATCGGTCGCCGGAATGGGACAGGACATGCACGACGCCCTGACGCTTCTGACCCATGGACGGATCAACACAGAGCCGTTCACCGGTGCCGAATACAGTCTCGAGGACATTCAGACGGCCTTCGACACATTTGCCGAGCGCACAAAAGACCTGAAGACCCAGATTGTGATGTAAGGAGAATACGAAAATGCAGACAGAGGTTTTTGCTTCAAAGCCTCAGGGCATGATTCCAAACAGCCGCTTCCCGCTTCTGATCCATCGAGGCGCGGTTCCAGGAGGTGGCGCCGGGGCAGTGAAGCAACGCTTTCGCGAGAATGGCTGGGGAAACAACTGGGAGTATCCCGGCATCTACGAATATGCCCATTTCCATTCGACCAGCCATGAATGTCTTGGCTGCGCGCGGGGCTGGATGGAGTTTTCCCTTTCGGTTGGCGAGGGAGGCTGGACTTGCGTCAGGATCGAAACGGGAGATGTAATCGTCATGCCAGCGGGCGTAAGCCATGAGATGGTTGGCCGGTCTGACGACATCCTTATGTGCGGAGGCTATGAAGGAGGACGCGACTGGGACAACATTCAGGAGAAGTTCCTGACTCAGGCACTGTATTGCCAAGCCTGCAAGAACATCATGAGTTTGCCGATACCTGACAGGGATCCGGTGACCGGAAAGATCCTGCACCAATGGCATGACGCACCATCTTCGGTCGATGGTGGTTGGAATGACTGGCGTGACGGGCTGGACGCTTCCAGCTGAACCGAGTCTTCAATAATGGGTGAATCCAGGTTTCACTGCTCCCGGCCGGTTCTCAAGGGCAAGGCGACCCGCATGGTTGACGGCAGATCTTTCGATGTGGTGGACAGGTTTGCTGTGTCCGAGTTCTATTTTGAATGCCAGTGCGCCTTGGGGAGGCAAAAAAATCGACGATAAAGCCCAGGTTGTGATGCAGCGCATTGAGACAGTCGGTTTTTGCCTGGATACCGTGCCTGCGAGAGCGTCGAAACTGCCGGTCGGTGGCAGTGGACGCCGGAGAGACCGAAGGGCATTCTTGGAATGTAGTGAAACTGGAAGCTGGAAGCGTACGGACTGGATCGACTGAAATGGCGGAAGCGGGATATGACTATGTCATTGTAGGGGGCGGGTCGGCGGGCTGTGTATTGGCTGCGCGACTGAGCGAAGTCCCGGACGTGAAGGTTCTGCTTCTGGAGGCCGGTGGAAAGGACAGCCATCCTTTGATCCATATGCCTGTCGGCTTCGCCAAGATGACAACCGGACCTCATACTTGGGGATTCAGCACGGTTCCTCAGGTTCATGCGAACAATCGGGAAATTCCTTACGCCCAGGCGCGCGTGATAGGCGGTGGCTCGTCGATCAACGCAGAGGTGTTCACCCGCGGAAATCCCGCGGACTATGATCGGTGGGCCAAGGACGAGGGCTGCGACGGTTGGTCTTTCGCAGATATCCAGAAGTACTTCATACGCTCCGAAGGCAACACCATACTTTCCGGTGACTGGCACGGAACAGAAGGCGGACTTGGTGTCTCGAACATTCCTGACCCCCAACCAATGACGCGGGCCTTCGTACAATCCTGCCAGGAGCTTGGCATCCCCTACAATCCGGACTTCAACGGCGCAATCCAGGCGGGCTGCGGTGTCTATCAGACGACGACCAGGAACTACCGGCGATGCTCGGCCGCTGTGGGTTTCCTCAAGCCGGCGATGGGCCGCCCGAACCTCACCTTGGAAACCGGATGCAGGGTCAAGCGCATCCTGTTCGAGGGCAATCGGGCGACCGGCGTTCAATACTTCAGCCGCGGGGAAAAGAATGTAAGGGCGACAAACGAAGTAATTGTCGCTTCCGGCGCAATCGGAACCCCAAAGCTGATGATGCTTTCGGGAATCGGCCCCGCGGCGCATCTGAAGAAACACGGGATCGAGGTGGTGCAGGATCTTCCCGGAGTCGGCGAGAACCTGAACGACCATTTTGGAATCGATATCGTGGCGGAACTTACCGGGCATTACAGTCTGGACAGATACAACAAATGGCGCTGGGCAATGCTTGCGGGGATTGAGTATCTCGCATTCAGATCTGGGCCAATCACGTCCAATGTGGTGGAGGGAGGCGCTTTCTGGTTTGCAAACAAGGACGCCCGGATACCTGACCTTCAGTTCCATTTCCTTGCTGGCGCCGGTGCTGAGGCGGGCGTGCCCAGCGTACCTCCGGGGTCGTCAGGCATCACGCTCAACTCCTATACGCTTCGTCCTAAATCGCGGGGCACCGTGCGGCTGAGATCCTCGAATCCCGACGATCCTCCGCTCATCGATCCTAACTTTCTGGGCAATCCTGATGATCTGAAAACGTCAGTTGAAGGTGTCAGGATCAGCCGGGAAATCTTCTCCCAGCCTTCGCTCAGGAAGCATATCAAGGAAATCCGCTTTCCAGACGCGAGTGTGAAGACACAGGGGGATTTCGAGGCCTATGCCCGCCAATACGGCCGGACCTCATACCATCCGACCTGCACCTGCAAAATGGGCACGGACGAGCTGTCAGTGGTGGATCCGCAGTGCCGGGTGCGTGGTCTTGAAGGACTCCGTATCTGCGACAGTTCGATCATGCCAAGCCTGGTAGGTTCCAATACCAACGCACCGACGATCATGATCGCGGAAAAGGCAAGTGATCTCATCCGAGGCAACCGGTAGCGAAAGCGCCGCCGCCCGGAACGCGCACGTTTCCGGACTTCCGTGTATCCTGTTGGTCAGGCGGCGTAATTCGCTAGCCGATGGTTGCGGTGCGCCGCTTTCTGGATCACTTGCGGTGTCTGTGTTCCGAGCCTTCCCGGGACAGATCCGTGCGATGCGTTTTGGACCGGAAACGAATGGAAATCAGTCCCACTTCGGTGCCCAGGGGACAAGTTCCTCGGTTACAATCCGGTAGCCGGTGTGGGTCAGCTTCTCGATCCTGGCCATGTCCACATGGGACAGTGTGAAATCCATGATCTCGAAATTGGCCCTTATGTTGCCGGGCTTTGTGGACATGGTGTTCACGCTGACGCCTTTCTGGACAATCCAGCGGAGCACGACCTGGGCTGCGCTCTTTCCGTAAGCCTTTCCGATCTCCGCGAATTCGGGGAAGTTGAAAACCTCGCCTCGCGCGACCGAGCAGTAGGACGCAAGCGGAATTCCGACCTCGTTTGCACCCGCCATCAGCCTGTCCTGGTTGAGGAGGGGGTGGAACTCGACCTGATTCGTGACAATGGGGGCGTCGACGACCTTCACGGCTTCCCGCATCATCGAGACCGTATAGTTGGACACTCCGATGTTTTTCGCGAGGCCTCGTTTCAGACAGTCCTCCAGCAGGCGGAGCGAGGGAGCGACGTCGCCGTCGGCAGGTGGCCAGTGCAGCAGCAGCACATCAACCGCGTCAATCCGGAGCGCTTTCAGGCTGGCTTCGACCGAAGCGACGAATCTGCTTTCCCCGAAATTCTCGGGGTGCACCTTTGTGGTGATGCAGAGTTCGTCGCGGGGAATGCCGGTGGCTTTGAGCGCCTCTCCGGTCTCCGCCTCATTCTGGTACATCTGCGCCGTGTCGAACGTGCGGTAGCCGGCTTCGGCTGCGGCCAGGATGGCATTGCGGGCTTCGTCGCCGGTCAAGGGAAAGGTCCCAAACGCACGTTGATGAGTCTTCTCGAAATAGATGGTCATGCGGCTCTCCTTGAGTCTCCGAGGAAAAGTAACCTAACGGTTACTAGTTTCAAGACGATGTGCTCCTGAACCTTGTTCTTTTTGCGATTGGAGCAGTGGACTGAAGACCTCCTAACAGGGATCGGCTCTTCGGCTTTGTGCCGTGCATGGTTGAAGCCAGCTATACACATCAATGCTTATGGAAGGCGTTCGTCCATCACGCCCGTACCACAAACGCCGCGTGACTGGCCAGTCTGTGAAAATCTATTCCAAGATGGCAGGAGTGACTTTCCGGTTCCCCTCGAATTGCTGCGAGCCTGATCTCTGAGCGCATATGGCGCGGGACATATATAACACGGCTGTCTGCGTCTTTGGACTTGAAGCTCAAGCTGCGAACTGTACTGCGCTGCGGCAGTCCGTGTGAGCTCCGTCGCACCGCGTCGTTCCGTCTTGCGGCTGCACGCCTTCCGATCCGAGGTTGTCACTCAGAACTCCATCCGCAGGCTCAGGTCGATCCGGGCTTCGCCGGCTCCGGTCTCGGGCAGGGCGCGGGCGCCGGATATCTCCGCCTGCGGGCCGTGCATGTCCCGCATATTGCGAAGCCGTTCCCAAAGGCGGCGGCCTCGGAGTATCCAGGTCTTGCCTTCTCTCACCTCCTTTCCTTGGGGTCTGTTTCCGGGGCTGCGTGTCCTGGCGGCGTCCGGTCCGTTTGCAGCGGCGCGGGTTCGCTGGGCTGCGGCTCGGGCTTGCGCGGCTTCTTCGATGGCTGGCCTTCGGCGCGCTTGACAGTGTGCGGCGGGATCAAGTA
>JAJEAY010000110.1 GCA_022824145.1 Rhodobacter sp. | reverse complement strand
CCGAGGGACCGGAGGGACGCGAACAGCCGCCGCCCTGCCCTTTTCCCCGCCCGGGCGGGGAAAAGGGCAGGGCCTTGCACTTCGGAGTGGAAGCCGGGCTGTTTTACACAACGCCAACTTGGCAGCCGCTATCGTTCTGCTGCATTCCAGTTCGGCGAATCGCGCAGTTCTGTCGGATCCGGAATCCCGACTGAGTTGCCATCCGTGCTGAATTCAACGGCTGCATGAGGGCCGCAGCCGGGAGCGACTATGGCCAAGCAAGTTTTTCCCGGGTGGGGATGCAAGACATCCACCAACCGGCACCACGCAAGGAGAATCACATAGACACTTTTCGGCTTTCGAGATACCAAAAGGTTGTGTGCAGCATGGAGAAAAAAGAAGAATGGTACTCACACGAAAACAGGGGGTTGATGTTCCGATGAGGGTCGTTCTGACGTTAATCGCATTGTTCGTTACTGGTCTGGCAGGAACGTCGGCTTGGTCCGATTCACTTGCACCAGGCATGCGCGTCATCGCGGAGCGTGATCGGGAATTTATCAAGAGGTCGGGAGCCGAGACTCTCGAGGAGCTGCTTGATAGTGGTATCGTCCGATATTTCTACACCGGAGGTCAGCCTTTGCTGGTTCTGGTCGACGGCAAGCATTACGCCACGACCGCCAGTGATCTGGACACCTTGCCGCTTTCGGCAATCGAGCGAATCCAGCTTCTTAGCGGAGAGACCCTCGGAAAGTTCGGCGGCGGCGGTGTGCGCGGCGCGATCAATGTCATAATGAAGAAGGATTTTGACGGCTTCGAGGCACGGGCGCTCACGCGAATACCGGGCAAGGAAGGTGGCGACAGCTGGCAGGGCAGTCTTTTCTGGGGCGGAGAGATCGGAAAGGGGCGCATGAGTGTCGGTGTCGATGTTCTCAGGCGCCAGGCAATCCCTTCACGAAGCAGGGAGTTCAGCCGTTCCGAATGGACGGAGGGCGGCTCGTTCGAAGATGCGAAGAATGTCAGTATTGGCGGCAACACCGTTTACGTCGTGCAGATTGACGGCGGAACGCCTGTGGAACGGCGAACAGCCGCTCTGGGAGAATGCGATCCGGAGAAAGGCTATACAGGCCCGCTCCTGAATCCTTATGGGGCCAGGGTTGACGGGGACAAGGGCTGCGGCTTCGCTTATGGAAACACCGCCTGGAATACCTCCGAGTTCGAGCAGAGATCCACCATCCTGAACTTTGACCATCCGCTCCCGCTTGGAGAGCGAAGCAATTTCTACCTTTATGCAAATCTTGGTCAGAGCGACTCGGCGTTTCGCTACGCACCTTCCGTGGGCACAGTCCGGTTCGATCCCACACCAGAAATAATGAGCGCGATCAACGAGATACTCGGCCCCAACACTGTAGACAGCGACGATTCCTATTCGGTCGCACACCGATTCGTCGGTCACGGAAACCGCGACTGGCTGACGGAATATGACGAAGACGACATCGTCGCTGGGATCAACGGGCGGCTGACCAGCAACCTCGGATATGACGCGCACATATCCAAGTACCGGCTGGACGGAGCTCTCAGAGGAAACACATTCGTCCATATAGACAAGATCACAGAAGAGATCGAAGCAGGACGTTACGACCTCGTAGACCCGTTCTCGACCGATACTGTTCATCTGCAGGCCATCGAGGACAGCAGCCTGCAGGAGGAAGTGGATTTCGGCCAGGATTACCTTGGAGCTCAGTTCGAGCTGGAAGGGCAGACTTTCGCTATCGGCAATCGCAAGGTGGCATGGAGCGCTGGAATCGATGCGAACTCCTCTAGGTCGCATTCCATCCTGCGCTTCCGCGACAACGAAGGCGAGACCCATGACGTGACCGAAGTGCTCGGCTCGGGAGGAATCAGTTATTCCGGAGAACGTGAGGGCTTCGGGCTTTACGGCGACATGTTGGTACCAATGACCAAGAATCTGGATATCAGGATCGCTGGCCGCGGGGACGAATTAGATGATGTGGGCGGAATGCGCTCATGGCGGCTTGGGGCCGAATACCGGCCAACCGAAAGCTTTACGCTGCGCGGTTCCTGGGGCGCGGGAGAGAGATCTCCCTCAATCGCTTCCCTTCACAGCTCCTCGGCGCAGGACCACCCCTATGTCCGGTGTGACCCCGACGGCGAGGATCCGCCGCGCTCCTGCGCGAACACCGTAGCCCGACAGGTAACACGGGAAGTTACGGGCAATCCGGAGCTTGAGCCATCCGAAACCGAAAGAGTGGCCATCGGAGCCCAGTTCCGCAGACGCCCGCTCTTTGTGGACGTGGAACTGTATAAGCTGTCACGCTCAGGTCTGGCCGGACTGAACCGTGCCAACTGGGCAATAAAGAACCTTCCTTTCTGCACGGGCAGCCAGAATAGGAACTGTATTGATCAGGACGGTGGCTACATCACGATCTACGACAGCTATCGAAACATCACGGATACCGAAATCACAGGTGTCAACACGCGTTACCGCGCCGGTTTCGAAACAGACTGGGGGGAACTCGTCCTGAGCGGTGCATGGCGGCATGTTGTCGATGCCGAGCTGCACATCGCCGGCAACGAACAGAGATACGCCCTCTCCAGGAATATGGCCCGCGTCAGGTTCGCGGCGGCGCGGGGCAGCCTGCGCGCCACCTGGACGGTGAATTACCGCGCTGGATTCAGGAACTCATGGAACACCGGAAGCTTCGAATCCTGGACCGGCCATGACCTTGAGCTGGACTGGAACAAACCGCTGGGCTTCAGGGACGCGCGGATAACAGCCGGCGTTTTCAACCTGACCGATGCCGGCCTTACGGTCAACACGGCCGATCCCAGCAGTACGGACGGACCCACGGCTGCTGGCTGGGGACGTACGTTCTTCCTGACCGTGAACAAGAGTTTCTGATGGAGGACAGCGGGTTCGGGCTTTGAGTTTCGCGCCAGCCGCCGACCCTACCAGGCGGACGCCAGCATTGGACGTATATGGCGACCCGAATCAAGGACTCTGGCGGAAGCCGCCAGTCCCGCGCATGTGACGTTGGAGGTGACTACCGCTACGTGAATTTTGGCGGTACTGCCCAAAGATCCAATTCGATCGAGTCCCCTGCGGCATCGCCATCTCTCATTGTTTCCCATGACCAAACCGCACCGCATCTATTCCGAGAACACCCGGAGCCGACACAGGCGTCATCAGCATGTCGCACTGATTCAGGCAGATTAATGTTTCATTATGGTGCACCGGGCCAAGCCGCAGTTGGCAAGGCTGAGATAGTCGGCAGGAAGGGCTGCGAGACCAAAAAGGTCACGGCACGGCACGGCAGACGCACCGACGCGCCGCACCTGGCTGGTTTCGCGGCGAAAAAGACGCAGGCGGTCGGGCGACAGAGCGTTGGCAGGCGGCACCTCTACCGGGTACCGGAACTTGGTGGCGTGACGGTTCCGCATCCGACCCCCAATCAAGGCAGCAAACGAACGCTGGCATCCGCCATAGACCGCTACCAGCCCGAAAAAATCGACACGTTCTGCGAACCGTTTGCCGGATCGGCCGCCATGACGATCTACGCGGCCTTCCACCGACGTGCATCCCGGTACGTGATCGCTGACAGCCGTGAACCGATGATCAGCCTGCTTCAGGCTATCGTGGAGGATCCCGAAGACACGGCGGCCAAATACGGCGAGTTGTGGCGCGGGCAGTCATCCGATGATGAAAGGCACTTCTATCGCATCAGCGACGGGTTCAACGAGCGCAGGGAGCACGTCGACCTTCTTTACCTGATATGCCGCTGCGTGAAGAACTCTGTCCGGTCCAACGGTTCCGGCGGCTTTTCCCAGTCAGACGGCAGGCGCAGGCTTGGAATGCGGCCTGGCAGGATGCGAAAGGCCATGCTGGGCGTTCATGTCCTGCTGAACGGCCGCGCCGTGCTTCGTGTCGGAGACTGGCTTGAAATAACCAGGGATGCGGGCGCTGACGACTTCATTTACATGGACCCGCCCTATCTTGGCACATCGGTCGGGCCGTACAGGCGCTATCACCAGCAGACGACGCAGGCGGAACTGGTCGGTAGCCTGACGGACACGCGCCGACGCGACCTGTCATTCGCCCCGTCCTATGATGGAATGACAGGGGAGCGGTCATACGTACCGCCGCTGCCCGCAAGTCGCGTAGTGGAACGGATCATGCTGAAAGGGGCATCTCCACGCAGGCGATCTTGGCGGGGCGCAGGGAAAAAACCGTTGAAAGCCTGTATCTGACATCGGGTGCTACGGATGTGACTTCTTCCTGGCGGCCATGCGAAGAAGCCGCTTGATCTATGCGGAAACCAGGAGATTCGCTTTCTGCACAGATCCGCATCTTGGCTCCAGCACCGGTGACCAAGACATGATTGCCTGAAGTCGCCGGAACAGATTTCGCCTCACTCGGCGAAGCTTCGTCAGAAGCCGTCACGAAACCGGACCATTGCGCTGTTTGGTCTGTTGCCTTTCCCACGTCCACGCTTCTTCGTATGTGGTTACCTGGCCAACTTGTTCAATTCAGCCTGAGGGCCACCGACGACTGTGTTCAGCCTCGCTTCGACTCAGATCGGTCGTGATGCCCAAATACCTGACCTTTCCCTTCACTTTCAAAGATATCTGAAGGTAGTTCCAGCCATGACACATCCATCGATTTATTGAATGGGTACCGTACGCGTTTCCGGTCGGTCTTCGTTTCCCGCACTCGAACCGTCGGACCGCGATTTGCCGCAGCCGAGAGCAATGACGGGACTCAGGCGATCCGAAGCTCGGTCTTTGGGTCGAACGCCACTGCCTTTTCCATGTTGAACGCAAATTCAGCGGTACTTCCAGGGGCTACGTCCGCATCAGACCTCATCCGCGCCACGCAGTCCACACCACCTATAATGGTCGAAACAAACGTGTCGGAGCCGGCAGGCTCGGTGACGCCAACTACGCTTTCTATCCGCTCCAAATGGGATGACCGCTGGTCCGCGCCATCAATGTCTGTCAGTGCCTCAGGCCGGATTCCGAGCGTGATTTCCTGACCATCAAGATCCCTTAACGCCTTGGACGGGTTGAAGAACGGAAGGCTGATCCTTTCGCCCTCTCCTTGAGTCGTATCGGCAAGAACTGTGGTTCCGTCTACTCTAGCAGTGACCGGAATTAGGTTCATCGACGGAGAACCCATGAATGTTGCCACAAAGATGTTCGCAGGCGTGTCATAGATTTCCCTCGGAGTTCCAAGCTGCTGGATATAGCCTGCGTTCATCACCGCAATACGCGTCGAAAGCGTCATCGCCTCGATCTGGTCATGGGTAACGTAGACGATCGTTGTACCGAGTTTCTGATGCAGCTTCTTGATTTCGGTGCGCATGTCCACACGCAGCTTGGCGTCGAGATTGGAAAGCGGCTCATCGAACAGGAACACGTCAGGGTCGCGCACAAGGGCCCGGCCCATCGCCACGCGTTGCCGTTGGCCTCCAGAAAGCTGCCCGGGCTTGCGGTTCAATAGCTGCTCGATCTGCAGCAGCTGCGCGACATCCCGCATGGACCGCTCGCGCTCGGCTTTGGGAACGCCGTGCATTTCGAGGCCGAACGTGATGTTCTGCGCCACCGTCATATTCGGGTAGAGCGCATATGACTGGAACACCATCGCGATGTTGCGGCGAGATGGATGCACACCGTTAACCACCTTGTCACGGATGGCGATCTCGCCGCTCGAGATGTCCTCCAGCCCGGCGATCATGTTCAGCAGTGTGGACTTGCCGCAGCCCGACGGACCAACGAGCACCAGGAATTCACCTTTCTCGACAGAGATGTCGATCTTGTGGAGAACTTCCACCGATCCATAGGACTTGGTGGCGTTGCGGATGTCGAGAAATCCCATGGGTCAGCCTTTCACGGATCCTGCCATCAGACCGCGCACAAAATAGCGCCCCGCGACAACGTAGACGAGCAGCGTCGGAAGCGCGGCGTAAATCGCGCCGGCAAAGTGAACGTTGTATTCCTTCACGCCAGTCGATGACTGCACGAGATTGTTCAGCGCCACGGTCATTGGCTGGCTGTCAAAATCGGCAAAGCTCGCTCCGAAGAGAAAGTCGTTCCAGATATTCGTGAACTGCCAGATGACGCTCACGACAATAATCGGCCCGGAACTGGGCAGCAGGATGCGCCAGAATATCCGAAAAAACCCTGCACCGTCGATCTGCGCTGCCCGCACCAGTTCCGTCGGAAAGGCGGCGTAGTAGTTCCGGAAATAAAGAGTCGTGAAGCCAAGGCCGTAGACAACATGGACCAGGACCAGGCCGGAAGTGGTTCCCGCGATCCCCGCGAGGCCCAGAATGCGCGCCATTGGAATCAGGACGATCTGGAACGGGATGAAACAGGCGAACAGCATGAAGCCAAAGAGGACAGTGTCATAGCGGAACCGCCACTTCGTCAGCACGTAACCGTTGAGCGCCCCCATAATGGTCGAGATCGCAACGGCGGGAACGACCATCTTGATCGAATTCCAGAAATAAGGCTTGAGTCCGGTCGCCTGCACCCCGACCTGCGCCTGCGACCAGGCATTCCGCCACGGCTCAAAGGTCCATACCTCGGGAAAGTTCATCATGTTGCCGCCAGTGATCTCCGACAGCGGCTTGACCGAATTCACCAGCATCACGAACAGCGGCAGCATGTAGAAGAGCACGAACAGCAGAAGCACCAGATAGATGAGCGCCCGTGTCACATGCCCGGTGCGAATTGCCGTGTCCGTCCCTGCTGCGGTCACTGTTTCCGCTCCCTCAGTTCGGAATAGAGATACGGCACCATGATCGCCGCGACTGTCATCAGCATGATAACGGCGGAAGACGCGCCGATTCCCATCTGATTGCGGGTGAAGGTGTAGGAATACATGAAGGTCGCCGGCAGTTCGGTGGCCCGCCCGGGACCTCCCCCCGTCAGCGCGATGACCAGGTCGTAAGACTTGATCGCAAGATGGCTGAGGATGACGAACGCGCTCAGAAACGCGGGCCGAAGCTGTGGAATGACGATGCGGCGGTACAGGCTGAAGTTCGAGGCCCCGTCAATCTGCGCCGCTTTCAGGATTTCGTTGTCAATGCCGCGCAGGCCAGCAAGGAACATCGCCATGACGAACCCGCTCGTCTGCCAGACAGCCGCCAGGACAACGCAGTAAAGCGCGTATTCGCGGTCCTTGATCCAGCCGAAGCTGAACGATTCCCAGCCCCAGTCATGCATTGTGTTTTCAAGGCCTATACCCGGATCCAGAAGCCATTTCCACGCCGTCCCGGTGACGATGAAGCTCAGCGCCATCGGATATAGGTAGATCGGGCGCAGCACGCCCTCTCCGCGGATTTTCTGGTCCAGGAAAATCGCCAATGCCAGGCCGATGGCGGTACAGATGCCAATGTAAAGAAACGCAAAAACACCAAGGTTGGTGATGGAGATCTCCCAATGGCTGAGACGAAAGAGTTTTTCGTAATTTGACCAGCCGACCCAACCGAAACTCGGAAGGATCCTGCTGTCAGTAAAGCTGAGGTATAAGGTGAACAGAATGAAGCCGTAAACGAATAAGGCAATCAGCGCGACTGACGGCGACAGAACCAGCTTCGGCAGCCAGACCTGCAGGCGTGTGCGGTAATCAGGGGTTGAATGCATTGCTCGAGTCAATGTAGCCCCGGGGCGAAACCCCGGGGCTACCGGTTTTCTTACTTCGCGACCGATACTGCGTCGACGAGTTCCTGCACAGCGGTTGCGCTGTCATACTCGCCGTTGAAATGGGCGGTCACAACGTCGTAGACCGCGTTTTTCACTGACGCAGGCGCGGCATGGCCGTGAGCCATGGAACCGAACAGGTTGCCGGACGACGCGGCGGCCGCCAGATCCTTCATTCCCTGCTTGCCGCAGTCGTCGAAGTCGGCATCCGATACGTCCGTGCGGGCGGGCACCGATCCCTTGACGACGTTGAAGGCCGACTGGAAAGCAGGCGAAAGAATGGCGCTCGCGAGAGCCCCCTGTTCAGGTGACACCATTCCGCCCTGGTCGAACATGGCGAACTGGTCAGCGTTGAAAGTCACCTGGGCCGCCGTGCCTGGGAAGCGGAAGCAAAGGAAGTCTTCACCCGGAGTCTGGCCAGCGTTCAGGAATTCTCCCTTGGCCCAGTCACCCATCATCTGGAACGCGGCCTCGCCGTTGATGACCATGGCAGTCGCCAGATTCCACGAGCGGCCGGAGAAGTTCTCGTCCACATGGCCGCGGATGAACGCCATCCGGTCGAATGCCTCTTTCATGGTATCGGATCCCAGCGCCTCTTCGTCGAGATCGATGAAAGCCGCCTTGTAGAAGTCAGGCCCGCCTGCGGACATGGCGACAGCATCAAACACTGTTGCCTCCTGCCATGCCTCGCCGCCCTGAGCGATCGGGGTCACGCCCGCAGCGGCAAGTTTCTCGACCGCAGCGGTGAAGTCGTCCCAAGTTGCCGGAACCGCGATTTCGTTGGCGTCAAGCAGGGCTTTGTTGGCCCAGACCCAATTGGTGGAATGTACGTTGACCGGCGCCGAAATCCACTTTCCGTCGTGTTTGGCAAACGCCTGCAGAGCCTCTGGCACCACGTCGTCCCAACCTTCCATCGCAGCGATTTCGTTAAGGTTGGCCAAGGCGCCTTCCTTGGCCCAGTCCAGGATATCGAATCCGAGCATCTGCACGGCCGTAGGCGCATTGCCTGCCGTGACGCGCGCCCGCAGCACGGTCATCGCGTTTCCGCCGCCGCCGCCGGCAACCGGCATGTCCAGCCAGCCAATGCCCTGGCTTTCGAGATCCTGCTTCAGCACGTTCAGCGCCGCGGCTTCGCCTCCCGACGTCCACCAGTGCAGCACCTCCACATCGCCCGCTGCCGCCGCGTTTGCGGAAAGCGCTGTCGCTGCAAGAATCGCAGCAGTCTTCGTTCTCATTTTCATCTTGACATTCTCCCTTTGGCATGTCGTTCCAAATTATGCGGTTTCGCCAGCATGCTTCTTCTTTGCATCAATTGTCACTGTAACCGGACGATTGCAACCAGTTCAGCATACCGTTTCGAACCGCTCGATCATTGTATCCAGCACTTCTTCCGGCTCCCTGCGCCACCAGTCTCTCGCGGAGAATACCTCAACTTCGCACATGCCGCGGAAATCCGCCTTTTCGACGGCGTGGCGGATTGCCTTTAGATCCGCGACACCGTCACCCATCATGCCCCTGTCCAGAAGCATGTCTGCCGTGTTCTCAAGCCAATCGCAGATATGATAGCCAAGAACGCGCCCCTTTGCAGCGGCACAGGCGTCGTCGAGTCCAGTGTCCCACCACACGTGATAGACATCAACAGCGATGCCCACGTTCGGAGCGTCAATCCAGTCGCAGACGCGCAGAGCGTCGTTGACACTCATCAGTACTGTCCGGTTGCCGCCGAACATCGGGTTGAGCGGTTCAAGCGCCAGACTCACCCCCAAACCTGACGCGTAGTCGGCAATCCGACCGACGCGGTCCGCAAGAATCCTCTGGCTTTCAATAACGCCCTTTGTGCCAGGTTCGGTTCCGCCGGTGACTACAGTGAGCACCTGAGTGCCGAGCGCCGCGGCCATTTCAACTGATGCCTTGATTTCACCATCAGTGCCGGCCTCTTGACCGGTTATGAACGGGGTTCGGCAAAGACCGGCGACCTGCATTCCCGCCGCGCGAACGCGCTCGCCGATTTCGTAGGCACGGGCGCCGATCTCGCGCCGCCAGAACACGATGCCGGCCAGCCCGCGTTCCGCGCAGGCATCGATGATGCGCTCGGGTGGCCATCCTGCGCCATATCCGTCAAGGTTATGCCCCAACGTAGCCGTGTTCAGCGCAAGGCCGCTGCGGCCGCCTGACGGGTCACTCAATGCCATGGAGAGCAAGCAGTGTTTTCATGCGATGAACGGCGAGGTCGGGTTCCCGCAGCAGACCGCACCGGTCAGCGAGCCGGAAACAATCCATGAAATATGGAAGCGGCCGCATGGACTGGGCACCGCCGAGCATGACGAAGTGATCCTGATGGCCATTGAGCCAAGCAAGGAAAACAACGCCGGTCTTGTAGTGCTGGGTGGGTGCCCGGAATATCAGGCGCGCCAGCGGGACAGTGGGATCAAGCGCATCCCGAAACCCTTGCGTGTCTCCGGATTCGAGCCGTTGGAGTGCCGCTCCAACCACGTCGGCGATCGGGTCGAAAATACCCAGCAGCGCATGCGAGAACCCCTCGTCGTCACCCGCGATCAGTTCAGGGTAGCTGAAGTCGTCTCCCGTATACATCCGCACGCCAACCGGGAGCCGACGGCGCATGGCGATTTCCTTGTCTTTGTCGAGCAGCGAAAGCTTGATGCCATCGACCTTCCCGGCATTTTCCCGGATGACCGCCAGTGCGGTCTCCAACGTCATTTCGAAACTGTCGCCCCCCCAGTAACCGGCGAGGGCCGGATCGAACATATCCCCAAGCCAGTGCAGGATTGCGGGCCGGTCGCAGGCTTCCAGAACGTCGCGATAGACTGAAATGTAGTCATCAGGTGAGTTGGCTACTCTCGCAAGCGCGCGGCTTGCCATTACGACGACGCGGCCACCGATCTTCTGCACCGCTTCCAACTGTTCGAAATATGCGCGGCGAACGTTGTCCAGGTCTGTTGCCTCGGACGGATCCAATTGGTCAGTACCGCAGCCATTGAACACCAAAGCCTGCGGCAGTTCCGACCTGGTCCTTTTGATGAGCTCGAGCGCACCGTGCCAGTCGAGCCCCATGCCGCGTTGGGCAGTATCCATCGCCTCGGCGATTCCCAGACCCAATCCAGCGAGATGCCTTCGGAAGGCCATTGTCGCGTCCCAGTCGACCGACGCCGGCCCGGATGGCTCATTTGCCGCAAGCGGGTCAGCGACCACATGGGCAGCGGAAAAGATGGTCCGCGCCGGATCGGCTGAAACCGGAATTGGCATTACCGGCCTGCCGGAGAGCGTATATTCGGTCAGGTTGCCGTCGGCGTCTGGCAGGGAAACGTTCATTCTCGGCCTCAGAAGCGAGGGACAAGCATACCTGCATCAACAGATATTGCCTGTCCGGTTGTGTAGGGTAACCGTCCTGACGCCAGCGACGCAATCACATTACCAACATCCTCGGGCTGGCCAACCTGCGGAAAGAGCGTCAGACCCTCCTTGGCCTGCCGACGGTAACCATCAATCACGGGTGCGGTCATCGCTGTATCGATAAGTCCAGGCTGAACCTCGTAAACGGCAATGTTCTCCGCACCAAGCCGCACCGCCCAGACTTTGGAAACCATCGAAGCCGCCGCCTTTGAGGCGCAGTATTCCGCGCGTGGAACCGCGACAGCGACGGCATTCGATGAGGTGACGTTCACAATGGCATGGAACATTGAAGGATCACGCTCCCTTGCAAGGAGGCGCCGCGAAAACGCCTGGGTAAGGAAGAACATCGCCCTTGCGTTTACGCAGATGCACCGGTCCCAGCTCCGGACGCCGGCTTCCAGGGGGTCGCCGCGTTGCATGACACCGACACCGGCGTTGTTCACAAGGGTGGTAAGCGGGCCAAGCCTGTCCTCGATCCTGGCTAGTGCCGCCTCGTGACTTGCCAGGTCTGCCACGTCAAATGGAACCGACTCGGCGACGGCTCCCTCTGCATGAAGCGATTCAAGCGCATGAGCCAGCTCATCGGAAGCTTCAAGATCGTTTATGGCGACGGCAAATCCTTCCTGCGAAAGGGCGCGGGCGGCAGCAAAGCCGATGCCCCTACTGGAACCGGTAACAAGCGCAACCTGGCCGTTCACGCCGTCGCTCCGTGTTTGAGGATCTCGCGTGCGATGATCATTCGCTGGATCTGGTTGGTGCCTTCGTAGATCTGGGTGACCTTAGCATCCCGGTAAAGCCGTTCCACCTCGAAACCGCGGATATAGCCGGAACCTCCGAACACCTGCACCGCATCGGACGTGCGCGCAACCGCCATGTCACTGGCGAAACACTTCGCCATCGAGCACTCCTTCGTCGCCATCTCCCCCCGATCAAGTTTCGCAGCCGCGGAATGGACCAGAAGCCGGGCGGCTTCCAGATCCTTGGCAATGTCGGCTATGAGCCACTGCACTCCCTGGAAATCCGAGATCGGCTTGCCGAACTGGCGGCGGGTTCCAGCGTGATCAACGGCTGCCTCCAGCCCGGCCTGGCCAATCCCAACCGCAAGCGCGGCAATACCGACACGTCCCTTGTCGAGGACGCTCATCATCATGTGGAATCCGCGGCCCTCCTGACCGAGAAGGGCATCCGCTGGCAGTTTGACGTCCGTGAACGTCAATGCACCGACCTGACTTGCCCGCTGCCCCATCTTGTGTTCCTTCGGGCCACGTTCGACGCCCGAAGCGTGCAGGTCAACTATGAAGATCGACATGCCCCGGTGGCCCGCGTCCCGGTCCGTCCGGGCGAGTACAAAGGCCAGATCCGCGACCGGTGCGTTGTGGATCCAGATCTTTCCACCGTTCAGGATCCATCCATCGCCATCACGGACCGTTTCCGTGCGGATTCCGGATACATCCGTACCCGCTTCGGCCTCCGTGATGCAGTAAGCGACCTTGGTTCGCATGGAGGTCACGTCGGACAGCCACCGATCGCGCTGCTGCGGTGTGCCGTGCTGCACAAGCAATGTCGAAATCAGTTCCACCAGCCCGCATTGATCGGCAACAGAAGAATAGCCGCGTGACAGTTCCTCCATCACAAGCGCATACGCAAGCGTATCCAACCCCGAACCACCCATGGATTCAGGCACACAGAAGCCGAACAGACCAAGATCGGCCATCTGTTCGTAAATCTCGGCGGGAAAGCGTTCCTCACGGTCCAGTTCCATGGCCGCAGGACGAATGACATCGTCAGCGAAACCGCGCGCCATGTTCCGGACCTGAATATGAGTTTCGGATAGATACATGGCTTTCCATCAGTAACTGTATGGTTACTTAATCTGAGACGGTCCCGAGGTCAAGCGCTTCGCAGGTGAATTCAGGCTTGCCCGAAATTCGCGCTGAGGGTAAGTGACTGAATGGTTACTTATGGAGTCCGCGACATGAAACCCAACCAGAAAATGAAGTTCGGCCGCGTCGACCTGGAAGTCACTGCCTTTGGCTTCGGCACAGCTCCAGTCGGCAACATATTCCGTGAGATCGACGAGGCAACCTCCGAAGCCATGTATAAGGGCGCCTGGCAGGCCGGCGTACGCTACTTTGACACCGCGCCGATGTATGGCCATGGGCTGAGCGAGCTGCGGACGGGCCATTCGCTGCGCTGGAAGGAGCGCGATGACTTCGTGCTGTCTTCCAAGGTCGGCCGCGTGCTTACGCCTGCCCGCAAGCAGGATATCGAATACGCTCCCTGGACGAACGCTGGCCGGTTTCAGATGAAATTCGACTACAGCTACGACGGAACCATGCGCAGCTTCGAGGACAGCCTTCAGCGGCTGAACCTGGAACGGATGGACATCTGCTTCATCCATGACATCGATTGCTTCACGCAGGGCGACGGGCAGCCTGAAGCGTTCGCGCAAGCGATGGACGGCTGCTGGAAGGCTTTGAGCGACCTGCGCGACCAAGGCGCGGTCAAGGCGATCGGGGTAGGCGTGAACGAATGGGAAGTGTGCCATGCGGCGCTTCAGGCACGGGATTTCGACTGCTTCCTGCTGGCTGGCCGTTACACACTGCTCGAGCAGGATTCCCTTGACGGGTTCCTTCCGCTCTGTGAAGAGCGCGGCGCGGCGGTCGTCGTGGGCGGAGGCTTCAATTCAGGTATCCTTGCCACCGGAGCCGTCGAAGGCGCAAAATACAATTACGCCCCGGCCCCGCCTGAAATCATGGAAAAGGTCAGGAAAATCGAGGCCGTCTGTTCCGCGCATTCAGTTCCGCTTCCCGCCGCAGCACTGCAGTTTGTCGTAGCGCATCCCGCAATACCCTCCTTCATTGCCGGCACACGCACCTTGGAGCAGCTCGAGAAGAATCTAGCATGGTTCGAATATCCGGTTCCTGCCAGCCTCTGGTCTGACCTCAAATCCGAAGGACTGCTGCGCGAGGACGCGCCCACTCCTTCATGACGGCACGGATGCTGCCTCCGGGGATTCACGGTTTCGACGACGTCACCGAGACAGACTGCGTGGTCACCGGTTCCGTGTGCGTGACGGCGGAAAAGATCGACGCCTTTGCCGAGATCTCTGGAGACAGGTTCGGAATTCACATGTCGTGCACGGAAGCCGCGCGGCACGGGTTTCCGGGCCGGGTTGCACACGGCCTGCTCGTTCTGTCGCTGGTGGATGGGCTGAAAAACCAGGCCGCAGCGCAGTTCCGCGCGCAGGCGTCGCTTGGATGGAACTGGTCGTTTTCGGCGCCGGTGTTTGCCGGGGACCGGATTTCCGCGCGAATCACGGTACTGGAGAAGCGCCGGACCAGAGACCCGGCGCGGGGAATTCTGCGGCTGGGGTTCGAGGTGGTGAATCAGGAAGCCTCGACCGTGCAGCGCGGCGAGAACCTGCTGATGACTTACCGCTAATCAGCCTGCCGCTTTCTGGATGCTGCGGCCGCCCGCTGTGCCGGTGGCGCAATTTTCTGAGTTGTAGTCCACCTTCCTTAACCATCCGAGTCCACCCTTCACCAAAACCCTTGGTTTGGTCCGCTGGTCCGGCCGAAAGCGTTCCTAAAAGGAACCTCCGAATCGCGTGGACAGCACAAAACGCAAGTCCAACAGCCAAGAACTCAGTTAACCGAAATTGCTGATTCATGGACTCAAGTCTTGACATGGCTAACTTAGCTAAGCACACGGAGATCATGCAGTACTCAGTCCACACCGCCAAGAGCCAGCTTTCCAAGCTAATCGAAGCCGCACTGCGCGGCGAAGATGTGGTTATTGCGAAAGGCAGCAAGCCAGTCGTTCGCTTGGTGCCATTACCGCAATCCGGATTCCGATTCGGGCTTCTCAAGGGCAAGGTCGGTGCATCACCCGATTTCCTTGAGCCGATGAGCGAGGATGAACTGCGCACTTGGGAAGGCCAGTGATTGCAGGTTCTTCTAGACACGCACGCCTGGGTCTGGAGTTTTCTTGACGATCCGATGCTGAGCCCGGGCGCAAGGCAAGCCATTGCCGGTGCGGATACAGTTTTCGTCAGCCCGATCAGCCTGTTCGAAATCGGCCAGAAGGTGCGCATCGGAAAATGGCCAGGAATGGCTAGCTGTCTGGACAGCCTGCCCACCGTGCTGAGGGAGCAAGGCGGGGTCAGTGCGGGCTTGACCGCCGAAACGGCCTTGTATGCAGGTAGGCTTGAATGGGCCCACCGTGATCCGTTTGACAGGATTGTTGCCGCAACGGCGATACGCGGCGGACTTACTTTAGTGTCTGCGGACACCATGTTCGACAGCTTCCCTGATCCCACACTAAGCCGGATCTGGTAGCCTGCACTGCATCGACTCTTTTTGGGAATTATTTCGTTTGCTGAAACGCATGCGCTTCCGCCTTCCGATTGATTTCACGGATCATCGAAGCTGCCAGCGCAAACGCTTCTCTCCGTGCGGATGCGCAAATCCCGGACGCCATCGCCCTTTGCAGTCGGGCCTTTCGGCGCGGCCATCGCCGCGCAAGGTGTAAATCAAATCAGGATATCACGTCATTCAGTCAAGTACATAATCCCCCTCTTTCTCGCTGCCTTTCGCACGCTTTTCCGGTCACTGAGACCGGGTGCCAAATCGCGGTGCTGGCATTATTAGCGCTGCGGACCGGAAGTGGGGAACGGTGGAATCTACACGGCATATATGACACATAGCTGTCTTGAGGATTTGCGGGGCGGCGTCTCGGGTCGCGCCCAGAATCGCCGTCCCGCTCATGGTTCCAGTTGTGCCAGGCGATCCATAATGGACTGTCGGGTCAGCCTTTCGAGAATTCCGGATATGCCTCGACTCCAAGCTCGGATATGTCGAGTCCGTTGATCTCCGCTTCCTCTCCAACCCGGACGCCCATGGTCACTTTCAGCACCATCCAGACGATGTAGGACACAATGAAAGTGAATGCCCCAATGGCGACGATACCGAGAATCTGGGAACCGAATCCTGCATCGCCGTTGTAGACCGGAACAACAAGCGTGCCCCAGACTCCGGCAACCAGGTGCACAGGAATGGCTCCGACCACATCGTCAATTCCGAGCCGGTCAAGAAACGGAACGGCCAATACCACGATCACACCGCCGACGGCACCGATCCAAAACGCTCCGAAGAGCGTGGGCGCCAAAGGCTCGGCAGTGATCGAAACAAGGCCAGCCAACGCGCCGTTCAGCACCATGGTCAGATCAACTTTCCCGTATAGAACCTGTGTCAGGATGAGTGCTGCGACTGCGCCTGAAGCTGCCGCCATGTTGGTATTCGCGAAAATGCGGCTCACGTCGGCAATGTCGCCGACCGTGCCCGCAGCCAGCTGCGAGCCGCCATTGAATCCGAACCATCCCAGCCAAAGGATCAGTGTGCCGAGCGTCGCCAATGCAAGGTTCGAACCCGGTATCGGGTTGACCTTGCCGTTTCTGTACTTGCCCAGGCGCGGACCCAGAACGATCGCACCGGCGAGTGCCGCAAACCCGCCTGCGGAATGAACAAGTGTCGAGCCGGCGAAGTCACTGAAGCCTGCCTCCGACAGCCAGCCGCCTCCCCATTGCCAAGACGCTTCTATCGGGTAGATCACGCCGGTCAGAACCGCGACGAATATCAGAAAAGGCCAGAGCTTGATACGTTCGGCCAAGGTGCCGGAAACGATCGAGGCGGTAGTTGCACAGAACATCAGCTGAAAGAAAAAGTCAGAGCCGACGGATGCGTAGTCGAGCGATGCGGCAGCAGGCTCCAAGCCGACCGGCTCAAGCGCCGCAGGTGAAACAAGAATGCCAAGCCAACCGGACACAGACCATGCATCGCCCGGGTACATCAGGTTGAATCCGATAAACCAGTACATGATCGACGCGATCGCGAAGAGCGAGACATTCTTGGTCAGCTGCATCGTCACGTTCTTTGACCGAACGAATCCCGCCTCCAGCATTGCGAAGCCAGCCGCCATCCAGAAAACAAGGACGCCCCCGACCAGAAAGAGAAGTGTCGTGAAGATGTAGGGATTGATGTCTGGTCCTGATTCCTGGGCAATCCCCATCGTCGGCGCTGCTGCTGCGAGCATTGCCACGATACAAAGACTTCGGTTTTTCATGTGGTTGTCCCTTTCATATATTGATGGGTGTTTCGGTCGGGCACGTCGGTGCGCATCCGAGACACGCTCTGCGCGCCCGGCTGGAGGATCTTGCGTCCATCGAGTCCCATCAGAGGCTGCGCAGTCGCGTAAGGACGCGCTGACGGGCGCCGCGGATCCGGTTTCGGCTCCAAGCAGGAAGATCCACGGCGCCGCCGCTTCGGCAAACCGTATCAAGGCCTGCAGGACTGCCGTTAAGTCCACTGGCCACGGCCAACGTCACGGCGCGCATGTCCAATGCAACGCGCACTGCGTACGGGCCTTCGATCACACATGGTACGGCCAAAGCTGTGTTGACTGTCATGGGGTCTTCTCCCGCTCATGCGAACTCATGGTGCGCCATTGCCATTCCGGACAGGAGATCTGCTGTGCTGCGCTGCAGCAAGAAATGGCTGCTTTGGAATCCCGAATTTTCGATCGACTCGCAAAATTATGGCGTTTTTTTGTGCAAATGATTATTTTTTAGGCGGATTGGCTATTTCCGGGCACCTAACTGCGCTGCGACTCGTATCGGAAACACCTGAACCGAGCCGAGTTCGACCTCAGTTCTGGTGTGCAATTTTGAACTGCTTGCTTGATTGTTGATCTGTGCCCGTTTGGATGGCTCCGGCAGGCGGGAATCACCCGTGCCTGGCGCTGTGTCCTGGTTTTCGGCTCAAATCATCAAAGGTGACTTCAGGCAGTTGCATCCGGCGGATCGTTTGGCGTCGGGCTACTCCGCCCCAAATTCAGGACGGCGCCTTTCCCGGAACGCCTCAAGACGTTCGGCAAGATCACCCGACCCTGCCGCCAACGCACCGGCAAGCGATTCGATCACCCGCTCACGCTCTTCTCCCTCGGCGGCCGCAATCATCAGCTTAACGAGTTCCGTAGCGCGTGGCCCACGGGCAAGCACCGATTTCGCGAGGATTTCCGCTTCGGCCATGCCCCGCCCCTGTTCGACCACCCGATCCACCAAACCCAAGCCCAATGCCTCTTCCGCTGTGAACGTCTCTCCGAACAGAGCCATTCGCCGAACCGTTTGCACACCGAACCGGCGCACGGCGCGCTGAGTGCCAGACCAGCCTGGAATGATCCCCAAACCTGTTTCGGGCTGCCCGATCCTTATCTGGGTCTCAGCAACCCTGAAATCGGCGCAGGCCGCCAGTTCCAGACCGCCACCCAATGCATGGCCGTCGAGCACGGCGATGAGCGGTTGCCGTAGTCGGGCAAGTGAGTCGAAAGCGGCGTGGCCTTCCCTTATCCAGTGCCGGCCGAATGCCTCAGGGCTTTCGTCTGACCAGGCGTCGATGTCACCGCCAGCACAGAACGCCTTGCCCTCTCCGGACAGGATGACCGCCCGAATTTCGGCACACCGCTCGATTTCCACGCAGCGACTCGACAGTTCCGCAACCATTTCGGCATCGAGCGCGTTCAGTTTTTCGGGTCGCGACAGAACGAGTTTTGCGATTCCGTCTGAGGAAGAAAGGCGGATTCGGGCTTCAGTCATGGTTCCAATCCGATAGGCGCTTCGCGGAAGAGGGCAGGATCCATTGTGCAGACGTTGTCCGCAACGTGCAGTGGGGTGGCTGACTGTTCCAGAATATCGCGTTTCAGGTCCAGTCCCGGCGCAGTTTCTGTGACGGTGAGCCCATTGTCGCGGAGCTCGATCACGCAGCGCTCGGTAATGAGTGTAACCTCCTGGCCCTGCATGAGGGCCCGGGGTCCGGAAAACGATACCTGATCGACTCTTGGCACCAACTTTGCGATCTTTCCTTCCTGGTCGATTGCCAAACGTCCATCCTTGACACGCATTCTGGCGCCTGCATTGAACGTACCCGAAAAGACGATTCGCCTGGCTCGGGCGGTGATGTCGACAAATCCACCCGCGCCAGCCGTCCGATGCGGCGTGGCTGCGAGGCGTGAAACGTTAACCGAACCCTCTGAATCAATCTCAAGAAAAGAGAGAAGCGAGGCATCGAAGCCTCCTGCCTGAAAGTAACAGAACTGATGCGGCGATGCGACGAAAGCTTCCGCGTTTGCAGCGCATCCAAACTTGAAATCAAGGAGCGGTACGCCCCCGATCGCTCCCTGTTCAATCACCCAGGTAACGGCTCCATGCTGACCTTCTTCCAGAAAGATGCGGGGTACGTTGGCTGAAATGCCGAATCCGATGTTTACCGCCCATCCATGGCGCAGCTCCCGCGCCACTCGGCGGGCAATTACCTTAGGTACACCGAATTCCATAAGACTGAAGCTGTCGAGCGGGCGGATGAGCTCTCCCGATATAGCTGGGTCATATGGAGTTGCGGTTGTCTGCAGCATCTCCGGCGCTTCGACAATCGCGTCAACGAGAATTCCAGGTACGTGCACGTTCTTGGGCGGTATCGCTCCATTTGCGGCAATTCGGCGAACCTGCGCGATGACAAGACCACCTGAATTATGGGCGGCAAGCGCCATTTCCATGGCTCCGAGATACGCACCCTCATCCTCAGAACTCAGGTTTCCCCGTTCATCCGCCATGGTCGCGCGGATGATGGCGACATCGGGCCGGATCGCCGGAAAATAGAGCCATTCCCCGCCATCGAAAACTTCCCGCCTTACGATCGGCTCCGCGCGGGCCGCGTCGTTCATGGCGCATCCTTCAAGCTCGGGGTCGACGAAAGTCTCCATTCCAACCTTGGTAAGAACCCCTGGCCGCTTTCCGGCGCCCTCACGCAGCATGTCGAAAACAATTCCGGACGGCACGTTGTAGGCTTTCACCTGATTGGCGGCGATCATCTGCCAGATAAGCGGTGGATCTGCTTTGGTAGGTCCGGACGGATAGCTGCCGCCGATGACTTTGGAAACGCAGCCGGGCCTGGCGATGTGATCGATACCTTTGGTTCCAAAGAAGTCGCCAGCGGCGATCGGGTGAATCATGGTGAGTCCATAAGGACTTCCTTCGGACTCAAACCGCTCTCCGAGAGCTTTCAGCACGGCGTCCGGGCAACACAGCCCGCTCGAAGAATTCACTGCGACCGTGGCCCTGTCGGCGATGCGGGCAACGGCCTCGGCGGCGGTCATCTGCTTGGTCACGGAACCTCCACTACCCAGTGTTCAGAGATTGAGTAACTGATTGGTTACGACGATGCCAGCTATTTGAAATACGTCTATTCATCGACGCCAAAATTCCGGAAAACTGTCCGGGCAGCAGTGGCTGCAGTACTGGCTTCTTCGCGACTCCGTCGGGCATTGGCTTGATAACCGCGTCCTGTCTGAGACGTCAATGATTCCCCGTTGCTGGCGATTTTACTTCGTTGGTCACTGCCAAGCCCCGCTTTTCCTTGCCTTTTGCATCGGCAGCCGAGTCTTCGACTTCATCATTCAGTGTGGGGAACTATTGCCGGAGTTCGCCTGATATGTTTGGACACTTCCGCGTTGTGATTCGGGCATTGGCCTTGGGAAAATTCGTGGGACGTCCCGGCACGAAAACAGCCACGCACATGAATTCAGAACAATCAAGCTGATTGAACTGCGATGCGAATTTCCGCGTTCATTCCAATCGGCCGAGTCAGAGATTTCCGCACCCAGTCGGGCAACATGAGCATGGAGCGAGGCGTTCGCTCGTCGAGATCTAAGTGCCGGGCGCGGCGTTGGTCCGTGTGCCGCGCCCGTGTCCTTCTTCGGTCAGCCGTACTGGATCTGCCCGTTGGTGGGACCCCAGAAGTCGTTCCAGTCGTATTCGGGGACGCTGTCGAGGTAGCTGGCCCTGAACTCGGCCGC
>JAJEAY010000225.1 GCA_022824145.1 Rhodobacter sp. | reverse complement strand
TCCGTGAATGAGATGTTCGCGCCCAACCCGGAGTCACTGCTGTAGCTTGCGCCAAACGCCAGAGTGCCCGTTGGCTGCTCTTCAACATCCACATCGATCACAACCTGGTCGGCCGTTGAGCCGTCGCGCGCATCGACTTCCGTGCTCGAGAAGAATCCCAAAGCCCGGATTCGCGCCGCAGCGTCACGAATTTCGCGCGGATTGTTCGGGTCGCCTTCAACCGTGGTGAACCGGCTTCGAATAACGCGGTCGAGTGTCGTCGCGTTGCCTTCTATGTCAATGCGCTCCACGAAAATACGGGGCCCCTTAACCACCTGGAACTCGATATCAAGTGTCAACAGCCTGTCATTGCGGGTCACCCGCGGGTCAACTCTGATGAAATCAAGGTCTTTCCGGGTTGCCAACCGTTCCAGGCGGGTGATCGTGGTATCCACACCAAGAGGCGAATAGACTTGGCCGGACTTGATCTTGATCGCCTCATGGAACTCTTCCACGTCGATCTCCGCGAGGTCGGAAGTCGTTGTGATCTCCCCAAACCTGAACTGCTGGCCCTCCCGGACATTGAACGTCAGGAAGAATGCATCTCGCTCCTGCGAAAATTCGGCCGATGTCGAGAGAATCTGAAAATCCACGAATCCACGCGACGAGTAGAAGTCACGCAGAATCTGTTTGTCGAACTCGACCCGGTCGGCGACATAGGTGTCGCGCTGCACCAGCTGGCGAAACAGCCCGGCCTGCTTTGACTCCAGCGCCCTACGAAGACGACGGTCCGAATAGTTCCGGTTACCGACGAAGCTGATGCGCTCGACCTCCGATACCCTGCCCTCCCGGATCTCGAACACCAGGTCAACGCGGTTGTTCGGCCGCCGGATGATCACTGGATCAACGCCCGCCGCGAGACGGCCGGTCTGCTCATATGCCTGTGTGATTCGGGCGGCGTCTTCCTCAGCCAAACTTGGATTGAAGAAATCGCGGGTTTGCGACTGAACGATCGGCTCAAGCACTTCGTCACTGAGGCGCCTGTTTCCCTCGAAGTTGACGGAGTTGATCGTCGGATGTTCCTGAACCCGAATCAAGAGCGTGTTGCCCTCCGGTTCAAAGGCGACAGTCTCGAACAGCTGCGACTCGAGGACGGCCTGATATGCGGCGTTCAGCTGACCGGCGGTCACCGCGCTTCCTTCGGAGAGTCCCGCGTAACTAAGGATGGTTCCCGCCTCCACCCTCACGGCGCCCTCGATCACAATGTTGTCAAAGCGATAGGTCTGCGCCTGAGCTGAGGAACTGAACGCAAAGAACATTCCAGCGATCAATGCGAAAACTGTCAGGCCAATGGTTGGAGTCAAAAAGCCAAATTCGCAAGCTGCATGCCTGCTTCGGTCTGCGAGTCTCATGGATGCTTCCCCAAGCGTATTCAATACCTGAGTAACGCCATTGTTGAGGGTTGTCAAAAGCCAGATTCGCATGCCGGTCTCCGTTTGGCTGAATTCTCCGCCTGTATGGGGAGCCGGATCGTTGTATTATCGCAGCAGCAACGGCGTCAGCGCGCAATCCATGTCACACATCCGATGCCTGACGCGCCCAGACCGGAAAAATTCCCATAAACATAGGAAAAACAGTTATCTACAACTCATATTTCAGCCCAATACTGAATTGCCGCAGCGGACGTCATCTGCCCGCGAAACCCGGTTTGGCTTGCAAGAAGGACGGTTCACCAGGCGACGCCAACGTTGATACAGCCGTCGAACGTCTGGATCCTAGATCGAAGCAGCCGCAAGTGTGTCCGGTTTCTGTTCCGGCATAGGGCATGACGCTCAACCGACAGTGATCCCCCGGAGTCGGCACATCGCCATCCGATCGTGACCGGAGGCAACCCGGTGACCGGACGGATTGGGTGCTGAAAGTGTTCTCTGATCCAATTCATGGGAATAATATCTTTGACTGAAACCCATGCGCTTCCGCCTTCCGGTCGATTTCACGGGTCATCGAAGTTGCCAGCGCAAACGCTTCCCGCCGAGCGGATGCGCCAATCCCGGACGCCATCGCCCTTTGCAGCCGGCCCCTCGGCGCGGCCATCGCGCCCAAGGTGAAAACACATTGGGGCCTCACGTCATTCAGTCAGGTACATAATCCCACACTTCATCCGTTTCACGGACAGCGTATGTCGTTCAGAACCGCAAAGGCCATCAACGCCAGAATCAGGGCCAGTCCGATCGCTGTAAGTACGCCCCTAACCCGCTCGCTGGGCTGCTTCCCGCTCACGGCTTCCCATGCGTGAAACACCAGATGTCCCCCGTCAAGAACCGGAATCGGAAAGAGATTGATCAAACCTATGGCAGCCGAAAACACCGCGATGAACTGAATGAAACTGGCCCAGCCCTGGCTTGCGGCGGCGCCGCTGGTCTCGGCAATGCCGATCGGGCCGCTCAGGTTGCAGGAACTGATCAGCCCCGCAGCGATATGGTAGATGCCCGAAAGGGACAGGCGAATGATATCTACGGTTTCCCGAACCCCGAACTCCACTGCGAAGCCAATGCCAGGGAGTTCGGTCCTGGGTTCAAAGAGCAGCCCGCCGGTCACCCCGATGAGATACCGTGTCTCGAACGTACCGTCCGCAAGAGGAAGATCCATCCTGCGAGGAGTCAGCGAGACTTCGTGCGTTTCGCCCGCGCGCCAGATTGTCAGATCAAGGGAACTGCCACCGGACCGTCCAACCGATTCGCGCAGCTGCGCGAAGGTCCAGACTTCCTCGTCGTTCACCGAAAGCACGACGTCATCCTCAAGCAGACCGGCGTCCTCCGCCGCAGAGCCAGGCGCTACTCCGGCAACAACCGAAGGAAAGGGATGCGGTGCGGTGGCGGTTTCATAGCGACCGTCACGCCGCACTGTGTATTCCAGGTATGGCTCCACCGGCAGACCCGCGATGAACGCACCAAGCCCGTCCACTCCGGGCGCGTCCTGGCCTTCGACAGCGATGATCTCGTCTCCGTGCCGCAGTTCCGGTTCAGACCCGTGAACTGCTCTGATCTTGTCTACGGTAAGGGGATCAGAGGCGATTCCCGTGAACATGATGACAGCCGCAAACACCAGGATGGAAAGCGCGAAATTGAACATCGGTCCGGCTGCAACCGTCGCTGCGCGGGCCCATAGCGGTGCGCTGTCCAGCGTATAGCGGAGACTCGGAGCAGCCCTGCCGTTGGATTGCTTTGCCGCAGTCGTGCTGGCCACGTTGCCGTCGCCCTCAAAGCGCACATACCCGCCGAGCGGAAGAGCCGCGACCCGCCAAAGCGTTCCGTGCCGGTCCCTGCGGGACCAGACCTCGGGGCCGAAACCCAGGGAGAATACTTCCGCCTTGATTCCGCAGAAACGGCCCACAATGTAATGGCCGTATTCATGCACCGCGGCGACGACGCCAAACGCGATCAGGAACGCACCGACGGTATAAAGCACGTTGCCGAAATTCGGTATCAGGTCGAGCATGTAGGATTCCGATCTTTGCCTGCCCGCCGCACAGCCGTCACTGACCCAGGACACTCTCCGGGAAGCCAGCACCGATGCTGTTTGAGGCTGGATCGGAAATGGCAGCTATCCCGCAGGATTTCAATGTTCGATCCTGCGAAAAGCACTCTGGCTTCGGGCGCCGTCGCCGATTGCGCAGCCGATCTGACCGAATGCCACCTGCGACATTCGGGAACGGAAAACGCATTTCAGTACGGGTCAGGTCCGACCTGAGGCCGACCCCGCTGATTAAATGGAAATGAAGTAGCGGAATACTTCGCCCAGCGCCAAAAGGAGCGCGGCGCCGACCAATCCGTCAAACCGGTCGAGCAATCCGCCATGTCCGGGGAGAATGCCGCTGCTGTCCTTCACTCCGACCCGGCGTTTCACGGCACTCTCGGCGAGGTCGCCCTGCTGGCTAGCAACGCTCAAAACCACCGAAACCCAGACAAGCTGGAAACCGATTGAGCTTTGAGGGACAAAGGCCAGACCGGTCAACGCCGCAGCTAGCCAGCCTGAAACGACACCGGCCCAGGTCTTTGCCGGACTCACCGAAGGCCAGAACTTTCTGCCGCCGATCATCCGCCCGCCAAAATATCCGGCGATATCCGTTGCGGCGACCACCGCCACCAGCCACAGGGTAAGCACCGCTCCCTGCTGGTCCCGAAACCCCGTCAGGCTGTAACCGGCAACCAGGATGCAGAACGCGCAGTAAGCAAACATCCAGCGATAGCGGTGAAGCAGAACAGCGCCGGCCGCCGCGGGGATGGCAAGCACCACTGTTGCGAATATCGGGTCGAACTGACGCGAGAACAGCAGACATGCACTGGCAAGAACTCCGAACTGGAGCGCACGCGGACTGCGGTTGCCCTCCATCATGCAGGCCAGTTCCCAGACCATCACACCGATTGCCAGGGCGATTACTATGGAAAAGGCAGCGCCGCCAAGCCAGACCGCCGCCCCACCCGCTACGACCAACGCGCCTCCGGTGCCTACCCGCAGCCACAGGTCGTCCCAGCGGCTGGAAGCGCTCATGCCGTGACCGCGCCGAATCTTCGTTCGCGGCCGGAATAACCGGTGACGATTTCAGTGAAGACCTCTTTGGTGAAGTCGGGCCACAGCGTATCGATGAATTCATACTCGGCATATGCCGACTGCCACAGCAGGAAGTTCGAAATCCGGGCCTCTCCGCTGGTGCGGATGACGAGATCCGGATCCGGAAGGAAATATGTGTCAAGATAATGCGCGAACGTTTCCTCGTTAACGGTGTCCGGATTCAGCCGGTTCGCCCTGACCTCCTGCGCAAGGCGCCGGGTTGCCCGCGCGACTTCGTCACGCCCTCCGTAATTCAGCGCAATCGTCAGATGCACCCGGGAATTGTCAGCTGTCATCAACTCCAGCTCGTCCATGAGCCACACGAGCTTTTCATCAAGACGGATTCGGTCGCCGATAAACCGCACCCTCACCCCTTCCCGGACAAGCGCTTTGGTCTCAAGAGTGATGTATCGCCGGAAAAGGGTCATCAGCCCCGCGATCTCGATCTGGGTGCGCTTCCAGTTCTCGGTCGAAAACGCGAAAATCGTTAGGTATTTCACCCCCAGATCAGGACAGACCCGCACGATCTCCCTCAGCCTGCGAGCGCCCGCCTGATGGCCGAACAGCCGAGGCCTTCCCCGCTGCTGGGCCCAGCGGCCGTTGCCGTCCATGATAATGGCCACGTGATGCGGTGCGATACCGGTCCCTCGCTTCATACCTGCTCCTTCATCCGGATACGCCTCCAATTCGGGCTGTCGCCTATTGGATGAAGGAGTTCGGACCACGTCTAACGACCCAGCGGCGCTACACCTGCATGATCTCGGCTTGCTTGGCTTCCAGTGCGTCGTCGACAGTCTTGATACGGGAATCCGTCAGTTCCTGGATCTCGTCCTGCCAGATCTTGTTCTCGTCCTCAGCCATGCCAGCGGTCTTCGCTTTCTTCAGCTGGTCCATTCCGTCGCGGCGAACATGGCGGATGGAAACGCGCGCGTTCTCGGCGTACTGACCGGCAACCTTGGTGAGTTCCCTGCGTCGCTCCTCGTTCAGCTCAGGTATCGGAAGCATGATGATCGTTCCGTTCCGCTGCGGATTTATTCCGAGACCCGATTCCAGAATCGCCTTTTCAACCTTGTTCACAAGCGACTTGTCCCAGACGTTGATTGTCACCATCCGCGGCTCGGGGACGTTCACAGAACCCACCTGATTGATCGGCGTCTGCACTCCATAGGCTTCAACCGTTATCGGCTCCACCATCGCCGCCGAGGCCCGTCCGGTCCTGAGTGTGGCGAACTCCTTGCGAAGCACTGCGACCGCTCCGTCCATCCTGCGGGAAAGGTCGTTAACATCGATGTCCAGATCGTCTGGCATTTTGTCACTCCCGTTCAGCGCCCCTCCTGGAGCGTCTCGCCGTCTAGATTACGGCTGGAACACACTTCTGTATAGGTGCCTTTCCCCAGAACTACACCCCGGAATCCCCCCGGTTCGTCAAGGGAGAATACAACAATGGGGAGGTTGTTGCCCTGAGCATGGGCAATGGCTGTGGCATCCATCACGCCAAGCTGCTTGGCCAGCACCATGTCATAGGAAATTCTGTCGAACCGCCGGGCATTCGCATGCTTTTCCGGGTCGCAATCATAGACTCCGTCAACCTTTGTGGCCTTGAAAATCACATCGCATCCCATCTCGGACGCACGCAGGGTCGCCGCTGTGTCGGTGGTAAAATAAGGGTTGCCGGTGCCCGCGGCGAAAACACAGACGCGGCCCTTCTCTAGGTGCCGGACGGCACGGCGGCGGATGTAGGGCTCGCATACCTGGTCCATCGGAATGGCGCTGATGACCCGGGTATACACTCCTAGCAGTTCAAGTGCCGACTGCATCGCCAGCGCGTTCATGACCGTCGCCAGCATGCCCATGTAATCGGCCGTCGTTCGCTCCATGCCCTGCGCCGAACCCTGAAGGCCGCGGAAGATGTTGCCCCCGCCGATCACCATGCAGACCTCGACGCCCAGATCATGAACGGACTTCACTTCCGCTGCGACCCGCTGGACGGTTGGAGGATGAAGTCCGAAACCCTGATTCCCCATCAGCGCTTCACCGGAGATTTTCAGCATGATTCGCCGATACCGGCTTTCGGGCGATTCCTGCTGGGATTCAGTCTCCGCAGACGTCATCCTGTATTCACGCCGTCTGGAAATCCGGCAAATTGCCCCGTGGGTTCAGTCATGGTCTGTTTCGCTCCGCAATCAGTTTTTCCGATGCGCAGAATGAAGGAAGAACAGCCGATGTTCAATGCGTGGTAGACCGGGTGAAACATGAAATCCTGAAATCGCTTTCGCCGGAGCTGCCTGTCCTGATCGCTGGTCCGACGGCGAGCGGAAAGTCCTCGCTGGCACTTGAGATCGCATCCGGCCAGGGCGGAACGGTCGTCAATGCCGACGCGCTGCAGGTATTCGCGAACTGGCGGATACTTACGGCCCGCCCTTCACCTGCGGACGAGGCGGTGGTACCTCACTGGCTATACGGCCATGTTGCCCGTGACGCGGCCTATTCAGTCGGTCATTGGCTGAGCGAGCTTCAACATGTGCTTTCAGGTGACGAGCGCGTGATTCTTGTCGGCGGGACAGGTCTTTATTTCACTGCGCTGACCGAAGGGCTCGTGGATATTCCGCCGATTCCAGCCCAACTGCGGGCAGAGGCGCAGGAGCGCGTGCAGTCCGAAGGAGCCGCAGTTCTGTTCGCTGAGTTGGACGGCGCCACACAGTCCCGTCTGGATCCTGCCAACGCAACGCGGATCCTCCGTGCATGGGAAGTCTGGCGCGCGACCGGACGTGGGATGGCGGCATGGCAGGACGATACTCCCGACCCTTTGCTGCCGCTTGAATCCGTTCAGCCTCTGCTTCTGGAAGCGGATCGGGACTGGCTCGGAAAACGGATCGACCAGCGTTTCGAGGCGATGGTTGAGGGCGGCGCGGTCGAGGAGGTCCGAAACAACCTCGCCGACTGGAATCCCGCCCTGCCTTCATCGAAAGCCATCGGAGCCGCGGAACTGGTCGACCATCTATGCGGAAAACGCAGTCTCAGTGATGCGACAGCCGCCGGAAAGACCGCGACCAGGCGATACGCGAAGAGACAGCGTACGTGGTTCCGTTCCCGGATGCGCAGGTGGCGACGGCTTTCGTTTCCAGAGTAACTTGGTTGCGCTGCGGCATTCGATCAGGCTCGCAGGAATCGCAGGCAAGGCAGTTCAAAATGGCAAGCAAACTTATGAAGGAGATGCAGCCAGGATCAGTTCGGGCAGCCACGACAGCAAGAGCACGGCCAGTATGATTCCGCCAATTGCTTTGATCCATTGAAGCTTAGCCTTGATCTCCGCTTCCATCCCGGAAAGATCAGCCTTGGTCACGGTCCCGTTGATCACGGCCTCCTTGATCGCTGTGGTGATCGCCTCAGCCCGGCACCGCTCAATGCCGCTCTCGTGAAGAAGCCGAGCTGTTCTCATGGTATCAAACGGAACATCAGTGATTTCTGCGAATCCTGCATCTCAGTTTTTCGTCTTCCTGTCCATTCCCCTACATCACCGACATCCCATACCGTTATTTTGCGCGAAGCATATTCAAATTGCCGTCCGAAGCGTTTCCGTGAACGGCGAACACGTTCCGACGGGATTTCCGCTCTCTCCGTACGCCAGGCCAGAGACAGGGTAGAGATCCATAAGCGTTAACTTGTTTGCATTTCCGGAAATTCATGCCGTGATGCGGCATCCGAAGCTTCACGGAGCGGCGTGTCATGGACGAGGACTGGGAACTGCTGCTGGGTTTCCTGCCCGAGGGCTGGGAGGCCCTCGCGGCCGAATCCGGCGCGCTGAAGGGCTTGCGGAAGGACAGGTCGCCGGAGAACCTTCTCCGCGTCCTTCTGATGCATCTCGGGTGCGGGCATTCGCTGCGCGAGACCGCGGTTCGCGCGCGTCACGCGGGACTGGCTGACCTGTCGCAGGTCGCGTTGAAGAAGCGGCTCGCCAAGTCCGGCCCCTGGCTTCTTTCCCTGTGCCGGGCGCTGTTCGAGGAGCGCGGGCCGGCGCCGGCGCAATGCCCGGAAGCGGGCCTCAGGCTCCGCGCGGTTGACGCGACGACCGTGAAGGAGCCGGGCAGGACGGGGTCGCTCTGGCGCATCCACTACAGCGTGCGGCTTCCCTCCCTGGCCTGCGACCGTTTCGTCGTGACGGAGACCGAGGGCGCGGGCAGCGGCGAGTCGTTCCGGCAGTTCCCGGTCGCCGAAGGCGAATGCCTGGTCGGCGACCGGGGCTACTCGACGGCTTCCGGCATCGCGCATGTCGCGGGAGCCGGAGGCCATGTCATGGTGCGGGCCAGCACCGGCCCGCTCCATTTCCTGGAGCCCGACGGGCGTCGTTTCGACCTGCTTGCGGCGGTTTCGGAACTCGACCGGCCGGGAACCGTCGGCTCCCGGGACGTGGCGACCGACGGAAACGGATCGGCGGCCTCGGTCGCCGGACGGGTCTGCGCGGTCAGGAAGTCCGAGGCCGCGATCGGGATGGCGCTGGAAAAGCTGCGCCGGAAGGCGGCCAGGGACGGCAGGACCCCCAGGCCTTTCAACCGGACACTGTTGACTCGATGCAGCTGACGCCGTATTCCCGGCTGCATGAGAATCGGGATCCGACACTACTGCACCGAGACGGTTGACTGGCTGAAGGCGCGGCTTGGGGCCGGGGACTGCACGCGGACCTTCCTGGCACGTGAGCTTTGCGAGCGCGAGGACTGGCGGAACGCGAA
>JAJEAY010000064.1 GCA_022824145.1 Rhodobacter sp. | reverse complement strand
TGGAGCCGGTGGAGGACGGACTGCAGGCGCTCGGGCCCGGTCCCGGGGGACGGCGCCGCGCCCGTCCCGGAGGCGTCCTCGATGAGCGCCAGCTGGTTGAGGGCGCTGCGCTCGACGTCCTGCGGGTCGGTGTACTTCCCGTCGAAGCTCAGCCGCACCACGGGATGCGGGTCCGACCAGTCCCAGCGGCCGTGGATGTCCAGCCCCCGGAACAGCTCCTCGCGGCACTCGAACAGCGACCGAATCGTGTCCAGAAGAAGGCTCTTGCCGAACCGGCGCGGACGGGACAGGAAGTAGCTGCGCCCCCTCTCCACAAGGCGCCGGATGAAGGGCGTCTTGTCGACGTAGAGGAAGCCCGCCTCCCGGATCGTGCGGAAGTCCTGGATCCCGATCGGAAGCAGGCGGTCCATCGGCCTCTCCACTGACAACGCAGGAACGCCGCGATCATTCGCTGCGCTCCTGCCAATGCACAATAGCAGGGAAGGGGCCGGAACCCAAGGGATCCGAACAGAGCCACTGACGGCTCAATCCGTGAGTGAGCTACAGTCGTCTCGTGACGTGGTTAACATAGGAAACTGAGATCCGACGAAGCAGCAGCGGTATCCCTAATGCTGGAACAGTAGACTGCCATGTCATCTAAATTTAGGCCAACCCCACCTGAACCGCTATCGACGCGACCCGAATTCACACTCCGGGGACAAGCGCCCGCTCGAGCTGACACGGCGCGTCGCAGTCCACCCATGACTGCGGGCCGGAGCGCTGCGACGAATCGCACCCGCGCCTCTTGAAGTTTACACTCTTCACTTGCGAATGCCGCTGCCAGAAGAAAAGAGCCGGGCGGCAACGAAATCCCATCTTCCGGTCCTTGGATCAATGCCCGAAATATGCCGCAGCCAGCGCCTCATCATCCGAGAGTTCGTCATGGGTGCCGTGCGCGGTGATCCGGCCGCTCTCCAGAACATAGATCCTGTCCGACAGAGACAGAGCGAAATTGGCGTTCTGCTCAGCCATTAGGATCGTCAGGCCGAACTCGTCGCGCAGCCGCTTAAGCGCCTCGGCGATCTCGTTGCAGACCCGAGGCGCAAGGCCGATTGTCGGCTCGTCAACCAGCAGCAGCTTCGGAGACGTCATCAGGGCACGCCCGAGCGAAACCATCTGACGCTCGCCTCCTGACTGCGTTGAGGTCTCCTGTCCTTCCCGTTCCTCGAGCCGTGGGAAAAGCGCATGGACCATATCAAGGTTCTTCCCGATGTCGTCCCGAGCGGTGTAGGCGCCGACCAGCAGGTTGTCCCTTACGGTCATATACGGAAAGAGATTGAAGCGCTCCGGCGCATAGCCAACCCCCCGGCAGACAATTGAAGAAGGATCCATGCCAGTGAGCGACTCGCCCGCCAGCCGAATGTCTCCCTGAATCCTGGTAAGTCCCATCAGGCTGTCAAACAATGTCGATTTGCCAGCCCCGTTAGCGCCAATGACCGCGATGATGTCACCTTGTTCCGCATCCAGCGAGACCTCGAACAGCGCCTGGGCCCGGCCATAGAATGCCGAGAGCCGGTCTATCTCCAGATATGCCATTCAGGCCGCCCCCAGATAGGACGCGCGAACCTGCGGATTCTCGATGACGTC
Source organism: Rhodobacter sp. (assembly GCA_022824145.1). Lineage (GTDB taxonomy): Bacteria > Pseudomonadota > Alphaproteobacteria > Rhodobacterales > Rhodobacteraceae > JAPOUP01. The sequence continues at coordinate 12,685 of JAJEAY010000064.1, read as the reverse complement.
CAGATACGGTCCCTCGGCCACCATTGCCCCGCGGTCGATGGCGATGGCGCGGTCGATGAGCGGCTCCAGAGCCTTGAGGTCATGGCTTACGATCAGAAATGTCATGCCTTCAGCACGCAGGCTTTGGACGAGTTCCCCGATTACCGAAATCTCGGCTGCGGTGAGCCCGGCAAAGACTTCATCAAGCAGCATGAGCCGAGGGCCGGTCGCCAATGTGCGCGCCATTTCAAGTTTCCGCAGGTTTCCCATGGACAGTTCGGCAGGTGTCCGGCCGAGATCCTCCTCCGCGAATCCCACCGAAAGCGCCAGCTCCACCTCGCGGTCACGGTCTCCCGCACGCGTGATCATCTCCCAGACGCTGTCCGGCATATGTCCCACGCTGATGTTGTCCGCCACGGTGAGTCCCGTGAAGGGCCGTGGTACCTGATAGGTTCGGCTGACGCCCTTTCGGATCCTCGCCGGAGTGGAAAACCTCGATATCTCCTCACCATCAAGACTGATTGTACCCGAGGTCTGGCGATGCTCGCCCATGATCTGGCTGAATACAGTCGTCTTGCCAGCGCCGTTCGGCCCAATCAGGCCTACCGACTCGCCAGGTTCAATTCTGAAACTGAGATTGTCCGTGGCCAGAAGTCCGCCAAATCTCTTCACAAGCCCGTTGACTGCCAGCGAAGCGCTCATCTCAACCACCTCAGCTTGGCGAGACCTGCCTCGAACAGAGCGACGATTCCCTTCGGACGGTACATGTACATCAGAAGCGCTATCCCTCCATAGACGAAATATCGCTCCGCTCCCGGCAGGTAGGGACGCAGGAACTCCAGAAGGAAGGTCAGGAAAAACGCCCCGATCAACGGGCCGACAATAGTGCCCGCGCCGCCGATGAGCGCCGCGACGATGATCGTGAACAGGAAATTGATGTCAAACAGCGCCCGCGGCGCAATTGAGCCAAGATAGTGGATGTAGAACGCGCCACCCAGACCCGCAATGAACGCCGAGGTTATGAAGGCGAATGTCTTCAGGCGCGTGACGGAAAGACCCGACCCCCGTACGCTTTCCTCATTCATGCCGATCGCCGACAATGCGGTGCCAAGACGCGTCCGCATCAGCAGCCACATGGAAATCGCAATGACGAGCATCAGCGCGGTTGACAGATAGAAACCGTTGACCGCGCCGCGAGTCAGAGTCGGCAGACCGGACATACCGCGCGTACCTCCGGTCAGGTCTGGACGGATGACCTGGACAAGCTGGTACATCAGTTCCATGAACGCCAGTGTCACCAAGGCGAAATAGCTGCCCTTGATGCGCAGTGCCGGCAACAGAACAATCAGGCCCCCAACCATGGTCGCAGCCACCGCCAGCGGAATGGAGATCTCAACCGGAACATCGAAACGTTTGGTCAGAATGGCCGTGGTATAGGCCCCGATTCCGATCAGGAAAGGATGGCCAAAGCTCACATATCCTGTGCGGCCCGACAATACGTCCCACGAGATCGCGAATATCGCCAGATAGTTTGCGAAGATTATCGTCCTGAGCGTGCCCTTGCTCACCAAATGCGGCAACAGCAGCATCCCGACAACCAGCGCGGCCCATAGGGCAAGATGATGCCAGCGCAGGGACACCTATAGCTCCTCCCGCCCGAACAGCCCGCGTGGACGGAGAACCAGGACTCCGATGATCAGAAGCATGGTGAACACCCCCCGCAGCTCAGGAGCTATCAAAGCCGAAACCGTGATCTCCATGAAACCCACGATGTGCGCAACCACGAGCGTACCGATGATCGAACCGATTCCTCCGACGATGACAACGGCGACAGAGATGATGAGCGGCGCGACCCACATTCCCGGATAAAGCTGGGTATAGCTGGCAAAAAAGACTCCGCCGACCGCCCCAAGCGCCCCGGAGATCATCCAGGTGACGGCGTTGATCCTATCGGAATCGATCCCGGAAATCACCGCCCCCTTGGCATCCATCGACACCGCCTGCATGGCTCGGCCGGTATGTGTGAACCGGACGAAACAGTACAGGCCAATCAGGATGATCCAGCTGGCGACAGTAGCCAGCAGATTGGAATAGGGCACGGCGGCACCCGCGAACCGCTCCACCCCGGGCACGATGGGCAGAAGGATTTTCGAACTGTCTCCAAAGACCAGAACGACGCCTGCCTGAAGGACAACCGCAAGGATCAGGGTGGAGATTTCCACGGCGACGTGTTCGCTCTTGAGTGGTTTCACGATCAAACGGAACTTCGCCAGACCCATGGCGCAGCCGACGATTGCGGCAAGCGCCAGGCCAACCGGCACCGGAAACCCAAGGGTCTGGGAGAAATGGAAATAGGTGTAGCCTCCAATCAGGAGGTACGCGCCATAGGCAAGATCCAGAACGCGGCCAACGCTGAAAATCAGCGTGAAACCCATGGCGATCAGGGCGTAGAGGCCGCTGAGCAGAAGGCCCTGGATCAGGATCTGTGTCATGCGGCGGCAGGTGCCTTCGCGGGACGGCGCAAGTTCCGCACTGTCGGTTCCGCCGCGGCCAATCCGGCAGGCGGCCCATCCCGGAAATGGCTGAGCGTAGACCCCTGCGGCACCGAGCACTCCTCCTGCGCAGCGTCTGGACACGAATCCAGTGCTGACGCTGAGAGGTTCGCAGCGATAGCGGCGAAAGAAAAGCGGGCGGGCGGGAATCTCCCGCCCGCCGTCGCATGCATCACTTTACAGGCACCCAGCTGGGAACCGCAAAGTCCATGTTGGCGTATTCCGGTGGATAGACCACGCCGACCGAACCGTCCTCCTGCCACTGAACCACAACCATCGAGGGCTGGGCAAAGTCATAGGGAGCCTCAAGATCGAACAGCGCGTTATGCGGATAGGTCCGCTGCGTGACAGGCTCGACCTGGTCACGCTGCCAGAAACCGTAGCGCAGCCACAGCTTGCCGTCTTTCTCCAGCTTCAGATCCTGCTTTTCCATTGCAGCTGCCCAAGCCGAGACATCGTCGAATCCACCTGCCTCTTCAGCGGCGGCCATAGCCTGTTTCAGCCCGTGATAGGCGTTGAAGCCGTTGAAATGCGGCATCACAGGCCGGGAATCATACCGCGCCTGATAGGTATCCACGAACTGCTGGCTGACCGGATCAAGCTCGAATCCCACGGAAGGAATGGGCGAAAGGGTCGAGATTCCGCCACCCGCGCCGCCTGTATCTTCCCAGTATTCGAGACCCAGCGCCGAAACGTTCACACCCGTCATCGGCATGGGAACCTGAAGCTTCACATACTGAGAGGACATCACCTGCGAGTTCACCGAACTGACCTGGTAGATGAAGTCAGCGCCGCTCGCCTGGGCCTTGGAAAAGATCGGAGCGAAGTCAACGGTGCCGATGTCGTAAACGATGATGTCCTTCACCTCGATTCCAGCGACAGGAGCCAGTGCATCGGTCACAAGACCGGTGATCGCGCCGCCGAATGCGGTGTCCTCGGCAAGGATCACCACGCTATCCCAGCCCATCTGCCCTTTCAGTACGTCTGCGCCGAAGCTGATGTAGAGCGTTGCCAACGCCTCGTCAGAGGCGATGTTCATGAAATAAGGTTCCATCAACTCCGGTTCCTCGACCACCATGTCGATGATGCCGATATAGCTGGTCCAGGTGTCCAGAGTAGGAATGCGGTATTCCTGCATTCTTGGCAGCCAGCCAAGCGACACGTCATCGATGGAGCCGGAGATGATGAAGTCGACCTCTTCGGTCTCGGCAAGGTACTCGTAGGCCTTGATGCCCTCGGTAACGTCTTCGCCGGTGTCTGCTGTGACCAGCGCAATCTGCTGGCCCATCACCCCGCCCGCTGCGTTGAGCTCGTCGATTGCGATTTCGGCTCCGCGCAGGGTCGAAAGCCCGGTATCCGAACTGAGCGATCCGATGAAGCCGACTTTGATTTCGGCCGACGCGGATGCGGCGATGGCAGCGGCGCCAACCAGCGCGGCGCTGAAGACAGGAATTCTTCGAAACATTGTGTTACCTCCCATGGTTCCGGAATGGCGACTGTATACTGTATACAAAAACAAACGCTGTCCGATAAAGTCAATCAAAATCGCCCGCAGCAGCGGGAAAAGCCGAACGGCTGCGTCCTCGGTATGTTTCCGGAGAAACGCCAACTGGAATTACCCGTCTGGCCTGTTCAGGACGCGGTTGGGTCAAGCGCTTCGTGAACGATCGCATCGACATCGATCTCAACCATCATTCCCGGCTGGGTCAGGCCGGCACGGACACCTGTCAGCACGGGATCGATACCAAGGAATGCCTCGCCATGGGCACGGATGAATCCGCCCGCCTGATCCATATCCGTCAGGTAGGCCCGCGTACGGACCACATGACGCATTTCCGCACCGACCTGTTTGAGCGCATCCTCGATGCGGGACAGGATGAAAACTGACTGGGCATAGCAGTCGCCGGGAGCATGGAGCTTGCCGGACGGCTCAATGGCGGTCGTTCCGGCGACATAGACGAAAGGCCCGACCCTCTTTGCGCGGGAATAGCTGCCAATCTCCTCGAAGCGGCCGCCGGAACTGAACTTGCGTATCATTGCGATAACCGGTGCCGGATCGCATCGGCCGCTGTCCGAAGGGCCGTCCGCTCGGTCTCGGAGATGTTAAGGATTTCGACGCGGACCAGGCCGGTCTGGCCGAGATGGGCGGGAACTCCCAGAACCACGCCATCGACGCCGTACTCCCCATTGAGCATTACCGAGACAGGAACCGGTCCGGCCCTGACGCCACGGACATGGTCCAGGATCTCGACTGTTGCATGGGCCGGCGCGATGGTTGCGGATCCCGATCGCCTCAGCGCCACGACCTGGCCACCCCCGGTCACGGCGTCCCGGGCGCAGGCGCCGATCTCGTCTTCCGAAAGAAATTTCGACAGGGGTAGGCCCTTAATGCGGGCGAGTGAGAGAATCGGGGCCATTTCATCCCCGTGGCTGCCTAACGTGATGGCGCTGACATCGGCCGGTGAGACCTTTGCCGCAGCCGCCAGAGCGCTGCGGAAGCGGCTGGAATCCAGCGTTCCGGCCATGCCGAGCACCCGCTCGCGGGGGAACCCGGTGGCCCGGAGCATTTCCGCCGTCATTTCATCAAGCGGATTGGTTACAACGATGACGACGGCATTCGGAGCCTGGGTTCGGATTGCCTCGGCGGCGGCGTGGATGACCCGACGGTTGGCGTCCATTAGATCGGAGCGGGTCATGCCTGGAGTCCGGGCCCGGCCTGCGGTGACAACGACGGCATCCGCCCCCGACACCTGGCCCAGATCCTCGCTGCCCAAGCACCGTGCCCCGGCGCCGGTGATGCCAGCGGCATGGTTGAGGTCGAGCGCTGCCGCTGCCGCGACGCCGCGCGCAATGTCAATGAGGACGATCTCTTCAGCGATATCCGCATTGGCGGCGAGATGCGCGATGTTTCCGCCTACCCCGCCCGCACCAACAATCGCGAGCCTGGAGAACCTACGTGCCCGCGGCTGAACGGTCCTTGCGGGCGCGGCCCATCTCGCCGACCGGCGGTATAGGACGCGCCGCATCGCCGTGGTACCGTCGGTGCGGACGGGAGCCGGTCGCTCGATTGGCCCGTCAGCCAGACGGATCCCGATTCGCGCAGCGGTTTCCCGCGCCATTTCCGTGACTATGTCTCCGGGCAGGATCTCAAAGACGGTCCGCCCGCGTTGCCGGGCGTCCTCAACCGCTTCCGATCCGATTACCCGCGCCATCTAGGCGTCCTGTCCGTCCACCGCCTCGATCGCGCTGGATGCAGCGGCCACCGCTGTCTTCACCGAGTCCTCAGAACCTGAGATGAACAGCCTTCCGAACCTGCCGACGGCCCGAACCTCCACTATGTCGATCTCAGCAGCTTTCTCGGCTTCGTTCGCTGCGATCGAGACATAGGCTGCCGGCGCACATTCGATGATACCGAGGGTCTGGCCCGGCACCAGCAGGGTTCCCTTCCGCCACTTGTTCAGCAGCTGGGCCTGGTAAGGCTCGACCGATGTTATGATCTGTGTCGATGCGATGCTCGGCTTCAGGCGGTCGGACATCGCTGCGCCAAGGGCGCCGAGAATCGCGTCCCTCGCCTGCGTCACCTCTGCGTTTGACGGTGACCGGAGAATGAAGAAGCCGAACTCCCGCTCCACCATCTGTGTCGTGGCCTCGACCGATGACGCTTTCAGCGCCCGGTCGATCAGCTGGAACACACAGTTGCCCGGCGCCAGCTCGCCGACAAGAACCGTATCCCCGGAGAGCGGAATCGAGCCTTGTACTGTAGCCCCGTTATAGGCGGCGAATTTGGGCTGCAGGTTGTCGATCTGCATCAGCGCCCTGATCGTTATGTCACTCATGCCCCGAACTCCTCGTGAATGTCGCGCCAGGGTCGGTTCGCCCAAGCAACCCGCTTGATGTTGATCAGGTGCAGCGCAGTTACGTTGTCCGATGTCATCGAGCCGGACCAGGTGCCCGTTCCAAGCATGAAGCTCGGCTCCAGATCGGTTGCGTATCCGGCACCGCCGTGAATTGCGGGAACGTTGACGAGCACACGCCCGGTGGGAATGGCCGAATACCGGACAACGACGTCTGGATCGTGGCTGTGGACAACGGCGCTATGGCCCCATCCCCCGAACGTTGCCACCGCATGGGACAGTTCGATCGCATGACCGCTGTCCTTGGCCTCGTAGAAGGCCAGCACTGGATTGAGCTTCTCAGCCGACAGCGGGCGCTGCCATCCGACTTCGCTCTCTTCGCTGACAATGCACTTGGTACGGGGCGGCAAAGAGAAGCCCGCCAGTTCCGCCAGCCGTTCCGGCGACTGGCCAACGCGTTCAGGGTTCATCGACCTGCTGTCCAGGAAGATCGTTTCCGCCAGCCGATCGGCCTCGGCAGGCGTGCAGAAATAGCAGCCCGCAAGCTTGAGTTCGTGGCGAAGCTTGCGCGCGATTTCCGGATCGGCGATGACAGCCTGTTCCGACACACAGGCGGTACCGTAGTCAAAGCTCTTTGACGCGACTATCTGCTCGGCCACCTCAGGAAGATCTTTCGCCATGGACCGATGCACGTAGCAGGGCACATTGCCTGCACCGACCGCCAATGTCGGCTTGCCGGAGGAATAGGCGGCGCGGACCATTCCGGGGCCGCCGGTCGCCATGATCACCGAGGTCCGACGGTGACGCATCAGTTCAGCGGTTCCCTGGATCGTCACCCGGTCAAGGCACTGGATCAAGCCCTTTGGCGCACCCATCCTCTCGGCCGCGTCGGCCATGATCCGAGCGACTTCATTGCCGCACTTTACCGCTCGCGGATGCGGAGCGCATACAATGGCGTTGCCGGATTTCACCGCGCTCAGCACCTTGAAAATCACCGTGGATGTGGGATTTGTCACTGGAATCAGAGCGGCGACGACTCCCATGGGTTCGCCGAATGCGGCGATCTTTGTGGCGTCATCGCGCCAGAGCATTCCTAGCGTGGTCACGTCCCGCAGCCAGTCCGCCGTGCCGCGCGCGTTCATCAGATCCTTGATACGCTTGTGCTCGGGATTGCCGTATCCGGTTTCCTCATGTGCCATTTGGCCGAAGCGTTTCGCCTCTGGCTCGACCGCTGCAGCCATGGCCTCGACGATGGCGTCGATATGACCGGGGTCGGTTCCGAGGAACTGCCGGTAAGCCTCGAACGCGGCCTCCGCGCAGCGACGGGCCGATGCGATCGATGTGAGATCCGCGTCCATCAGCGGCCTCCCATGGCAATTCTGTCCATTGCCTTCCGGGCGCTGTCAGCATCGGTGGCATCGATTCCAATGGTATCGAGGCGACGTCCGGCGGCAGCGACATCGGCGCCAAGAACAGCGGATGCGAGGGTGATCATGGACCGGGTGACAGGTACGTCGATTCCCGTAAGAACCGCCGCTGACACCAGAGGAACAAGCGAGCCGATCACCCCGTCACGCAGAAGCCGCTTTGCGCCGTCCGGCTCGGGAACCGGACGCGCGCCCGAGCCGCGTTCGGCTCCGGCGTGGCAGGTGATCCATGTATCCAGGTCAGGAAGGTCCCGAATTCCGTATGCAAGCGCAACGGTGCGGCGCTCTTCGGCCAGAAGTTCAATGACACGCCGCTGTTCGGGGCCGATAAGGGCAGCAAAAGTACGGTTCTCCGCCAGACGCGTACCGCCCATCGGTACGGGAATGGCGCCTGACCCGATCGCCGGACCGCTCATCAAAAGAGCGGGAAATTCCACCAGAGCCGATCCGTCGGCGAAACCCGAGGCGACGACACTGTCCTTTGGGGCCGAAGGCAGGAACCGCTGCAGTCCGGCAAGCACATGTTCGCGCCCGCTGGGAAGCGTGGCCGCAGCCGGACTTCCCGCTTCCGACAGATGCAGGACGAGGCCCTCCGCGTTGATCCAGTATGGAAGCCCCTGTGTCTCAACGATCGTGATGTCCGCTTCAGCGCCGCCAATCCGAAGGTACCAAGCGGTTTCCAGAGCGCCGAGCGAACGTCCCGGCGCGAGAACCAGAACCTGCCCGTCGGTCAGGTGGTCAGCCAGCACCATTGCGTAGGTACGCTGTTTGTGTACCGGCCCGGTCAGGAAAATGATCTCGGCGTCCCTGACCGCAGCGTCGAGTTCCGCCGTGGTCCGCACCGACGGCGCTGCATCACGGTCGACCTGATACGTTCCGACCGGACCCGATCCCCGAACCGAGATTCCGGAAGAGGCGCGCATCGCCTCCAGTTCCGCTCCGTAGGCCGAGAACAGCGTCACCTGCGCACCTTCGGAAAGGCAGAGCGCGGCGATCAGCCGGGCGTCCTCGCCTCCTCCCAGCAATGCGACCCGGGAATATTCAGGGACGGCGGCAGGAGACGCGGACTCCCGCTGTCGGGAGGCCGCTTCGGCGAATTCGGAGAAAACGCTGCTCATTGTGCATTCCCGTCCCAAATACTGGATCCAAGGGCGTCCGGTCTCCGGAAACAGTCCGTGCGGACTCGTTCCGACCTTAGCCCGTCAGACCCTCGATTATCGCCTCGAGCTCGTCATGCGGCCTCGCGATGACATGGACGGCGACCACTTCGCCAACCCTGTTCGCTGCCGTTGCGCCTGCGTCAGTCGCCGCCTTCACCGCACCGACTTCGCCGCGCACAAGCGTCGAGACCAGACCCCCGCCGGACCTGGTCTGGCAGACGATGCTCACCGAGGCTGCCTTGACCATTGCGTCCGCCGCTTCGATCGAGGCCACAAGGCCCCGGGTTTCAATCATGCCAAGCGCGGCCTGGCCTGCTGCTGGTTTCGCCATCGATACTCTCCTTAATGGTTTTCCCTGTTCTCCGCACCGCCCGGGTTACATGCCGTATCCGTCCCCGGGCCATGCCTCATTTCTTTCTGACGTCGATGCGGTCCACCACCGCTACGGCGGCAGCGTCAACCGGAGCGCCCGACATGCCCTGAGGCAGCCTTGCGGCCGAGCCGAACGTGATCAGGACAGTGTCTCCGACGCCGGCTCCACATGTGTCGGCGGCAACCAGCGATGACTCGAGGAGATTGCCCGCGCCATCGATGACGTCCGTGACCAGCAGCGTCATCCCAACCAGCCGGGCGTCTTTCGCCGTTGCGGTTGCGGTTCCGGTTACACGCCCGATCTTCATCAGAAATTCGCCAGATAGCGCTCGGTCTCGACCGGCGTGACCTGCCCGGCCAGGAACTCGATCTCGCGCTCGGCCTGCTGCAGGTAGATTTCGTGGCAGTCAGCGCCCATCACGTCTTTCAGCCAGTCCGAACCGCGCGCAAGCGCTACGGCGGTCGGGGCGTCGGTGGGAATCGGCTCTGCGTCCTCAGCCTCGTAACCGTTGCCTTCAGTCCTTGCCGATGGCTCGATGCCTTGCTCGATCCCGTCCAGTCCGGCCGCGATCTCGGCAGCAAGCAGATAGTAGGGATTCGCATCCGCGCCAGCGTCGCGTTTCTCGACACGGGTCGCGCTCGGCGACCCTTCAATGATCCGAATCCCGACTGTCCGGTTGTCTCCGCCCCAGGTGTTGTTGATCGGACAGAACGTGTAGGGCTGCCGCCTCCGAAAACCATTGGGAGTCGGAGAGCCGCATATCGCCATTTCCGCCATGCGCCCCTGCAGGCCTCCTACGAAGGCGCGCCCCAGATCACTGAGCTTTCCGCCGTCGGAAAACACGTTCGCGCCGTCTTTCCAAAGCGAATAGTGGGTATGGAAGCCGTTTCCGGATTCTTCGAAGAACGGTTTGGCCATGAAGGTTGCGCGGTATCCATGCGCAGCAGCGAGCTGGCGTACGAAACTCCGGAACATGACCACCCGGTCAGCGGCCTCCAGCGCGTCGCCATAGCGGATATTCACTTCCACCTGGCCAGCGGCGTATTCCGGATTTGACTGCTCGATCGGGACGCCGCACTCATTGATCTGCCGGCGGATCGGCCCAAGCACATGCTCAAGCTCGGCCGCTCGGTCGAGGCCGTAGACTCCGATGCCCTGGTCCTTTGGCAGGCCGGTCTCTGGATCAAGCAGGTAGAACTCGAGTTCCGTCCCGACATTGACACTGTAGCCCATTGCGGCGGCTCGCTCGACCTGACGGACAAGCGAAGTGCGCGGATCGATCGGAACAGGCTTATGATCCATGCCCTCGGCCCGTCCGAAACAGACCGCGACGCCCGGCTCCCAAGGCATCTCAACGGGCGGGCTGTGCGGAAAGACATGCATATCCGGGTAGCCATTGCCGAAATTGGCATAGGGCGTGTCCCAGACGTCACAGGTCATGTCGATGGCGAAAGTGGCGATCGACATGGCGTTGCCGCCATTGCAGATCGTGTCCCAATGGCTTGCGGGAATGCGCTTTCCGCGCATGATTCCGTTCGCATCGCCGATTCCCATGGCCACTGTATGAATGCCTTCCGGCAGGCTAAAATCATGTTTCGACACGTTTTTCTCCTTGAGTCGCAGCGCTTGCCAAACGACTGTATTCTGTATACAGTATACAGAAATACAGTGCTCTGCAAGGATTTTCCATGGGTTCCATAAATATCATTGTCGTCGGCGGAGGAATAGCCGGTTCGATGGCGGCCCTGCATCTGCAGCGGCGGGGCGCGCAGGTAACGCTGATCGACCGTTGGGAGCCGGGCCATGCGCGGGCCGCTTCGACTGACTACAACCGGATGATCCGGGCGATTTCCGGCAGGGACGAATTCTATACCCGGTGGGCGCGGGAAAGCCGGATGCGCTGGCTGGAACTGATGGCCGAGACCGGCCAGAACCTCATGTACGAATGCGGTGCGCTCACACTGGCGACCGCCGGTCATTGCGATTGGGAGGACGCGACGCCGGAGACCTTCGACAGGGTGGGCGTTCCCTACCACCGTTTCTCGCCTGAAGAGGTGCGGCAGCAGTTCCCTCAGTTCAAGCTCGATGACATATCCTACGCGCTGTTCGAACCTGAAGCGGGCCTTCTCATGGCGCATCGCTGTGTCATTACTGCAGTCGACCTGTTCCAAAAATCCGGCGGAACGGTGAAGCGCGGACATGTAACGACGGATGGGCAGGAACGGCCGATGCTGGACGGGCGCGCGCTGGAAGCGGACGTGATTGTGATCGCCACCGGAGCCTGGATGGCGGATATGTTTCCCCGCACGATAAAGCCGATCAGCGCGGTACTCGGCATCAATGTGCTCTACACATCCACTCCGGACGGGTCCGATGCGTTCGACATGGCTAACATGCCCTGCTGGATCGACCACGGCCAAGGCTCGTTCGGCATCCCGTCATCGGAAGGATCGGGCGTTAAGGCGGCGGTCGTGATCCCGAACCAGCCAATCGACCTTGACCAGGATGAACGCCTGATCGAGCGCGCGAGTCTCAGCAGGACGCGCGCTTACATCCGCCGCAGGCTGCCCGGACTGATCGGAGAGCGTGTCGTGGACTCTAAATTCAACCAAGTGATTCTGATGCTTGACACGAATTTCGTCGCTGACTGGCATCCTGAGCACGAAAATGTGCTTCTGGCTGGAGGATGTTCCGGACATCTGTTCAAGCACGGACCTGTATTCGGAGACTTTGTTGCCGGTCTAGCACTTCGGGACTATGGCACTTCAGATCGATTCCGTATCGCCGGGCGGCGCAAACTCAGCCCCCGTGAGAGCCCGAGCGGCCGCTGAATGGATTCCAGTTCGCGACACCTGGGCTGCCGCCGACATATACGCGGCATCTAGCTGCGCATGGTCAGAATTAAGCCCCATGCGAATTGGGTTGCGGTTCCTTACTCGTTGAGCGGATCAGGAAACCGGAACCTGGACATACCCCGCTCCACACGGGCCTAGGCTGCGGTGCGGGTCGGTTTACGCCAATATCCGGGTTTGAAACAGATCATTGTCCGCTTTCATTTTGCTCTGTCCACACGATCCATCGTGGCCAGAACGGATCGTGCCCTGGCAGTACGCGACTAAGTTCCTTTTGGATCTGGTCGCGTCCGATGAGCTCTGTCGGGTTTTGGTCTCCATCGCCGCGCATGAATGCTTGGGCTGCATCGATGGCGCGTTCTGCCTCAATCGACCGCGCCTGACGAAGTCCGAATACGTCAGACACCAGCCAATTCAGCGCATCCCCCTGTGGTGCCCACGGTACAATGTCGAGATGGACCTGGCCATCGCGGAGATCGAGGTGAAAC
>JAJEAY010000185.1 GCA_022824145.1 Rhodobacter sp. | reverse complement strand
GTTGTCGTCGTTGTCGACTTCGGAGTAGGTCAGGCGCAGTTCCGTGCCCGCCGGCATGGTGTAGAACATGCCCACGTTCCATGCTTGGGCAGCGGTCTCGTCCCAGTCGCCTGTGCAGGAACCGCAGGAGACCTCGAGGTCATCCGCGTCCATGTAAGAGAAGCGGAAGTCGATGGGACCGCCGAACTTGATCTTGCCGGACACCATCCAGGCGTCGCGCTCAATCTTCACGTTCTGGCCTGCCGAAGCATCGGCACGGGTCACCGCGGCAACGGCAGCAGTGCCCGGTGTGACGACTTCAGGCTCGAACGCATCCATCGCGGCATCTGTGGCCGCAGCGACCAGCATCTGGTATTGCACTTCAGCGTTTCTCTGCTCCGCGTTGCCAGACGTCGAGTCAGACAGATCCGGTGCCTGGATGCCTAGGGTATTGGCTTGACCCTCAACATCAGTGACCGTGTCACGGGCTTGATTCAGAGCCTCGATCGCAGTCCTCAGTACGTTGGTACCGTCAGGAGCCGCCAAGACATTGAGACCGAAGTCAGCACACGTCGCGGGATCTGTGGAAGCGCAGCCCGAGGCCGTGCTTTCGTCCGCATCCGTCAAAGGATTATCCGCCGGAGCAACGGTATTTATAAGGGTAGTGACAGCGCCCCACTCGCCTGCCGCGATACCTGCGTTTAGTGCATAGGTGCCGGCGGTTTCAGAATCGTTGTAGAACAAATCACGCACAAGTGCAAGGGTCTTCTGCGCCTTGACCGCATTGTCCGTGGCTTCAGCGCTCAGGCCCGCAAAGGTCGAGTAGACCGGATCGGTCGCATCCCGTCCCGGACTCGTCCCGGACAACACGTAAGATTTGGCAAAGTCGCTGTACCCGAACGCGGCCATCGCCGCATCAACATTGGTCACGCCGTTGAACTCGTATTCCAGGTCTTCCCACATCGCCGAGATCTGAACGCTCATGCCGTCGCCCATGTCCATGATGTAGCGGCCCGCGATGCGGATGCTCTCCGCGTCCGAGGTCTCCATCTGGCCCACGGAAGCCGCGGTCCAGTCCTCATGGTCCTGCCAGGTCACCGCGCCCCAGAACGGGCCGTTGGTGTAGGCCAGGCTGGAAGAGCGGATGACCGGGTCAAGCTCACCGGTACCAGCGTCAGAAAAGGTGCTCTCGTCACGACGTCCAACCGTCCACGCGAAGCGGAACACGAAACCGTTCCAGTTCGGCGACCAGTACTGGATGATGCCTTCCTGACGACGGTTGAAACCGGTGTCGTAACCTCCACCCGCATAGTTGAACTCTGATCCGCCGAAACCGGTATCCGGAGCTGAATTCGACGCCTGCTGGTCAAAGTCGCCGGTGTTGTAGAAGATGGTGTGGGCGCCGACCGAGCCCATGATGCTGGTATGCGAGTCCGCGCCAGCGTCATAGAACGGGTCCACCCACTGCGCCACGCCCTCGTTGTAGGGCAGCAGCCAGGTGGCAAACATGATCTCACCCATCTGGGGATGGGACAAGCCAATCTTGGAGTTACGGTTGCACCAGCCGGTGCCGCCCGCGAAGTGGTTGAAGTAGGTGAACTGCTCGCACCGGACATTGACCGAGATGTCGTTCATGCCGGTGGGCACGCTGGCCGAGAAACCGATGTTGCCCGCGTTCGACTGAATGCGATCGTAGTTTCTTCCGTTTTCATCCACAAACTCCCAAGAATGATTCTGCCAACCATATATGTTCCATGTCTCTGCTTGCGCCGCAAACGGTGCGACGGCCAGAGCCATGGCGATTAGAAATGGTTTTTTCTACTTTTTGCAGTTTCGGGAAACCTTCGGCAAGGCTTGCCCGATCCCGTAAACTGGTGCTCCAGTTGGGAGGTCTGCTGTTGTTTCATGTCTGACTCCACGCATGTAATTAAGTTCAGCCGCGCCCGGTTGAGCGGACGCCAGATCTCGGAACTGCTGGGCTTGTGCCGTGGTCTTATCGCTGATGGAAAGATCGTTCAAAGTGAAGCAGAAGCGCTTCATGCCTGGCTGATCGGCCAAGAAGAAGCAAGCTGCCCTCTTGTGGAAACCACCCGGGCGCAGGTCGGGAGAATGCTTGAAGACGGGGTGCTGGATGCCGGCGAAAATGCGGAATTGATGCGGCTGGTGCGAGGCCTGATCGACAGTCGCCCGGACGCGGAGATCCCTCTCAGTCGCAGCGGTGCGCCGACCAACAACCTGGACGATTACCAGATCTCCACCCTGCTGGGATTGTGTCGCGGCCTGGTCGCGGACGGGAAGATCGACCAGAGCGAGGCAGACGCGCTTCACACCTGGTTGATCGCCCACGAAGCAACCGTGGAAAATCCGGTGATATTGGAATTCAGAAAGAAATTGAAACCTCTTATGAAGAGAACGATTGCAGATGGTAAGAGTAGCGAGCAATTGCTGAAACTTTTGAGTGGGCTGGTCGGCGGGAAGACGGAAGTCGGGGAATGCCTGGGTGCGACAGCCTTGTGGCTGGACGACCCACCGCCGGAGGTTGTGTTCGAGGGCCGAAAGTTCTGCCTGACCGGCAAATTCTCCTATGGCAGGCGTGGTCGCTGCGAGGATGAGGTCCGAAGCCGCGGAGGAATCTGCCAATCGTCCCCAGGCAAAACGACGGATTACCTGGTCATCGGGTCCTATGCGGAGGGTGCGTGGATACAGTCCGCGTACGGGCGCAAGATTGAAAAGGCCGTGGCATTGCGTGCTGACGGGCTACCCATCCGGATCACGTCCGAGCGGCATTGGCTTGCCAGCATGAAATGACCGGCACTGTGCCGGCCGCAGAAATCAGGATACTCCAACCCTTTGCAACAGCAGACCATCCAAAAATCTCGGGCTGGTTACCGATATAGCCTGTGGGAGTCGCGGATCTGAGCCTTTGTCTAATTGCATGGATCACGACACCGAACGTGCCGGCTTCGGCATGAACGGCTCCGTGCCGATGTAGAAATGCCAAGGGTTCTCCGACAGACTGAAGCATCCTGATCTCTGTGGCCGACCTTTCAATCATGAGTTACGCGCCCTGTGCGATCCGGCTGATTCGGGTCTTCTCGTGACAGACGATGTCCCATACGAATCCCGTCAACTCGCGTGCAATCGCGACACAAGCCACTTTCTGGTTCTTGCCCGCCGCGGTCAATTTCCGATATCGCCGGCATAACCGCTTCTGCGCCTTCCAGGAGATCGCCTGGGCATAGGCGGAAGCGCCTTCTGCCTTCCGGTTCATGTAGGCGGTCTGACGGGCCGGGAAGCGATAGCACCAGGCGGATTCGACCAGGACCTGCCGGGCATGACGGTTTCCCGCCTGCGTGACGCCGCCAGTACGGCGATGGGCCCCGGAACTGTAGACGCAGGGCACCAGCCCCAGGTAACCCATCAGCTGATTGGGGGATTCGAATCGGCTGATGTCGCCCAGCTCGGACAGCAGCGTGACTGCGGACAACTTGTCGAACCCGCGCAATGCCATCAGGCTGTTCGCCAGCGGCGCCCAGGACCAGTCCTGCAGGGCCTGATTCAGTTTCTGGTCCAAATCGGCCATCCGCGAGGATGACAGGCGCACGGCCGCGATGTATTCGTCTCGAACCTCGGACTGGTAGTCATACGGAAAATCAAGGCCTTCCAGCCACTCCAGATGCTTCTGCGTCCAGCGTTTCCGTTTGGTCGGCCAGTGGTGCCCGTGGCGCAACACGAACGCATTGAGCTGCTGGCGCAGCTTCTGCTGCTGCGCCTTGAAGTCGGCCCGGCAGCGGCAGAGGTCGCGAACCGCCTCCTGCTCCTGGTCCGGCACCCAGACCTCGACCAGTTCCCCGGCGCGCAAGAGCCGCGCCAGGCGCAATGCATCCCTGCGGTCCGTCTTGATTTTCTCGTTGCGTGGGGGCGCCACCACCCGGCAGTCCATGCCCATGGCGGTCAGGTTCTGGTACAGCGCATACCCGCAGGGTCCGGCTTCGTAGCAAAGCAGGAAGGCTTTTTTCTCCAAGTACAGGCGGTCCACGAGCTTGGTGACTGCTTTCTTCGTGTTCGGGATGGTGCCCCAAGACTCTGGAGCCTCTCGACCCGCATAAGCGACGGCGACAGCGATGCTGTCCTTGTGGACGTCCAGCCCCACATAGCCCGCATAGGGCTTGATCCGGACCGAATCATCGTCCGGAATACCCTCGGGCCTCTCGGAAGTTTCTTTTTTCATTTGTTATCACTCCTTGAAATCAGGGATTGCATGGGCAAAACACTGCGGACGAATCCGAGCGCAATGGTGTGGCTATGGGTGAGGGTCGGTTCCCGCCCAATATCTATATTGTCTCCGGTTTTGGGCCTCGCAAAGGAATTAGTCCTGTTTTATGGGGGATTGGTTCAGAACGGGATGCCAAGCGGGGTTTCGGCCGGTTTTCCAAGCGTGCCGTCGGCAGGGGCAGAATTGCGATTGATCGTTTTGGCCGTATACTCCTGCCCCA
>JAJEAY010000052.1 GCA_022824145.1 Rhodobacter sp. | reverse complement strand
ATCGTGGGCATGGCATGCCGTTTCCCTGGCGCGCCTGACATTCACTCCTTCTGGCGCCTGCTCGAAACCGGTGGCAACGCAGTTATGGACGGTGGGCCGGGTTCGGGACCGAATCGCCTTGAAGAATTGTTCAACGACCCTTTGAACCTGCAAGGTGCTTGCCGCTACTGCGCCTACGTCGATGATATCGATCAGTTCGACGCCGGGTTCTTCAGGATCTCGCCGGTTGAGGCCGAACTGCTCGATCCCCAGCAACGGATGATGCTGGAGACGAGCTGGCAAGCGCTCGAGGATGCAGGGATGGACCCGGACCGTCTGAAAGAGAGCCTGACCGGCGTCTATACCGGCATCAGCAACGACGAGTACCGGATGCTCGTGGTGGATTCCGAGAGGTCCGGAGAGGCCGCGGAGTCCTTGTACGCCCTGAGCGGCACCAACCTGAACGGAGCCAGTGGACGGGTTTCCTTCGTGCTGGGATTCATGGGGCCGGCGAAGGCCGTGGACGCTGCCTGCGCGTCGTCGCTTGTGTCCGTGCACGACGCGGTCGCGGACCTGCAGCAGGGCAAGGCGGACCTGGCCATCGCGGGCGGCGTTCAGGCCATTCTGAACAGCCGCATCTTCGAGTTGCGCGCCGACTCGATGATGCTGTCCCCGGACGGGCAGTGCAAGGCGTTCGACGCCTCCGCGAACGGTTATGTGCGCGGCGAAGGCTGCGGCGCGGTGGTCCTGAAGCGCCTGCGCGACGCAGAAGCCGACGGGGACCGAATTTGGGGATTAATCCGAGGTGCCGCAGTCAACCACGGCGGCGCAAGCATTGGATTGACTGTGCCACACGAGCCCGCACTGGAGCAGGTGATTCGAGCCGCGTTGTCGCAGGCAGGCATTCCGGCTTCCGACGTCGACTATCTGGAAGCGCACGGTACCGGGACGGCAGTCGGGGACCCAATTGAAATCAACGCCGTCGCCAGAGTCTACGGCAAGGACCGAAAGGCCGACCAGCCTCTGCTTGTCGGTTCCGTGAAAACGAATCTCGGACATCTGGAATCAGCGGCCGGAATCCCCGGACTGATCAAGGCCGTGCTGGTGGTACAGCGCGGCGTGATCCCCAAGCATCTGCACTTCAATGATCCCAACCCAAGCCTGAACTGGAACGAACTGCCGTTGCAGGTGACCTCGTCCATGGTGGACTTGCCGGCCCGGAACGGGCGACCGCGCCTCGCCGGCGTGAATTCGTTCGGCATTTCCGGAACCAACGCCCACATCGTCGTCGAGGAATATCCGGCTTCGAAAGCCGCACCTTGTGCACCGGACCGTGTCTGTGGAACCGGTCTGGTGGTTCCGGCGTTGCCACCGACGGGCACCGCCGATTCAACAGAGTGCGAACAGGAATTCGAGGAACGCAAGACTCGGCTGCTGCCGCTGTCCGGCAAATCCGCGGCGGCACTTGGCGAGCTTGCCGAGCGGTACCTGTCATGGCTAGACGAACATACCGACGAACTTTCGGCCGAATCCGGGTTGTCACAGCCGATGCTCGCCGACATGGCATGGACGTCCGGCGTTGGGCGTTGCCATTTCGACTGTCGTGCAGGCCTCGTCTTCGACAATGCAGACCGGTTGCGGGAGCAGCTTCGAACACTGGCCGAGACAGGCGACCAAGCGACGCCGTCCGCAGCATCCACTGTCGCGTTTGTCTATACCGGGCAGGGCAGCCAGTGGGTTGGAATGGGTCGCGACCTTTACAATCGCGAGCCGGTTGCAAGGTCGGTCTTCGATCGATGCGAAAGGGTCTTCCTCGAAGAGCGTGGCACTTCGTTGCTGGATGTGATGTTCGGTCGCGCGCGCAACGGGGACTTGAGCGACACGGCTTGGGAGCAACCAGCCCTCTATGCACTCGAATGTGCGCTGACCGCACAATGGTCGAGCGTGGGAATTCGCCCCGACGTGGTTCTTGGGCACAGTGTCGGAGAAATCGCGGCGGCACAGGCGGCGGGTGCCTTCAGCCTTGAGGATGGCATGCGGTTCGCCTGCACGCGCGGCACGCTGATGTCGGAGACTGAAACGGGTGCTATGGCTGCTGTCTTCGCGCCACCGGAGCAGGTGGCGTCTGCGGTCGATGCCGTGAACGGCGAGTCCACCGGTGTCGGCGTGAACATTGCGGCGGACAATGGCTTGCACCAAGTAGTCAGCGGTCCTGTTGAGAATGTGGATTTGCTCTCAACACGGCTCGAATCGGAAGGTGTCAGGGTACGCCGCTTGAACACGACCCGGGCATTCCACAGCGCACTCGTGGATCCCGCCCTCGACGCGATCGAGACCTCCCTCGACCACGTCACGATTCAACCGCCTGAACTGACCGTGATCAGCAACCTGACAGGAGATGTGGTGAGCGACGGCCAGTTGCTGGACGGCGCCTATTGGCGTCGGCACGCTAGGGATCCCGTTGCATTCGCCTGCGGCGCCAGGAGGCTTGCGGATCTGGGCGTGGACGTGATCCTTGAGATTGGCCCCCGCTCCGTCCTGGCCCCCATGGCGTCCTCGGCCTGGCCGGATTCTGTGCCGACCCCCGTCGTGTTGTCGAGCATGCGACCCGTGGCCGACGATTCGCACGCAGGATCGGGCAGCTTCGCCAAAGCAGTAGCCGATGCATACCAGTCAGGACTGCCGATCCGCTTCGAGGGCCTGTTTGCCGGAGAGACCCGTCGCCGCATCTCGGTGCCTGGATATCCCTTCCAGCGCCAACGCTATTGGATTCGGTCGCCGAAGCGGAGGCGTTCCGTCGAGGGCCACCCTCTGATGGGCATGCGACGGGAGTCTGCCAGCGGAGAGGTCACGTACGAAACGGAGCTGTTCCCGGATGATCCGGATTGGCTCAACGACCATCGCGTGTTCGACCGGGTCATAGCGCCGGGAGCGCTATACGGGATGATGGCCGCATCGGTGTCTCTGTCCGGATCAAGCGGACCGGTTGTCGTCGAAGACATGCAGCTGCACAATGCACTCGTGTTCTCTGAAGAGGATCGCGGGAACGATTTCGACTCGGTCGGCCGGAACGTGCAGCTTGTACTGGGCGGTCCCGGCGACGAAGGGCCGGGCCTTGCACGGATACTCAGCAAGGGATCGGCCGAGGCGGAGTGGACGCTGCACGCGGAGTGCAGGATCGCCGCCGGCGCGGACGCGATGGGCGCCGAGCAAGGTTTGGACCTCGAGAGCCTAAAGAGTGACCTGTCCCCTGTGGACCCGTCAATGCTGTACCGGGCAAGGGCGGCCACCGGAATTCATCTCGGCGCGAGTTTCCGCACGCTCGACAAGCTGTGGTCGCGGCCGGGCGAAGCTCTCGGCGAAGTGTTCATGCGAAACCAGACCGGCCGAACCTCTCCGGGCATTCATCCGCTCGTGTTGGACGGGTGCTTTCAGGTTGTGGCCGCAGCGCGAATTCAAGGATCGGGCAAAGAGGAGACCACCTATCTGCCTTTTGGCTGGGAGCGTATGTGGCTGACGACGGGTGAACTTCCGGACAAAGTGGTCTGCCACGTGCGCATGAGTGAAACACCCGACGTGTCGAATGCCGAGGCAGGAGAACCCGCAGAAGTCCTGAGCGGCAAGTTGCGAATATACGATCCCGATGGCGCACTGCTCGGCGGATTGGACGGATACACGATCAAGCGTGCGACACGCGCTGCGCTGTTCTCGGCCATCGAGAGCGTGGACGAACTTTTGTACGAGGTCGTCTGGCGCGAGTGCCCCCTCGACCCAGCAATCGTCGCAGCGGATTTCCTGCCCGAACCAGCGGTCGCTGCGGGCGGCTTCATGCCACTCGCCGACTATCTTGAAGAAGAGGACGTGACGCGAGCCGATCGGTCTGCGCTCTTGTCAGACCTCGAAAGATGGTCCCATTCCCGCGCCCTCTGGACGCTCGAAAGGCTAGGTTGGCGGCGTAGCGCGGGCGAAGTCGTTGTGTCCGAGGAACTGCGTCAACAGCTCGACGTCATTGATGAACACAAGCGCGTCTTCCGCCGAATGCTGGAGATGCTGGCACGATCCGGTGTGCTGCGGGAGGATGGCGGCCGCTTCCATGTAAAAGTCGGGCATGACGATCCCTTGCCTGAGGACTTTCCCCGTGATCCGGAGACGCTGGCAGACCAGTTGGCCGATCGCCATCCGCACGGGGCGACGGAGATCGGGCTGTTCCGGCGTTGCGGCGCCGCGTTGCCCGATGTCCTGCGTGGCCAATTGGACCCGCTCACGCTGTTGTTTAGCAGTGGCTATCCGACGCCGGGCGATCTGTACCTGAATGCGCCGATTGCACGCGCGGCCAACCGGCTGCTCAAGGACGCAGTCCGGACAATTGTGGCCAAACTGCCCGCAGATCGACGATTGAGGGTGATCGAAGTCGGCGCAGGAACCGGCTCGGCAACGGCCTCCGTTCTGCCGGAACTTCCCGAAGGCAGATTCGATTACATGTACACCGACATTTCAGCGGGGTTCTTTGCTGAAGCAGAGTCGCGCTTCGGAGATGGCGGAGGCTGCATCGAGTATCGCCCTCTCAACATCGAAAAAGACCCGACTGAGCAAGGCTTTGACACGCACGCCTATGATCTGATCATCGCATCAAACGTGCTCCACGCTACACGTCTTCTCGACGAGACTCTGGGTCATTGCCTGACTCTGCTCGCGCCGTCAGGACAATTGTTGGCGCTCGAGAACCTTCGCGGCCAGGGCTGGATGGACCTGACGTTCGGACAGCTCGACGGCTGGTGGAGGTTTGCGGACGATTACAGGCCGCATCACGCGTTGGCGGGCCCCGACGTGTGGTGCCGGGCGCTCGACGATGCAGGATTCGGTGCGGCGGAAGTCTTGGGCCTCGATGTGTCGAGACCTGACGAAATGCCGGATCGCGGCGTGATCGTGGCGCAGGGTCCGGACGTCGTGTCCGAAGCGTCCGGAACGTGGATTCTTGTTGCAGATAGCGGTGGCGTTGCGGCGGAACTTGCAAACGGCCTTGCTGCCCGCAACCAGACCGTCTTGATCGTGAACAACAATTCAGAGGACGGCAAGCAATCCGGGACGACAGGCGTCTTGACTGCGAATGTCGACTTTCAGCGGCGTGAATCGTGGCGAGTGCTTCTAGAAGAGCTGCCGAATGATGCGCCCTTAAGTGGAGTCGTGCACCTCGCTGCGCTCGATGGCCACGGTGCAGAGGCAACCACGCGCGACATTGCACAGGATGTGCGGCATGCGGGAGCGAGCGCCTTGGCACTCGTCCAGGCGGTTGCCGATTCCGACCGCATCCCGGAAAAGGGCACGTGGTTCATAACCCGGGGCGCACAAGTGCTGGAGCGCGAGACTCACGGGGCGCTGTCCGGGGCGACGTTGTGGGGGTTCGGCAAGGCCGTGGCGCGTGAAGCGGCACACCTTACGCCGCGGATGATCGATCTGGATCCGACTCTCACTTCGCTTGGAACTGACTTCGTCGATGAACTGATGTATCCGGATTCGGAAAGCCACATTGCCTTGCGCCAGGGAAGCCGTCAGGTCGCTCGCCTGGTACGGACGGATGACGGTCCAGAGCGGCTGAATCTGCCGATGGAAGCGGGCTGGGTGCTGACTCCGGATCCAACGGGCATATTCGAAAAGCCTTGCGTCAAGTCCTTGCCTGCGGTGCCCCTCGAAGAGCGGGAGGTCCGGGTCTCTGTCGACGCCGCCGGGCTGAACTTCTGGGACGTTTTCCGCTCGCTCGGTTTCATCGAAGAAGGAAACCTGGGGCGGGAGATGTGCGGTCACGTCGTCGGCGTGGGCTCGGAAGTGACCAGCGTATCCGTGGGCGACCGCATCGTCGGCCTGGGCTTTGGTGCTTTCGCCGCGGAAATGGTCACGCACGAGGAACTGGTGGCACGCGCGCCCAAAGGAATTTCGGCTACGGAACTGGCCACTGTGCCAAGCGCCTTCGTGTCCGCGGCGCTGTCCTACGAGCTCTCGGGGCTCGAGGCTGGGGACCGCGTGCTGATCCACGCCGGGGCCGGTGGTGTTGGCCTGGCGGCGATCCAGTTGGCGCAGGCCGCCGGAGCGGAGGTCTTCGCAACGGCGAGCGCTCCAAAGCAGGACTTTCTAAGGTCGCTTGGCGTCAAGCACATATTTGACAGCCGCCAAACGAGCTTCGGCACAGGGATCCTTGATGCCACGGACGGTGCGGGCGTGACCGTTGTCTTGAACAGCTTGACAAGCGAAGGCTTCATTGACGCGAGCCTGTCGTGCCTGGAGCAGGGTGGCCGGTTTGTGGAGCTGGCGAGGCGCGACATACTCAGCGAAGAGGAGATGGCCGCAGTGCGGCCGGACGTCGCCTATGCCATTCTGGAACTCGATGTCTTGAAGAAGACCGATCCTGAGTGGGTGGGACGGGTTCTCAGAGACGTCGTGGCACGGCTCGCGGCGGGTGAACTCCAGCCGATAGTCCACAGCCGCTGGCCGCTCGCTGAGGCGGGGGCAGCCTTGAGATTCATGCGCTCGGCACGACACGTCGGAAAGATCGTCGTCGCCACGCAACCGCTTGGGACAGGTCGGCTACGGAGCGATCATGCTTACCTTGTTACCGGCGGCTTGGGCGGCATCGGTCTGGCCGTAGCTGACTGGCTTGCGAGCTTGGGGGCCGGGACGATCGTTCTGAACGGCCGGCGGCCTCCTGATGAAGATGCACAGGAGGCCATTCGCACTCTCGAAAGCAAGGGCGCGAACATACACGTGGAACTCGCGGACGTATCCGACGCGACGGCGTTCGACGAAATGATGGCGCGGATGGATGAAGAGTTGCCGCCGCTCGCAGGAGTCATACACAGCGTCGGCGTGCTGTCAGACGGCGCACTCGGCAATCAAAGCTGGGATCGATTCGAAACAGTGCTCTGGCCGAAAGTCCT
This sequence comes from Rhodobacter sp., assembly GCA_022824145.1. GTDB lineage: Bacteria > Pseudomonadota > Alphaproteobacteria > Rhodobacterales > Rhodobacteraceae > JAPOUP01. The sequence goes on along the minus strand of JAJEAY010000052.1, from coordinate 26,583 downwards.
CGGCGCATGGAACCTGCACCGCGCGACAGCTGACCGCGATCTCGACTTTTTCATCCTGTTTTCCAGCCGCGTCGGTGTCATGGGCAACCCGGGTCAAGCGAACCATGCCTCAGCGAACGCCTTTCTGGACCAGCTCGCTGGCCACCGTCGAGCGTTGGGCCTGCCCGGGCAAACAATCGCCTGGGGGGCGTGGTCCGAGATCGGCGAAGCGGCGGAGCAGAAGGACCGGATCGAGCGGCAGAGATCAGCACTTGGCGGGCGCTGGTTCACGCCGCAGCAGGGAATGAAGGCGCTTGACCGACTCGTGCGCCAGGATGCCACGAATTCCGTCGTAATGGCCATGGACTGGTCTGTTTTTGAAGAGGCTGTCGAAGAACGCCCGGCCTTTCTCGATGAATTGCTCTCGTCGGCCACCGAAGACGGTTCCGATGCCGGGGTTTCTTCCGACGACCTGCTCTCTCGGCTTGCAGAGGTCAGCGCGGGTGACCGCGAAGATCTGTTGGTGACATTCCTGCAACAGGAACTGCAAGCGGTGCTAAGGTTGCCGTCGGCACCCGCACCCAATGTCGGGTTTTTCGACCTTGGAATGGATTCGTTGATGGCGGTGGAACTCCGCAACCGGCTCAATCGCGCACTTGCAGGCGCATGCAGGGTCTCGAACACGGTCGTGTTCGACTATCCTGAGATCCACGCACTCGCTCGCCATCTCGACAGCGAGCTCGGCGAAGTCGATTCCTATGTGACCCCGCAAGCCCAGCCGTCTCCTGAACCTCAGCCGGCGCCGCAAGTAGAGCGAGGTCCGCGAGTCGACTCGGCGTCGAAACGGCCTAGCGGAATTGAGCTTGATCAGGACCGGGTCGCAATTGTCGGCATGGCGTGCCGGTTCCCCGGCGCCCCGGACGTATCCAGCTACTGGAAGCAGCTAAAGGCGGGCGCAAACGCAGTGACCGACGGACGTCGCGATGATGGGCCGTGGAGCGGCATTGTCGGAGATCCGGACGCCGCGGAAGTCACCGATCGCCGTGGCGGATTCATCCAGAACCTGGACCGGTTCGACGCGAGATTCTTCGGCATCCAGCCAATCGAGGCGCGAATGATGGATCCGCGCCAAAGAATGTTGCTTGAGACAAGCTGGCATGCGCTTGAGGACGCGGGAATCGATCCCGGGCCACTCAAGGGCAGCCGTGCAGGCGTGTTCGCCGGCTTGGGAAGCAGCGAATACCGGGACTTGATCGCGGCTGCGGGCAAGGACGACAACTATCTTGGCACTGCCGCCAGCGTGGCCATCGGACGTGTGGCGTTTTCGCTCGGACTCATGGGGCCGGCGGTGCCGCTGGATATGACCTGCGCGGCATCGCTTGTGGCAGTGCATCAGGCAGCCGCTAGCCTCAGGCAGCGCGAAGTCGATCTGGCACTGGCCGGAGGCGTGCATGCCATCCTGTCCCCATCGGTCATGCGGTTCATGCGTGAGTACGGCATGTTGTCACGAACCGGTTCATGCAGGACCTTCGATGCCGACGCGGACGGGTTCGTGCGTGGTGAAGGCTGTGGCATGGTTGTCCTGAAGCGGCTCAGCGATGCAGAAGCGGACGGCGACCGTATTTGGGGCGTTGTTCGGGGATCTGCGGTCAACCAGAATGGCGCAGCCGCAGCGCTCTCGGTCCCGAACGGAACCGCTCAGGAGAGCCTGTACGAAGAGGCTTTGGCGCAGGCCGGCATCGCGCCTCGCGACCTCGACTACCTCGAAGTTCACGGAACGGGATCGGAGTTGGGCGATCCGATCGAGGTGCGCTCGGTCGCTTCGGTGTACGGGCGCGGACGTGAAGCGGAGCATCCGCTTCTGCTCGGCACCGTCAAGACGAACATTGGTCATCTCGAGTCTGCTGCAGGTGTGGCGGGCCTCATCAAGGTGCTTCTCGCCATGAGGCACGGCGTGATCCCGAAGCACCTGCATTTCAAGAATCCCAACCCGCACATCGAATGGGCCGGGTTGCCTGTCCGGGTTACCGCGGACGAGACGGCCTGGCCGTCTGTGCCAGATCGTCAGCCAATGGCCGGAATCAGCGCATTCGGCATTTCAGGAACGAATGCCCACTTGCTCGTCGAAGGCTACACTGTAAAAGACGGCAAATCGACGGAGTATAGCGTGAGCCGGACGCCGACCGGATCCGCGGAGCGCGTACCGATTCGCCTGCCGGGATCCGTTGGTGCCATTGAACCGGCGAAGGACAGCGTCAAGCCGCGCCGCGTGCGGTTGCTTCCCCTATCTGGGAAGTCCTCAGAGGCGCTCAAGGAACTGGCTGATCGGTATCTCGGCTGGCTCGACGAGAGCGCGGAAGATTCCTCGACCGATGACGGCGCTTGCACGTCGCTTTTCTCAGACATGGCTTGGACGGCATCTGTCGGTCGCAGTCACTTGGAGCGTCGATCCGGAGTCATCTTCGAGGATGCTTCGTCGTTGCGCGAAGGACTGGCGCGCGTCGCAGCCAATGGCCGCATTGCGGAGTCGCAAAGGCGCGGAAGACCAGTTTTCGTCTACTCTGGAAAGACCGATGACTGGACGGGGCGCGGACGGGCGCTTTACGAAAGCGAACCGGTGGCACGGGCGCTGCTTGACCGTTGCAGCGCTGTACTTGGTGAGGAGCGCGGCACAACTCTGCTAGACGCGCTTGCGGACCCCGCCGCGATTGCGGACGACCCCGTGCTAACCCAAACCGGCATCTATGCAATTCAATGTGCCGTGACAGCGCTATGGTCGAGCCTTGGAGTCTCGCCGGGCGCGGCGTACGCCAGCGGAGTCGGCGGAATTGCGGCGGCGCAGGCAGCGGGCGTGTTCGATCTTGACGCCGGCACGCGCATTGCGGCAAGGTACGGAGACTTGGCCGGAACGGACTGCAGGGACTTGGCACCCGAAGACTTTTTGTCGTTCCTTGGAGACGTTGCGTTCGCACCTGCACAGATACCGATGTTGGCCGCTGCAAAGAGCCAGACGTTTCAATCGGGCGCGACTCCGGACAAGACGGCGTGGAGCGCCAGTTTATTTCAGCCCGCCGAAATGTCAGGAACTTGGACGAAGCTCACAGATCTGGAAGATGTGGCCATAGTCGAGGTTGATCCCGAAGGCGAAGACGGTTTTGTTCGATCAGTGGCACACTTGTACGAGGCGGGAATTCCGCTTGACCTTGCCGGCCTCTTCGCTGGCGAAGCACGACGGCGCATCTCTGTGCCGGGATATCCGTTCCAGCGCCGAAGGTTCTGGTTCAACGGGCCATAGCGACCGATGGCACCTGTTACGCTTCGGCGGGAAGCCGACGACCGTCCGAAGCAAGCGCTCACTCTCATGCCCGATCGGCAGTCCGCGCAGTAGATCGCGGTGTGCCGACATTGGTTCTCACGGCTATTGAACGTGAATCCGATGCCGTTTGAACGCCGTCGCCGCAGCCTACGACGCAAGCCTTACGAGCTCCTTCCCGGGGCTCATCGCGGGCGAATCCAGGTGCCGAATTGCACTTTCCGGTCGTCCTTTCCAACGCAATTGTCATTGGTGCATGATGCGCGAACAGTCGTGAAAAACGTCCGCAGTGCACGCTTTCGGTCCGAGCGCGGTATGTCGGTCTACTGTATGCCTTGGCTTGCCAGGAATTCCCGCAGCATTGCCGCACATTGCTCAGGTTGCTCCAATTGAAGCAAATGCGACGCGTCCGGCACGAAGTCATAGTCGACTTCCGAAACGTGGCTCAAGTTAAAGGTGGGGAGGTAAGTGAAGGGAAGTGTGGGATCAGCACCGATAACCTTCGTCGGGCAAGTCAGCGTCGACAAGTCCAGCAAGGGCGAGAAGCTTCTCACATACTCCGCGATCTGGGCCTCGTACTCGCGAGGACAGCGGAGCTCATATCCTTCTCCATCAGCGCTCCTGCGAAGAGTTGATCGTGCCATAAGTTCGCGCACTCCAGGCACAACACGGGCGAAACCGGGAAAGATGGCCAGGAGTTCAGCATATTGTTGCTCGGACTTGAATCGCACTGTCCGATTCCGGATCGTCGCCGCCATTCTTTCTGCCGACTGGATGAACTCCAGTTCATTGGCAGTTGGCTTACACAGCGGTGGATCGAACAGAACCATCGCGGAATAAGCATCACTGAATGACAGGAGTGTTATCAGTGCCGAAAACGAATGGAACACACCAACTGTAGGCTTCTTGCCATATTCCCGTACGATAGCAGCGAGGATGAGATCATGATCCGCAATCAAGGTCGGAATGTTATGATTTCGTTGGGCACCGACCTTGTTGCTCCCGTGGTTCCTGATGTCAAAGACCATTACGTCGAAGTCGTTGGTCAGCATGGACCAGAACGGATAGTAGAGATCGATAGCCAGACCGTTGCCATGGCTGAGCACAAGCCGAGGGCCGTCCGGATTTCCGTGCCGACGCACCGTTGTGACAGTACTCTCGTCCAGTTGGACATCGCATGTCGAAAGAGGCGCTGGCAGTTCCCAAAGTGCCGCTGCCTGAGCGAATTGCAGATTGGTTTCCTGCCGGTCAGGATTTTCGATTGGAACGCTCTTCGAATTCATCGTCCACCAGCTAGGTTGTTCGGCGCCGGGATGGTCTCACGAAGCTTTCGCACTGACCACGCTATCTATCCTGCCCTGCCTGCATTAGACGCCGGACTGGTCTTGCCAAGGATTGGTCCACGGACACGGCACCAGAAAACTTGATGGTCGGACTTTGTCAAAGGGTGTCGGGAGCGATGCGATCGGCATGCGCTCCCGGACTTTCGGTCAACCGCGTGCGTCGATAAAGGTCACAAGATCCCGGAGGGTCTCAAATTGCCGGCACTCTTCGGCGGCAAGCCCGAGATTGAACTCTTCGTTCACAAGCTTGAAAAATGAGACGCAGTCCACCGACGACACGCCCGATTCGACGAGCTTTGCGTCAAAACTCGGCTCGCGGTCAATATCAAGATTGTCGTTTATGATCGCTCTGATGCGGTCTTCAGTCGATGACATAAGAATTGGCCTCCTCGGCATTCATTTTGCATTCAACAGACGTTCATTCACATCTGCACGGTCGTGTTTCCGGTATTATGACACCAAGAATTGAAGCTGGGAGCCACGGAAACGGTTGGGGGATTATAGGAGTTTCCACGACACTGAAAAGTGCAATTTTTGACCAGTTCGAGTGCAAACGCGATCTCCTGCGACGCGTCACCGGGTGCATCCCCAACAGCATGTCAACCTCAGAAACGCGGCGCAACCTCCGCCCTTCTTTGGCGGGCGGAAATGGCGACGGAACGCGGCGCCTTGCCGACGAATTGCGCAAACAGGGTTGATGACATGTCCAGTGCCGCACATCGACTTCAAAGCTGCGCTGGAGCATCGGCTCGCTGACGCAAGGCCGACTGCTTCCCCGTCAACCCTCTTTACCGCAGACGACAGCTGTTTCATTTTCGGATCGGGAATTCCGCCCCTGCAGCGAATTACGACGGCGCCGAGGCCGAGAATACTGGGCCATGTACGCCACGAACAGCACAGCTACGCCGCCCTCCCGGAACGGCCGTCGGCAGGCTTACCGGGAATTGCTGGCTCGGAATCAAGCGGCGTTGACGTTTGTCACGCTATCCTCCATTTAGGCGTCCGGTGCGGGGGAACGTCCCGCTGTAACCGGTTCCCATTGCAGGACGAGGAAAGACATGGCGGACGGCAACCCATACGCGGAAATGAAACCCACCGAGCAAATCTCGGTCCGCGACAAGTTTGGCATCGACTGCGATATGGTGGTCAAGGGATTTGAGGCACCGACAGAACGCGTGCCTCTACTGGACACCAACTACAAGTTCGACCCCGACACCACGCTTGCGATCCTCGCAGCGTTTTCGCGAAACCGGCGCCTGATCATCCAAGGCTATCACGGCACCGGGAAGTCGACCCATATCGAACAGGTCGCAAGCCGCCTCAACTGGCCCTGCGTACGGGTCAATCTTGACAGCCACATCAGCCGAATCGATCTGATCGGAAAAGACGCGATCAAGATCCGGGACGGAAAGCAGGTCACCGAATTCCAGGAGGGGATCCTGCCTTGGGCATTGCGCAACCCCACAGCGATTGTCTTCGACGAATACGACGCCGGGCGCGCCGACGTGATGTTCGTGATCCAGCGGATCCTCGAGCACGACGGCAAGCTGACTCTGCTTGATCAGAACGAGGTGATCACCCCGAACCCGTATTTCCGGCTCTTCGCCACCGCAAACACCGTGGGACTGGGCGATACGACAGGTCTCTACCATGGAGTCCAACAGATCAACCAGGCGCAGATGGACAGGTGGTCCCTCGTCGCAACTCTGAACTACCTGTCCCACGACGCCGAGACCGCGATCGTCCTGTCAAAGAATCCGAATTACAACACCGAGCGCGGGCGCAAGGAAATCAGCCAGATGGTGTCCGTCGCAGACCTGACGCGAACGGCGTTCATGGCAGGCAACCTGTCAACCGTGATGTCTCCGCGTACTGTCATCAACTGGGCCCAGAACGCAGAGATATTCCGTAACATCGGATATGCATTCCGGGTGACGTTCCTCAACAAATGCGATGAACTGGAACGGGAAACCGTCGCCGAATTCTATCAGCGCAGCTTCGACGAAGAGCTCCCGGAAAGCGCTGCCTCCGCTGCGATTTCCTGACTGATGCCCGTAGCCCGCGCTGACGCATAGAGCTGCAAATGGCCAATCCGAACGAAAGTCCGGCGGATCCGTTCAAGAAGGCACTCGCCGAAGCCACGAAGGCGCTCGCCGACGAACCTGAACTTGAAGTCAGCTATACCGTCGAACAGCCCGGAATGACGAAGGAAACGGTGCGTCTGCCGCAGGTCAGCCGGAAGATGACCAAGCAGCAGATACTGCTGGCACGCGGTACGGCGGACGCCTATGCTATGCGGCTCAAGCACCACGATGAAGCCATCGCAGCCCGCTATGCGCCAATGGGCCAGATGGCGCGCGACATTTACGATGCCATGGAAACCGCGCGCTGCGAGGCGATCGGCGCCCGTACAATGCCCGGCATCGGCAGCAACATTGACGCCAAGATAGTCACCGAAGCTGCCCAAAGAGGCTACGCAGACATAACGAATCCCGCCGACGCGCCGCTTCCGGTAGCGGCCGGGTACCTGATCCGCCATCTGGCAACAGGTCGGCCTCTGCCGAAGGGCGCCGACAACGTCATGGCACTCTGGCGTGATTTTTTCGACAGCCAGTGCGGAGAAACGCTCGCTGACCTCGAGGGATCGCTTCTGGACCAAGCGGAGTTCGCCCGGTTCGCGCGAAGGATCATCGACGGCTTGGGATATGGCGACCAACTCGGCGACGACCCGAGCGATCCGGAGGAGTTTCAGGACGAGGACGCCGAATCCGACCCATCAACCGAAATTCCGGACTCTGAAGGGAGCGGCGAACCGGAAAGCGAAGAAGACACCGGAGGCGACTCAAGTCTTTTCGAGGACGAAGGAACCACCGAGGCGCAGGCGTCTGACGAGGGAAACGACGAAGATCTTGACGCGGAATCGGAAGACATTGACCCCGACGAAATGCCCGAACCGCCGCAGCGCTTCCCCCATTCCGAAGCCGATGCGGACTACACGGTCTACCGAACCGAATTCGACGAAGAGATCAAGGCCGAGGAAATGGCGGAACCGCAGGAACTGGAGCGGCTGCGCGCCTATCTCGACCACCAGCTCGAACCGCTCAAGGGCGCCGTCAGCCGGTTGGCGAACAAACTGCAGCGCCGGCTGCAGGCGCAGCAGAACCGCACATGGGAATTTGATCTTGAGGAAGGCATTCTGGATGCCGGACGTCTCGCCCGCGTGGTCGCAAACCCCACCACGCCGCTTTCTTTCAAGATCGAACGGGATATGGAGTTCCGCGATACCGTCGTCACCCTCCTGCTTGACAATTCCGGATCAATGCGCGGACGACCGATCTCCATCGCTGCGATCTGTACCGACGTGCTGGCCCGGACGCTTGAGCGATGCCAGGTCAAGGTCGAGATACTGGGATTCACGACAAGGGCGTGGAAAGGCGGCCAGGCCCGGGAAGTCTGGCTCAAGGAGGGACGCCCGCAGCTGCCGGGACGCCTCAATGACCTTCGCCATATCATCTACAAGTCGGCCGATGCGCCATGGCGACGGGCGCGGGAAAACCTGGGCCTGATGATGAAGGAAGGTCTCCTTAAGGAAAACATCGACGGCGAAGCGCTTGAATGGGCGCATCGCCGGGCGGTCGCAAGGCCGGAAGCCCGGAAAATCCTAATGGTAATTTCCGACGGCGCGCCCGTGGACGATTCAACCCTTTCGGTGAATGCCCCCAACTTTCTCGAGAAACACCTGCGTGACGTCATCGCCTTGGTCGAGCGACGCAAGCAGGTGGAACTGATCGCGATCGGAATCGGCCATGACGTGACCCGTTACTACGGACGCGCGGTCACAATTACCGATGTTGAACAGCTTGCCGGCGCGATCACGGAACAGCTTGCGTCACTCTTCGAGCCGGAACGACGGTCCCGTGTGTCCCGGGCCAAGCGGAGCCGCTGAGCGCAGCGTCCGGATTTCGGTGCCTGCCGGAAGCGCCCGGGTTCCATCGACCACCCGGGATCTGTCGGCGAACAAGGAGTGATCGCATGTTTCAGACGTTCCAGGCGAGGACATCGCCCGAACAGGGACCTCCACGCCTCGCCGCACTGCGAACCGAACTTGCGCGGGAAAGGATTGATGGCTTCCTTGTCCCTCGCGCGGACGCCCACCAAGGCGAGTTCGTCGCCGCCCGAGACGAACGTCTTGCCTGGCTTACAGGCTTTACTGGATCCGCTGGATTCTGCGCCGTACTGTCAGGATCCGCAGCGATCTTTGTCGACGGCCGTTACCGAATCCAGGCAACCCTGCAGACCGCAGAAGACTTCCGCACCCTAAGCTTGCCAGACGCCAGGCTCGGGGACTGGTTGGCTGAACACCTTCGGGACGGAGGAACCGTTGGCTTTGACCCGATGCTCCATACCGCACACGAAATCGAAACCCTCCGGAAACGTCTGGAGAATTCATCCGTCACACTGCTTGAAACAGACAATCTGATCGACCGTATCTGGCACGACCAGCCTGACCGCCCATCCGAACCGGCATACCGTCATCCAACGAGTCTTTCAGGCGAAGGTGACGAGTCAAAACGCGCCCGCATCGCGGATTGCCTGCGAAATGCCGGTCACCGCGCGGCTGTGCTCACCCTGCCCGACTCGATCTGCTGGCTGCTTAACGTACGAGGCAGCGACATTCCGCGCACTCCGGTCACGCTCGCCTTCGCGATCTTTGACAACAGCGGCCAAACACAGATTTTCTCGGATCCGGAGAAGTTTGAAGGCCTCGGCCCCGACCCGGCGATCACCGTCACTCCCTGGGACAGTTTCGAACCGGCGCTTGCGTCCCTGGAAGGACCGATTCTGCTTGATCGATCATCCGTTCCGTACGCTATCACGCAGATCCTGCGCGACAACGGAATAAGCTACATTTTGGGACAGGATCCGTGCATACTGCCGAAGTCCTGCAAGAATGCTACCGAAATCGAGGGTGCCCGGGCGGCGCATCTGCGCGACGCCGCTGCGATGTGCGGGTTTCTCGCCTGGCTGGAAATGGAAGCGCCCTCAGGCAGGCTCTCCGAAATCGACGCCGTGCGCAGGCTTGAGGAATTCCGTGTCGCCACCAATGCGCTGAAAGACATCTCTTTCGAGACAATCTGTGCGTCCGGCCCCCACGGGGCGATCGTGCATTACCGTGCAACCGAGGAGACGAACCGGAAAATCCAGCCGAATGAACTGCTGCTGGTGGATTCCGGAGGCCAGTATCAAAATGGAACCACCGATGTCACACGCACCCTTGCTGTCGGTTCCTCAACGCCCGTTCAGCGTAGATGCTTTACTAGAGTGCTACAGGGCATGATCGCCGTCTCCACCGCACGATGGCCAAAGGGGCTCGCCGGGCGTGATCTGGATCCGCTCGCCCGCATCGAACTTTGGCGCGCAGGGCAGGACTACGATCACGGAACCGGGCACGGAGTCGGCTCCTATCTTGGCGTTCACGAAGGACCGCAGCGGCTGGCGCGGACTTCGGAGATCCCACTGGAACCGGGGATGATTCTTTCAAACGAACCTGGCTTCTACCGCGAAGGCGAGTTTGGAATCCGAATCGAGAACCTCGTCGCAGTGAAAGAGGCGCCGAATCTGCAGGAAGGAGACAGCAGGCCGATGCTGGAATTCGAAACGCTGACATGGGTTCCCATCGATCTCCGACTGGTCGATGCCGAAATTCTGACCGGTCGCGAAAAGGACTGGCTGAACGCATATCACCGGACTGTTCGGGAAAAAGTCTCCGGGCTGCTGGACGACCGGGAACGAAACTGGCTGAGGAACGCGACGCAGCCCATCTGAAACGAATTTTCCGGACATTCCCGCAATCCTGTCCGTCTGCGCGTTACTGAGATCCTGCTGTCCAGCAACCAAGGCATGGCACACGAAGTCAGGATTGCTCCGTGCCAGCAGTATAAGCCGCAAACGTCCGGTTATTGGCTCTCAGTGCGTCCGCCAGACACAGCAGACCCGGAATTTCCGGGCCCTGCCTTTCCGATTTCCGTCTCAGCCGGCCAGAAGTGCCTTCGCCGCTTCACGCGCCTCACCGGTGATCCTGTTGCCTGACAGCATCCGCGCGATCTCATCAACCCGCACAGCTCCGTCAATTTCCGTTACCCCGCTAAGCGTCACGCCGTTTTCCACACGTTTCCTGACAAGCCAGTGATGCTGGCCCCGCGCCGCGATCTGCGGAGAGTGGGTAACAACCAGTATCTGTGCATTCCGAGCCAACGCTGACAGCCTTCGTCCGACAGCGTCCGCCGTCGCGCCGCCGACTCCACGGTCGATTTCATCAAATATCATTGTAAGTCCGGTCGCTCCGCGCGTAAGGCACACCTTAAGCGCAAGAAGGAACCTGCTGAGTTCACCACCACTGGCGATCTTCTGGATCGGACCAGGTGCCGCTCCGGGATTGGCGGACACTGTGAAAGCGACTGCATCCTGTCCACGCAGGCCGGGTTCGGAGGGAGAGATTCCTGTAAAGAAGCCTGCTCGATCCATCTTGAGCGGTCCAAGTTCACCCGCAATCGCTTTATCAAGCATGGTGGCTGCTTCCGACCTCCGCAGAGACAGCGCCTTAGCTGCTTCGGCGTATTTCGCCTGTGCGTCCGCGTGACTCTGGACCAACGCCGCCAACGTGTCTGCGGAGCCATCGACTGCAGCAAGCCGGATGCGCATCTCCTCGGCAAAGTCGCCAAGTCCGTCCGGCAGGACTCCATGTTTGCGCGCGGCCGCCCGAATCCCGAACAGGCGTTCTTCAACGCGCTCGAGTTCAAGCGGATCCTGACTCAGTGCCCCGATGACTTCATTGACACCCTGTTCGGCTTCACCAAGCTCGGTCAGAGATCTTGACAGCGCGGCGATCGGTTCCTCCAAGCGCCCCTCGGCGTGGTCGGCAACGGATTCAAGCCAGCGAATCGCATCCGTGATCATCCCTTCCGCGCCGGTACTGCCAATCGCTTCCTGAGCACGCCCAACATCGTCACGGATCCGCTCTGCCGCGCGCATCAGCCTTCGCTTTTGATCCAGTTCAGCGTCTTCTCCCGATTGGGGATCCAAAGCATCGAGCTCGTTCACCGAATGACGCAGATAGGACTCTTCCGCCTGCGCCGCCTCGAAGCCAGCCCTGGCATCTGCCAATGCCCTGCCTGCATCAGCAAGTTCGCGCCAGGAAGTCTGGGTTTCCTCCAGCAAGGCTTCAGCACCTGCATAGGCGTCAAGCATTTCCCGGTGGCGGCGTGGATCAAGAAGCCCCCGGTCATCATGCTGTCCGTGAATCTCGACTAGACTCTCCGATAGCGCGCGCAGCACCTCCCCTGAGACGCGGCGATCATTGACATAAGCTGTGTTCCGGCCACCGCGAACACTTACCCTGCGCAGTATGAGTTCGTCGGACTCGGGCAGCCCTGCCTCAATCAGGACATCCCGAGCCGAATGATCCGGCTCCAGGCTGAAGGCGGCGGTAACCTCGCCTCGCGACGCTCCGTCCCGCACCATACCGGTCCGTCCCTGCCGGCCCAGCGCAAATCCCAATGCGTCGAGCAGGATAGACTTTCCCGCTCCGGTCTCTCCGGTCAGAACGTTGAGGCCGGGCTGGAACGCGATCTCAAGCCGGTCAATGACAGGCAGGTCGTGGATTTCAAGCGCGTTCAGCATTTCCGCCGACGGCCTGGCAGATGTTCAAAGCCACTCGCCTCGGACCATCTGGCGATACACATTTCGCAGCCAGCCTTCGTCCGCGACTTCCAAACGCAGTCCCCGTCCGGTCAGAAGACTGTAACCGTCGCTGTACCATTGGGTTGACTGATAGTTATATCCGAGAATCGCACCGGCTGTCTGGGCTTCGTTCGTCAGCCCGAGAGACAGGTACGCTTCTATCAGGCGATAGAGCGCTTCGGCGGTGTGCGTTGTGGTCTGGAACTGCTCCACAACAATTCTGAATCTGTTCGCCGCAGCGGCGTAGTGGCCGCGTTTGTGGTAGTATCGGCCGATTTCCATTTCCTTCGCCGCCAGATGGTTGAAGGCAAGGTCGAACTTCAGGGACGAAGATCGGGAGTATTCGGACTCCGGGTAGCGCTCGATCACCGTTCTGAGCGCCTGCAGCGCCTCGAAGGTGATGCTTTGGTCGCGCCCGATCTCATCTATCTGGTCGTAGTGGGAAAGCGCCAGAAGGTACTGGGCGTAGGCCGCATCCTCTCCAGCCGGATAGAATTCTATGTAACGCTGCGCCGCTGACCGCGAATTTTCATAATCCTTGTCCAGATGGTAGGAATAAGCCTGCATGATCAGGGCACGCTTGGCCAGTTCCGAATAGGGATAGAGGCGTTCTACCTCACCAAAGGTGACGGCAGCATCTTCGGAGTTTCCAGTCTCAAGCTCTGCTTCCGCCTGGCTGAATATCTCCGGTGCTGTCATGTCTTCGATGCTGGTCTTCTCGTCCCGACCGCATCCCGCCATCACAAGAACCGCCGTGCACACGGCCAGAACGCCCGTTCGTTTCAATGCCCCTTTCATTCCCGGTGCCTTCCCCTGATCGCGTTGTTCATGAAGAATCCACGCATCAGATAGCACAGATGAAGATCGGACAAAATGATATTTTGGATCCGTCAGGCCGCGCGCATCAGACTTTCAAGAAGCGTACGGCCCACGCCTGCACCCGGAAGCCGTTCGACGGTCCGGGCGTCACACAGAACAAGACGGTATGCCTGCGGCCGGGAGAACAGAACCTGCATAAGGCGATTGGTCAGTGCATGGCCTGCACGGATACCTGTATAGCGTCCCAGAATCGGGTATCCAGCAAGCGCGAGATCGCCCATTGCATCCAGCATTTTGTGACGGACAGCCTCGTCTGGATAGCGAAGCCCTCCGGGACTCAGCACCTTGTCATTTTCCACCACAACTGCGTTCTCCAGCGTGCCACCCAACGCAAGACCGATGCTGCGCATTGATTCAACATCCGCCTGGCGGCAGAACGTACGGCTGTCGCAAAGCTCTTTGATGAATGCGCCATTGACCATGCTGAGCGACTTCTCCTGGCAGCCGATCGCTTCGTCGTCAAACATGATGCTGAAATCGATCTCAAGATCCCCGGCGGGCTCGATTCGGGCGATTGCCTCTCCATTGCGCACTTCCACAGGCTGAAGGATCCGAATCGCGTGCATCGGGGCGCACTGGCTCCGGACTCCACATCCAAGAAACGCAGCCACAAACTGAGCGGCGCTCCCATCAAGGATTGGAACTTCCGGTCCATCGATCTCGATCATCGCATTGCTTATGCCGCAGCCTGCAAGGGCAGCCATCAAATGTTCGACGGTCGCGACTGACGCGCCATTGCTGTTCGCAAGAGTGGTGCAGAGCCGGGACGTAACCACGGAATCCCAGCGGGCGCGTATCATGCCGTCACCGCTAACGATGTCCATGCGCTTGAAGCAAATTCCAAAATCCTCCGGCGCCGGACATACGGCGATACGGACTTTCTTTCCGCTGTGTAGGCCCATGCCCGTGAAGCTGACCGTAGAATTAAGTGTGCTCTGCACTGTACCCGCAATTCATTAGGCTGTTCATTCTCGACATAAAGACACGGTAGTCACTTGGAAAAAGGGTAACAACTCACACTTTGCAACGACCTGAAACATGCCGGAAAAATAAGCGGAAAATCGCCGAAATAGAAGTCCGGGACGTACCACCCACCGCATTTTGAAAGGATATCGGCCCGCCCTGACGCACACAGGCACCGGGCGCGGCCGCATCCTTCCACCGAAGCCGCGCAGGACTGTGGTTGGGCCAACGGTCAAATCCAGAACTCAAGGCAAGCGAATCCAGGCTCAGTTCGCCTGCCGCCTCAGGAAGGCCGGGATTCCAACCCGGTCGTGCTCGGCGTTCCGTGCCTCCTGCTCGTCGGTCGGCTGCACGGGTTGATGAAGCCTCGGTGTCTGCCCACGTGGAGCCGCCGGCTCCCGCTGCTTCGTCATGCGGTCGATGAGGCCGTTGACCCGGAAACGTTGCCTGCCCTGGGGTTCCGCTGCCTCGTCTTCCGGTCCAGCTGACAGCGGATCTGGTCTTTTCGCCACGGCTGCCCTCAGGCGTTCCATCGTTTCCGGGCTGGGAACACCGGGCCTGCGGCCTGCGGAACCTGAGATCTCAGGCCCGCGGGCGGTCTCCCCGACCGTATGAAGGGATCGAATCGGTTCCGGGTCGCGCCGATAGGCAGCTGGAGGAATGGCGGAAGCACCCTCTTGATGACCGAAGTCTTCCTGTGCCGAATCGCCGGGCCCGTCGGTGAGTTCCAGATCCATCTGCCGAACCGCCGGATGCACGTCAGGAACGGCAGCCTCCATTTCGGCAAATGCAGGCACCTCGGTTCCAAAGTCCGGAACCGGGTCCGACACCAGCGGTTCGCTCTCCTGCATCATGGACTCCGCTTCGGACTCGTCGAACTGTTCCTGCGCCCTGAAATGGGTGTGACGGGCTTGCGCTTCGCCTGCGTCGATGCCGGTGGCGACGATGCTCACCCGCATCACGTCCTCCATCGTTTCGTCAAGCGTCGAACCGGTGATAATCACCGCATCCTTATCGACCATCGAGTTGATCATGGTGGCTGCTTCGTCGAGCTCGAAAAGCGTCAGGTCGTGACCACCCGTGACATTGATCAGAACGCCTTTGGCGCCCTGCAGAGAAATCTCGTCAAGCAGCGGGTTGGCGATAGCTTTCTCCGCCGCCTGCTTGGCCCGATCTTCACCGCTTGCTTCGCCGGAGCCCATCATGGCCTTGCCCATCTCATCCATCACTGTCCGCACATCGGCGAAGTCGAGGTTGATCAGGCCCGGACGCACCATCAGGTCGGTCACGCCCTTCACACCCTGGTAAAGCACGTCGTCCGCCATTGCGAAGGCTTCGGTAAACGTAGTCGTCTCGTTCGCGAGCCTGAAAAGGTTCTGGTTCGGGATGACGATCAGCGTGTCCACCATAGACTGGAGAAGCTTCACGCCGTCTTCGGCGATGCGCATGCGGGCGATACCCTCAAACTGGAAGGGTTTGGTCACAACGCCCACGGTCAGTATGTCAAGTTCTCTCGCCGCCTGGGCAATGATGGGAGCCGCGCCCGTCCCGGTTCCGCCACCCATTCCCGCTGTGATGAAACACAGATGAGAACCGGCCAGATGGTCGACGATTTCCTCGATCGTCTCTTCGGCGGCCGCTGCGCCGACCTCCGGCTTGGCACCGGCGCCAAGCCCTTCGGTAACGGTCAGGCCCATCTGGATCCGCGCCGTCGAAGTGCTCTGCCGAAGCGCCTGGGCATCCGTGTTGGCGACGACGAAATCGACACCGACAAGCTCTTTCTTGATCATGTTGTTGACGGCGTTGCCTCCGGCTCCGCCTACCCCGAACACCGTAATCTTCGGCATGATTTCCGCCCGCTCGGGCATGGTCAGGTTCAATGTCATCGATTTGTCCGCCTGTTCTTCTGCCATCGGTCTGCTTTGACCGTTTTCGGTTCAACCATGGATGAAGTTCCATCATCCAGCCCACTCGTCACGCAAAATGACATGAATGCAACACAAAATCTAGCGGAATCTTTCGTTGTGCCCGCGTTATTTCGTGAATTTCGCATTCTTCTCTCCTACCAGTTTTCCCGGATCCAGTTCACCGCGCGCGAAAGCGGTCTCTGCGGCCGGCGATCCGCCGGGCTCTGGAAGTCCCACCATTCGTCCTGTGGATGGGCCGCGAAAAGGCACAGCCCGACGCTTGAGGAAAACTCGGCGCCTGAAGCGGCCTGAGGAAGTCCCCGGACACGAAGCGGCATTCCGATACGCACCTGGTTTCCCAGAATCCTTGGCGCAAGATCCTGAAGGCCGGTAATCCGGCTCGCGCCGCCCGTCAGAACGATCTGCTGGCTTGGCAGGTGCTCGAATCCGGCATCGTCAAGCCGTTTGCGCACCTCTTCCAGGATTTCCTCGACTCGCGGACGCATGATTCCGATCAGTTCGCTGCGGCTGACCGCCCGCCGTTCAGTTTCCCAGGCACCACTGTCGGCGCCCAATTCGATCATCTCGCGGTCATCCATTCCGATCGCGACGACACCTCCGAAGAACGTTTTCAGCCGTTCGGCCTCGTCGAAGGAAACCTTAAGGCCCATCGCTATGTCCTGAGACACGTAATCGCCGCCAATGCTCACTGAATCGGCGTAGATCATATGCTTCTTCATGAACATCGAAATGCTGGTGGTGCCGCCGCCCATGTCGATGCAGGCGGCGCCAAGCTCCCGTTCATCCTCTACCAGGCTGCTGAGCCCGGACACATATGCGGACGAAGCTATTCCGGCGAGTTCCATGTCGCAGCGGTTAATGCAGTGGGCAAGGTTGCGGACGGCGTCGGAATCAACTGCCAGAAGATGCATGTCGCAGGCGAGGCGGCTGCCCATCTGTCCACGCGGGTCGCTCAGCCCGGTGCGGTAGTCGAGCGCAAAGTTCACCGGCTGCGCATGCAGAATGTCGGCTTCCGTCGCCTCTACTGGAATCTCGCAGTCAGCGAGAACCCGCGCCACGTCGACTTCGGTCACTTCCGTGTCCAGGAGATCAACGGTTCCCGTCAGCCCGAAACTGCGTGGATTCGCGCCGGAGAAACACGCGATGGCGTGGTCCACCCTCACTTTTGCCATTTTCTGGGCCGACTGGACGGCGGTACGGATCGCGCGCTCCGTTTCGTTCATCGCTTCGATTTCGCCGAGCCGCACACCCCGCGAGCGGGTACAGGCCGCGCCAACCACCCGGAACGCGCTCTGACCTGCCATGGAACCGACACTGTCGGAGTCGCTCCGCTGTCCCGGCCCATCGAATCTCAGCACCAGGCAGGAAACCTTGGACGTGCCCACGTCAATGACCGCGACCACGCCCCGCTGCATCGCGGTCCTGCGCATGTTCCGCATCGCGCGCTGGGTCTTATGCAGTTGCTTCATCGATCGGCGCCTCCTGCTTCCAGCGCCTTGATCCGACGCAGTTCATCAACCGCCTCGCTGCCGAGGCGCACGGTTGGGCGACGTGGGTTTCGCATGTCGACAGCGCTGACGTCCCGGGCGAGGAGATCCTGGGCGTGATCGAGCGCGATCACCTGTTCCAGCGCCGAAACGGCGCCGGTCTCAGGCAGCATGATCCGCTGGTCCCTGTCCAGCACGGCGTCCCAGCGGCGCTGTCCCACGCGAACCAGTCCACGCAGCCTGGCCTCCAAGGGTTCAGCCGCCGCGAAGACGGCCAAAGCCTCAGGAACAGCGGCATCAACGCCTTCTCCCGCAACGAGCGGAAGGTCCGCCCGTTCCGCCCGCCGTCTGAGATGAGTGATTATCGCACCCTCGGCATCGATCAGGGCGAGTGATTCGCCTGCGCGCCAGACGGCGACCGGAACACGTTCCCTGACCGTGATGTGCAGAATGTCACCGGGACGGATGTGAAGATCCGCTGAAGCGACTGCATCAAGGCTCTCGACGACCGACTGTATCCGGTCAAGTTCAAGATCGAAGGTGCTGATCGGAAACTCGACCGGAAGGATTTCCCGTATGCTGCCATCAAGCTCTTCACTGGCACCGTCGACCGAAACGAACCTGACCATGAATTCGGGGCGCTCCGCTACGGAACGGCGAATGTCTTCCACAAAGCCATCCAAGGTACGTCTGGCCGAGTCGCCGTCGATATACCATGTGCCCAGTATCGCCAGCGTCGCTGCAGGGAGCACAGCCTTCACCGCGAACCGGAATGACGGAGTCAGCCATAGCCTCTGCATCCGGTAGGTAACGCGCGATGGAGCGGGGTCGCGCCTGAGTTCAGCTGTCATCTGCTGCATGACGCGTCCTCCACCAACATGCGGCAGAACTGGCCCATACCGATTCCCGCGTGGAGCGCCTGTTCGGGGCTCAGCGAAGTGGGCGTCAATCCGGGCTGGGTATTGGTCTCGAGCAGAACCAGCCCATCCACACCTTTCGATTCGTCCCAGCGGAAGTCCGTTCGGCTAAGCGCCCGGCATCCGAGTGCCTTGTGGGCGACAAGGGCAAATTCGAGGCAGGCGTCAAACACATCCTGTGGAACGTCGGCCGGAAGTACGTGCCGCGAGCCTCCCACATCGTATTTTGCCCTATAGTCATACCAGTCTTCGGTGATGATGTCGGTCACCGTCAGCGCACGGTCTCCCAGGACGGTCGTCGTGAGCTCGCGGCCTGGCGCATACGCCTCAGCCATTACCGTGTCAGGCATGTCGTCGGGAAGCTCCGGCGGCGCTTCGGAATCCGCCGTCAGAATGAACACGCCAAGCGATGAACCACCGTTATTCGGTTTGATCACGTAAGGCGTCGGCATCGCGTGACGTCGGCTCGCGTCCAGCCGGTCGACAAGCATGGAACTGACTACAGGAAGTCCCGCCGTCCGGTAGGCGACCTTTGTGCGCTGCTTGTCCATGGCGAGAGCCGAAGCCAGAACGCCGGAATGGGTGTAGGGAATCGAGAGCCACTCAAGTATGCCCTGGACGCAGCCATCCTCTCCCCAGCGGCCGTGCAGTGCATTGAAAGCGACATCGGGTGCGGACTCGGCAAGGCGCAGACAGAGATCATCGCCAGCGACGATTTCCTCGACCTCGAATCCTTCTCCTCTCAGCGCCTTGACGCATTCGCGTCCCGAGGACAGCGATACCTCGCGTTCATCCGACGGTCCGCCCATCAGCACAGCTACTTTGAGGGATGTCCTGCCCGACATGCCCGCTCTGGTCCTGTTCTGCCTCTCCCGCCATATTTGGCTGGGAACGATTGTGAATTACCCGCCGCGTTTGGGTTCTCCGACCCGAATTACCTCCCATTCTAGATGAATTCCCGAAAATTGAAATACTTTTTTTCGAACCAGTTCGCCAAGATTCTCTAGATCCTCCGCAGTTGCGGATCCTGTATTTGTCAGGAAATTCGGATGTTTGGAGGACATTTTTGCACCTCCTAGCGAAAATCCCCGCAATCCGGCACGGTCGATCAGCTGCCAAGCGTTCATGTCTTGGCAAGCGTCCGATTCGGTGCTGCTGCGCCCCGATGGATTGCGGAAGGTGGAGCCTGCGGTCCGGTCCTTCACCGGCTGGGTGGCGTCACGCCTTGCAAGCTGAGCATCCGCCAGACTCTCAAGCGCTGCCGGTTCGCCACGCGGCGCCTCGAACGTCGCGCTGGTTATGACGGTTCCTGGTGGCAGGTCGGTCTGCCGATACCGGAATCCCATATCCCGAGGAGTCAAGGTAATCGCTTCCCCAGATCTGGTGACCGCCTGAGCGGAAACGAAACGGTCGGAGACATAGGTGCCATAACAGCCAGCGTTCATCCGGACGGCGCCGCCGACGGAACCCGGTATGGTGCGAAGGAACGTGAGGTCAAGACCGGCGGCGGCGGCTTTGCGCGCAACGTGCGCATCAAGTGCGCCTGCCCCGGCGGTGACCAGGTCGCCTTCAATGGATATTCCGTTGAATCCGCGTCCCAGACGTACAACTACTGCGCGGATGCCTCCATCGCGCACAATGAGATTTGAACCAACACCCATCGGGAACACGTCGAAACGCAACTCGAGGTTCAGAAGGAAACTCCGCAGATCGTCGAAGTCGGCAGGCAGGAACAGCCAGTCCGCAGGCCCGCCCACACGCAGCCAGGTCAGTTCCTTGAGCAAGCGGTTGGGCGCCAGCGTTCCTCGGGAATGGGGCAGAGAGGTGACCATCGGGACTCTCGCTAACGCCCGGGATATCCGGTTGCAATAGAGGCAGAACCAAACCTCCGAGACGGCAATGACCGGCGATTTGCGGAATCGGCGGTCAAACGGCGCGCCGTTCACTCGGCGGTGCCCTGCTTGCAATCCGGCGACTGTTGCGCAATGCATGGCTCAGAGGAGGCGTCATGGCCCTGCCGGTTGTACTGCAAGTCAGAATCTGGACCGTCGCCGCGGTCGCGTTGCTGGCGATTCTCTGGCTGCTCGGAGACATCGTTCTGCCGTTCGTCCTGGGCGGAGCGATCGCATACTGCCTTGATCCCATCGCCGACCTCCTTGAGCGGGCTGGCCTCGGCCGGGCGCTGGCCACCACTGTCATCACTCTCACCGCAATCCTGGTGTTCGCCATTATGGCTCTGGCTGTGGTTCCGGCCGCGGTGAACCAGGCGGCGGCGCTGGCGAACGCCGCGCCCCAGCTCGCGGGCAATCTTCAGGCATTCCTGTCCGAGAACTTCCCGGCGTTGATGGACCGGAACTCAACTATACGACAATCCCTCGAAGCCTTGGGCGAGATGGTCAGTTCAAAAGGCGGCGCCCTGATCGACGGCCTCGTGACGAGCGCAGCAAGCCTCCTGAATATCCTGCTTCTTGTGTTCATCGTACCGGTCGTGGCCTTCTATCTGCTGCTTGACTGGGACAGGCTGGTCGCAAGTCTCGACCGGATGCTGCCGCGCGACCACGCCCCGACCATCCGCAGCCTGGCACTGCAGGTCGACCGCACCCTCGCTGCGTTCATCCGAGGTCAAGGCACCGTAATGCTGATCCTGGCGGTGTTTTACGGCACGGCATTGATGCTTGTCGGGCTGGAATTCGGGCTGATTGTCGGCGTAACCGCAGGCCTGCTCTCCTTCATTCCCTATGTCGGCGCACTTGTGGGCGGCGGACTCGCCATCGGACTCGCGTTTTTCCAGTTCTGGGGTGAATGGGGCTGGATCGGCGCGGTGGCGGCGATATTTTTCGTGGGCCAGTTTCTGGAGGGTAATTTCCTGACACCGAAACTCGTTGGCGATTCGGTCGGGCTGCACCCGGTCTGGCTGATTTTCGCGCTTTCGGTATTTGGATCTCTGTTCGGTTTCGTCGGCCTGCTCGTTGCGGTTCCCGTAACCGCAGCGTTCGGCGTTCTGGTCCGGTTCATGCTGGAGCAGTACATGGAGGGCCGCCTTTACCGAGGGCGCAAAGCTGCGGAAGACGATGCAGCCCCGTGAACAGACAGCTGACGTTCGATCTCCCCGTTAAGCCTGCGCTCGGGCTCGGCGACTTCTTTGTATCCTCCAGCAACGCCCCGGCCGTCAGGACAGTACTTGACTGGCAGAACTGGCCGCAGGGCAAACTGGTCCTCGTCGGGCCCCAAGGATCGGGAAAGACACATCTGGCGCATGCCTGGGCTGCGCAGACAGAGGCTCGGATCGTTTCCGCAGGCAGCCTCGACGTGGCTTGCGTCGAAGGGCTGGCCGAGGGATCTGTCGCAGTGGAGAACGCGGATGCTGCGATCGGGGACCACGATGCCGAGGCTGCGATGTTTCACCTCCACAATCTGGCGTTGGCGCAGGGCAAGCCGCTGCTGGTAACCTCCATTTCGCCGCCCGCTCACTGGCACGCGGTCCTTCCGGATCTGCTGAGCCGGATGCAGGGGTCGGCGATGGTTTCGCTCTCCGATCCCGATGACCAGCTGCTGGCGGCAGTCATGATCAAACAGTTCGCTGACCGGCAGCTCATCGTCGATTCGGAAGTCGTTCTATACCTGACCGGGCGCATTGAGAGGTCATTCGCCAGCGTCCGCAACGTAGTTGAATCGCTCGACCGCACCTCGCTGGCAGAAGGACGCCGAATCACCAGGGTGTTGGCAAGGCAGGTGCTGGACAAGCTCGCGCAGGATGGCGATTAAGGCTGAGGACGCCGACTGCGATGGATGGACAAGGCATGGACTGCGCAAATTTCCTTTCGGCAACGTTTCCGGAACCGGGCGAACCGCTCGCGGACGTCGCCGGGCCGCAACGGTTCCAAAACCGGGAACTCAGCTGGCTTGGATTCAACTGGCGCGTTCTCGAGGAGGCGGAGAATCGCCGGGTTCCCCTTCTTGAACGACTGCGGTTCCTGTCCATCTCCGCCACGAATCTCGACGAATTCTATACAGTCCGCGTCGCTGGGCTGCGCGAACTGGCGACTGGAGGCCATAACACTCCCGGAGTCGATGGCCTTACGCCGGTTCAGCAGCTTCAACTGATCAGTGCGGACGCACGGGCGCTGATGGAACACCAACAGGTAGTATGGGACGCGCTCAAAGCCGAAATGGAGAACGCGGGAATCCGGCTCCTGACCAGGAAAAGCTTGAGCCAGCAGGACAGGCGCTATCTTTCCGACGTGTTTCTGAAGGAGATCTTTCCGGTTCTCTCGCCGCTGGCGATCGACCCGGCGCATCCGTTTCCGTTCATCCCCAATGCAGGATTTTCCCTGGCATTGCAGATGGAACGGAAGTCCGACGGACGCCGCCTTAGAGCGCTTCTGCCTGTCCCGAGCCAGAATGACCGCTTCATTCGCCTTCCTGACGAGGAGGGGTGCAGGCGTTTCCTCCCCTTGGAGGAACTGCTGCTGCTATCTGTCAGCGACCTGTTTCCCGGCTACAAAACCAAGGGACACTGTGCGTTCCGGGTTCTGCGTGACAGCGACATCGAGGTCGAGGACGAAGCCGAGGATCTTGTCCGGAAATTCGAGGTTGCACTGAAACGGCGGAGGCGCGGCGAGGTCATCCGGCTGACGCTGAGCACGAGGGCGCCTCAGGCGCTTCGCGAGATGATCATGCTGGAACTGAACGTCGGGGCTTCGGAGGTGATCGAGATCTCGGGACTGATTGGAATGTCGGACCTGTCGGAGCTTGTACTGGAAGAACGTCCGGATCTGCTCTGGCCCGCATTCACGCCAAGAGTGCCGGAACGGGTTCAGGATCACGACGGCGACATGTTCGCGGCCATCCGGCAAAAGGACATGCTTCTGCAGCACCCGTACGAGTCCTTTGACATGGTGGTGCGGTTCCTGAAGCAGGCGGCAACCGACCCGGATGTGCTGGCCATCAAGCAGATGCTATACAGAACCTCGACGGAGAGCCCGATCGTCGAGGCGCTATGCGAAGCCGCCGAAGACGGCAAGTCGGTCACTGCGCTGGTCGAGCTGAAGGCGCGTTTTGACGAGCTCGCGAACATCCGGCAAAGCCGTCGACTCGAGCGCGCCGGCGCTCATGTGGTCTACGGGTTCATCAACTACAAGACTCATGCCAAGATCAGCACGGTCGTGCGGCGGGAGGGCCGCAGGCTGGTCACCTATACACATTTCGGGACCGGCAACTATCACCCGATCACCGCCAGAATATACACGGATCTTTCGCTGTTCACCTGTGACGTCGCTCTTGGCCGGGACGCCACCAAGGTCTTCAACTACGTTGGCGGCTACGCGCCGCCGGACGGTCTGGAGAATCTTGCCATATCGCCCCTGTCGCTCAAACCGACGCTGCTGCGTCTGATTGCCGAAGAGGCGGCGCATGCGGAAGCGGGCAGACCTGCGGCTATATGGGCCAAGCTGAATTCCCTGATTGAGTCCGATGTGATCGACGCGCTCTACGCGGCCAGCGCAAAGGGCGTGAGGATCAGTCTGGTCGTTCGCGGAATCTGCGGTCTTCGGCCTGGAATCCGGGGCCTTTCCGACAACATCCGCGTCAAGTCCATAGTTGGGCGGTTTCTCGAACATTCGCGAATCGTGTGCTTTGGCAACGGCCACGGGCTGCCAAGCCGGAAAGCCCGCGTGTTCATGTCGTCGGCCGACTGGATGGGACGAAATCTGGACCGGCGGGTCGAAACTCTCGTCGAGGCGAAAAACGCAACTGTCAAGGCGCAGATAGTCAACCAGATCATGGCGGCGAATCTGGCGGACGAAGCGCAGAGCTGGGTAATGTCACCTGATGGGAGCTTTGCCCGCCAGCTTCCGGAAAACGGCAAGCAGCCGTTCAACTGCCACCGTTACTTCATGGAGACTCCCTCGCTGTCCGGACGTGGATCAGCTGGTGCGTCCGATGTACTGGAACCGACACCTTCACTGGAAGTCCCGCCTGCCTGACTCCCGCCGCTGCTCCCTGCCCTGCCGATCATTAGCTCGGGGACCGTTTCGGCTATATGGCTCATTCGTCTTGCCAAGCGCCTGAACTTCCGGGATCGATTCCCTCATGGTATCGGTTGGGCCAGAGCGCTTCCTGAGAAGCGATACAGGTTCAGCTAGAGCCGGGCCGATCAGGCGAACTGGCTGTCCACACAGCAACCCGATACCGGGAGGTTCAAGCAGGCAAATTGCCGGATTGACGGGATTGGCCGGATCCATCAATCTCGCAGCCGACCACCGCTGTGGAGGGGAAATGTCGATGGATGGCCACGCCGATTCTCTCGGTGAGGACTGGGAACCGTTCGGTGGCCCGCTCTTTAACGATCCGGCGATGCGCCAGCTCACGCGTGTCGGTGTCGTGGATGTCGGCTCGAACTCCGTTCGCTTGGTGATCTTCGACGGAGCGGCGCGAAGTCCAACCTATTTCTTCAATGAAAAGATACTTGCGTCGCTAGGCACCGGCGTCACTGAAACGGGTCTGCTGAACCCCACTGGCCGCAGACGCGCGGTAGCGGCGGTCCGTCGATTCCAGCTTCTGGCTGATTCGCTGGGGGTCTCGCCACTGACGGTGGTTGCGACCGCCGCCGTGCGCGATGCCAGGAACGGGCCGGAATTCTGCGAAGAGGTACGGAAGAGAACGGGACTGACACTGCATGTGATTCCGGGCGAAGAGGAGGCGCGCCTGTCGGCGCAGGGCGTGCTGCTGGGCTGGCCTGACGCAAGCGGCACTGTATGCGACATCGGCGGATCCTCGATGGAACTGGCGGAACTGGTCTCGGGTCGGGTTGGCGCCAAGGCGACATCCCTGCTTGGTCCTCTACGTCTCCAGGAAATTGAATGCGGGCGGGCGCGCGAACGCCATATCCGGAACACAATCACCGATCTGGCCGCAAGAATGGGAACCAGTCACGAAAGACTGTATCTTGTCGGCGGCTCATGGCGCGCCATCGCGCGGCTGGACATGGAGCGTCGCAGCTATCCGCTGCATGTGCTTCATGAATACCGGATGACCCGCCGCTCGATCCACAGGACAGTGAACTGGATCGCAGGCCAATCGCCGTGCGACTTGAAGTCGCGTACTGGGATCTCGGAAGTGCGGATGGCGCTTGTACCTCTCGCAGGAGAGGTTCTTGAAGGACTGGTGAGGGAGCTTGGTCCACGCGAAATCGCGATTTCGAGTTACGGCATCCGGGAAGGTCTTCTCTACGAGAGGATGCCCGACGAGCTGCGCCGCCGTGACCCTTTGGTCGAAGCCTGCCGCTTCGCGGAAGCAAAGGACGCCCGGCTGCCGGGATTCGGCCGCGTCCTTTACCGGTTTGTTTCGCCGCTGTTCAGGAAAGTCCCGCCGAACCGCGAACGGATTATAAAGGCCGCCTGTCTTCTGCACGACGTGAACTGGCGCGCGCATCCTGATTACCGGCACGAAGCCTGCTTCGACTACGTGTCGCGGGCATCGCTCGGAGGCCTGACACACCGGGGGCGGGTATTTCTGGGACTGGCGCTGCTTCACCGCTATCGGAACAGCCGTGAGAACACGCGGTTCGCGCCGCTGTTCGACCTTTTGGACGACGCGGACATCCATCAGGCAGAGGTGCTTGGAAAAGCGATGCGATTTGGTTCGATGCTTGCTGCGGACGACGCGAAGGCGTTGGGTGAACTGCGATGGAAGCCGAGGAAGAAAGCACTCGCGCTCCGCCTGCCCGCCCGCTCGGCTGATCTGTTCGGAGAGGTTGCTGAAGCCCGGTTCAACGCATTGGCAAACGCGCTTGACGCCGAACCGACAGTCGAGACCCTGCACGGCAGCGAATGAGCCGCGATCACGGATCGGTCGTGACATAGACAGTTGCCGCGTCGATCCGAGGGCGCCCATCCTTTCAATGTAACACAGTTGACTCGATGTTGGCGTAGTCTCGCATGGCGCGGTAGTTTTCGGTGAAGAGTGACAGGATGAGGTATCCTTCCCAGAGTTTGTGAGTGCCCGGCGTGGGCTGGCGCTTCGAGGGGATGAACC
>JAJEAY010000113.1 GCA_022824145.1 Rhodobacter sp. | reverse complement strand
CGATGCCCCGCCGCGCAAGGTCCAGCGCCTCGGCCAGCGCCTGCCGGTCACCGATGTGGTTCGCAAGTATCATGATCAGCTGAGCATTCAGCTTCTGGCTCTGTACTTCGTCAAGGCTTTTGTGCGCCTCAAGCAGCGCCGCGTAGAATCCGTCATGGTCAGTCAGATTCGGAGTGTCGATCAAGGCAGTCATCCACGCCTCCAGATGCTGGAGATTGTCTTCTCTACGGCTGCAGGATCGGGGTAAGGCCAGCGTCCGGCAACCACCTGGTCAGGACGGATCAGGTAGACCGCCGATGTGTCGAGGCCAAGGTACCGGTCGCGCAGATGGCCGGTGACCGGGGGCGCCATCACGTCGGCGCTTTCGATATGTGGCATCTCGCAGTTCAGCGCCAGAACGGCCATGCGTCCGCCAAGCCTGTTCAGCAGCCACCCACCTTCTAGCGGCGCGTCCGGCGCAACAGATCCAGGCCTTGATGCCAGGGGCATCGCTCCGTCATCGGCACCCTGGCTCGGATAGACGCATGGCACCGAAAGTCGTCCCGAATTGGACCAGGCCCGAGCGAACGGGGCCTTGGCCGCCAGCGCAAGCACCTCGTCGCGGAACAGACGCTCCATTCCATCGGCGGGTGTCATGAATTTCGTCGTGCGGGAGGAAGTCAGAAGGTTTTCGTCGGCGGCGAAAGTTCGCTCGACATTGAAGTCCTCAAGAACGGAATCGGGCGACCAGCCATTCAGGACCGCCGCCAGCCGCCAGCCAAGCGCGTCAACGTCCTGCAGTCCGCTGTTGCCGCCGCGGGCGCCGAACGGGGAAACGATATGGGCGCTGTCACCGGCAAAAATCACCCGTCCATGAACGAAGTCCCGAAGCCGTCTGCACTGGAACGTGTACACGCTGACCCAATCCACCCGGAATTCAGAGTGGCCAACGACGCGTTCGATGCGAGGGATGACATTCTCGAGCCTGCTCTCCTGCTGCGGATCGGCATCCCAGCCAAGCTGCAGATCGATGCGGTAGATATTGTCGGGCTGCTTGTGCAGCAGCGCTGACTGGCCGCTGTGAAACGTCGGCTCGAACCAGAACCGGCGCTCCGAAGGCAGTTCCGCATCGATCTCGACATCGGCGATCAGGAATCGTTCCTCGAACAGCTCTCCTTCGAACTCCAGACCCATGCGTTCCCGAATGGATGACCTGGCCCCGTCACATGCGATAAGATAGTCAGCCTCGAGCTGGTAGTTCCCTTCCGGCGTCTCCACGTCGGCCCTTACGGAATCGCCGGACTGGACAACTTCCGAAACCCTGTTGCTGAACCGCAGGTCTACCAATGGATTCGCCTCGGCAGCGTCGACCAGGAATTCCTCAACATAGTACTGCTGCAGATTGACGAAGGCCGGCATTTTGTGCCCGTCTTCAGGCAGCAGGTCGAAACTGAAAACCTCTTCGTCGCGGCAGAACGTACGGCCCACCTTCCAGGTCACACCTTTCCGCAGGCAGCGCTCGCCCACCCCTATCCGGTCCAGAATCTCCAAAGAGCGTTTTGACCAGCAGATTGCGCGGCTGCCGACCGAGACGACGTTGTTGTCATCCAGCACGGTGCTGGGCACGCCGTGAACGGCAAGCTCCAGCGCCATTGCCAGGCCGATCGGCCCCGCACCGACGATCAGTACACGGTGCCGTGCCTCGGGCGAATCGAGTCCGTGGGGGCGGATAAACGGAAAGGAGCGATGACTGTAGGGCAATGCGGACTCCCCGTTTCGAACCTAAAGGTGTGGCCTGGACCTGCAAGTCATCCCTGAAGCTGCTCCCACATCAACAGATCACGCTCGGCGGTCCAGATCCTCGGCGTGTCGATGCCACGGGCTTCATCGAATGCCCGGGAGACATTGAAGGGCAGGCAATGCTCGTAAATCGCGAAATCAGCGAATTTCGGATCGCATTCCTCACGCACGGCATCCCAGGCATCCTTCAGCGATCCTCCCCGTGCCGCCACCTTTGCAGCTGGGCGATAGGTGCTCTCGACGAAATCGCGCGTGCAGTCGATTGCGGCTTCCACCGCAGCGCGCCCGACCAGCGCGTCTCCCCGACCCGGGGCGACACTGGCGGGGTCGAACAGCTGGACGTTGTCAAGCGTGTCACCCCAGTCGCCAAAATGTCCGTCACCGCAGTAACAGGCGGATCGGTACTCGACGATGTCACCTGTGAACATCACCTCCTGATCGGGAACCCAGACCACTGCGTCGCCAGCGGTGTGGGCCCGTCCCAGCTGCATGATGTCGACCCTGCGCTTGCCAAGATAAACCGTCATCGAGTCGCTGAACGTCGTGGTCGGCCAAGTCAGGCCCGGGATTCCCTCGTGCCCTTCAAACAGCCGTGGAAAGCGCTGGAACTCGCTGTCCCAGTCCTCCTGGCCCCGTTCCGCAACCATGGCGCAGGCAACATCGGACATGACCACCTGCCGGGCATTGTAGGCGCTCGCTCCCAGCACCCGAACCGCGTGGTAATGGGTAAGCACCAGGTGGCTGACAGGTTTGTCGGTCACTTCCCGAATGCAGTCGATCACTTTCCTCGCGAGCTTGGGCGTGGCCTGAGCCTCCACGACCATGACGCTTTCGTCACCGATGATCACGCCTGAGTTCGGGTCACCCTCTGCAGTGAAGGCATAGAGGCCTTCGCCGATTTCGGTGAAGCTGGTCTTTTTTTCGGTCAGGTCACCCTTTGATGCGAATTCGGCTGCCATGTGGAGTCCTCAGTTCGAGCGGGCCACTCCCGCGTTTGGTGCGAACCGCTGATACGGCCGTCCGCTGTTCAAATTCGTCCGGCCAGTCTTCGCCTGGCCATCATTCGGCTCGCGGCCAGTGCGGCGACCGCAGCCCATACAGATTTCAGGCCCAGCGAATCCGGTCAATACGGAAGCTGGCTCGGCTCCAGCGCCGCAATCACCTTGCCAGCGCACTCTCCGAATCCGATTCTGTAACCGTCACCTACCGCCGTTCCTGACAGGGTCAATGTGTCACCGTCCTCAATGAAGGAACGGGTTTCGCCGGTGTCCAGCTTTATCGGCTCCTTTCCACCCCAGCCCAGCTCCAGCAGGCTGCCGCGTTCCGGTTTCGAAGGGCCGGAAATCGTGCCGGAACCGAGAAGGTCACCGACATTCATCGGCGCTCCGGCCGTCGTGTGATGTGCGAGCTGCTGCTGGAACGAATAGTAGATCTCGCGGTAATTGGTCCGTGCGATGACCGTTGGCCTGTCCGCCAGATCCGGCTGGATCGAAACATTGAGCGCGATGTCGTAGAGCATCGGCCCCGGTTCATGCAGATAGGGCAGAAGATCCCGCTCGCGGTCCGGCGTCGAACACCTGAACGGTTCCAGCGCCGCCTTGGTGACAATCCACGGACTGATGCTCGTGGCGGTTGCCTTGGCCTGAAAGGGACCAAGAGGCTGGTATTCCCATGCCTGGATGTCACGTGCCGACCAGTCGTTGAGCAGCACGTAGCCAAAAATCATGCTGTCAGCCTGCGTGACCGAAACCGGCCCGTCCGAACGCTGGCCGACGATGGCGCCCATTTCCAGTTCTATGTCGAAGCGACGGCTGGTCTGGAACGCGGGAAGCTCCCTGTCCGGCGACTTGACCTGTCCCCACGGACGTCGGATCTCGGTTCCGCTGACCACTACGGACGAAGCGCGTCCGTTGTAGCCGATCGGGATGTGCAGCCAGTTCGGAGGAAGCGCGTTCTCGGGACCGCGGAACATGGTTCCCACATTGGTAGCATGGTGCCGGCCAGCGTAGAAATCAGTGTATTCGGTGACGCTGAACGGCATGTGCATCACCGCTTCCGCCATGGGAAACAGATGCGGCTCCACCTCTGCCCGGCGCATGGATCCCTCACCCAGCAAGTCCGTCAGCTCCGCACGAAACCTTGACCAGGCGGCAGGTCCAAGCTGCATGAAGCCGTTCCAGGAGGGGGTGCTGAAGACGCCGGGCTGCGGGTCGGGCTGGACGATGCCCGCCGTCTCGAGACCCGAAACGTCCAGGATGCGGTCGCCGATGGCCACACCGCACCGCATCGCGCCGTCGCTCGAGAACACACCGTATGGCAGGTTGTTGAGAGGAAAACCTGTCTCGGGCGAGTTCGCGGACCCGACCCAGCTATTGATCAGAGGCATCTTCGGTATCCCAATGCTGGCCCGGCAGGAACGTCCTGCCGAGCGTCACGGCCAATCCTTGAGATAGCGCGATTCAGGAGTCGAGGAAAACCGGATTCGCGCCTGCCGCAGGAGGAAGGTGTCATTTCTTTCCCGGCGTTCCGTCAAACTTTTTCTCGATGGACGCCCAGCAGTCGATGTAGTCGTCCTGCAGCGGCGCCTCGCTGGCGGCGTAGGCCGTGAGATGCTGGGGAAACCGGGTCTCGAACATGAAGGACATGGTGTTCTCGAGTTTGTGCGGCTCCAGCTGGGCATTCGACGCGTTTTCGAAAGCCTCGCGGTCCGGTCCGTGCGGAAGCATCATGTTATGCAGGCTCATCCCGCCAGGAACGAAACCCTGCGGCTTGGCGTCGTACTGACCGTAAATGTTGCCCATCAGTTCAGACATGATGTTCTTGTGGTACCATGGCGGCCGGAATGTGTCTTCCATGACCAGCCAGCGTTCGCGGAACAGCACGAAGTCAATGTTTGCGGTGCCGGGAGAACCGCTGGGTGCGCACAGGACAGTGAAGATCGATGGATCCGGGTGATCGAACAGGATCGCGCCGACGGGGCAGTAATTCCGCAGGTCATACTTTACCGGCGCGTAGTTTCCGTGCCAGGCCACCACATCAAGGGGAGAATGGCCAATCCTCGTTTTGTGGAACTGTCCGCACCATTTTACCGTAACTGTCGAGGGCGTCTCTCTGTCCTCGAAGGCCGCAACCGGCGTCTTGAAATCCCGCCGGTTGGCAAGGCAGTTCGCTCCGATCGGTCCCCGTCCGGGCAGTTCGAACTTCTGGCCATAGTTTTCGCAGACGAATCCCCGAGCAGGCCCGTCCGCCAGTTCAACGCGGTAGAGCAGCCCCCGCGGGATGATCGCGATTTCCTTGGGTTCCAGATCGATGATGCCGAGCTCGGTACAGAACCGCAGCCGCCCGTCCTGCGGAACGACCAGCAGCTCGCTGTCAGCGGAGTAGAAGTAGGCATCCTGCATGGACTCCGTCACCAGATAGATGTGGCTTGCCATACCGACCTGCGTGTTCACGTCGCCCGCTGTCGTCATCGTATGCATCCCGGTGATCCAGGTCAGGCTTTCGTCGGTGATCGGTGGCGGATCCCACCGGTACTGACCTAGCGAAATCACGTTCGGGTCGGCGTTCGGCGCCGACTTCCAAAGAGGAACTTCGATTTTTTCGTACCGGTGCGAATGCTTCACCGAGGGGCGGATCCGATAGCACCACGTCCGCTCGTTGCGATGGCTTGGCGCGGTGAAAGCCGTGCCGGAAAGCTGTTCGCCGTAAAGGCCATAGTTGCATTTCTGGGGCGAGTTCATTCCCTGCGGCAGCGCACCGGGAAGCGCCTCGGTCTCGAAGTCATTGCCGAACCCTGGCATGTATCCTTCATGCGTGCCTGTCGAAACTGTGTCGCGAATCATTTCGCGCGGACTGAGCTGAATGTTCACAATTTTCCTCCAAGCATCCTGAGTATCGGCGCCCATTATCGTTGCATTTGCAACGAAGTCAACCCCATGACTTGCTCCGGCCGCTTCAATCTGCATTGAATGCCCAAGCGGCAGCCTTGGAGGCCATGATGTCCGGCTTCAATCTCGAGGAATTCCTTCCCTATCAGCTTGCGGTTCTGGCGGATCGCGTCAGCCAGGGGTTTGCTGCGCTCTATAGGCAGAAATACGGTCTGTCGGTCGCCGAATGGCGGGTGGTCGCGCATTTGGGCCAGGCCGGAACGGTCAGCGTGCGGGAGATCCACCAACGCGCGATGCTGGAAAAGTCCAAGGTAAGCCGTGCCGCCTCAAAACTGGAGCGCAACGGATACATAACCAAGTCGGCGAATCCCGCAGACGGACGTCTGGTGTCGCTTTCCCTGACGGACAAGGGTCATGCCATGCTTGCCGATCTTGCTCCGCAAGCAAGGGCGTACGAACGGCGGATACTCTCGGAACTTGACGGCAGCGCCGAGTTCCGTGCCTCAGTCAAACGGCTTCTGGACCTTGAGGGACCGTTTGGCCAATAGATTTCCGCCCTTCAGAGCAAGGGGCTCCAGAACGAAGCGCGATGCCCGATAGCTTGGCCGGACTCAGGCCAGAAAGCTCCGGAACTCGGCCAGCACACTGGTGTAGACGTCACGCTTGAACGCAATGACCGTCCGCACCAATTCACTCGGTTGAAGCCAAGTCCAGCGGGCAAATTCCGGGTGGTCGGTCTCGATTTCAATCTGGCTGTCGGTTCCAAGGAACCGCATCAGGAACCAACGCTGTTCCTGTCCCCGGAAACGGCCGTTCCAGACCTTCGGGACCAGATCGGTCGGAAGGTCGTATCTCAGCCATTCAGCAGTTTCCGCTTCGATGCGCACCAAGCCATTCGTGATGCCGGTTTCTTCCCTGAGTTCCCGCAGCGCCGCAATGCGGGGGCTTTCGCCGGCATCGATCCCGCCCTGCGGCATCTGCCAGGCATCGACCTGGGCATCGATGCGCTTGCCAGCAAAGACCAGCCCGTTCGGGTTGGCGAGCACGATACCGACGCAGGGGCGGTAGGGCAGCGCGTCAACCTCCAAAGGAGTCATGACACGGACCCTCGCGGAATCTCGATTTCAGTTTCCACGGTCAAGGGCGTTCAGTCCGCGCAGAAGGTCGAGCGCATAAGCGAGCTGGTAATCCTGGTTCCTCAGTCTTGCCGATTCTTCGGAAGCAAGGCGCTCTTCCTCAATCTGGCGGCGCTCGTCTTCGGTAAGCGAGTCGTTGTCGAGAGAGCCGCGAAGGTCAGCCTCAGACCGGAAGGAAACTTCATCTTCGTCTGAGGACTCATCGCCGTTCGGAAGCCTGCGAGGCTGCTCGACGATAATGTCAGGCGAAATGCCAAGCGCCTGGATCGAGCGGCCGGACGGCGTGTAGTATCGGGCTGTGGTCAGCCGCATTGCGCCGTCGGCCCCGTCCTTTCCGAGTGGCAGGAGAGTCTGGACCGAACCCTTGCCGAAGGATTTCGTACCGACGATGACCGCCCGGCGGTGATCCTGCAGCGCTCCGGCAACGATTTCGGAAGCGGACGCCGAACCGCCGTTGATCAGCACGACGACCGGCTTTCCTTCCGCCAGATCCCCCTTTGTTGCATTGTGACGCTGGCTGTCCCGGGAATCCCGGCCGCGCGTCGAAACGATTTCACCGGCATCCAGAAAGAAATCGGACACGTTCACGGCCTGGGTCAGGAGACCACCTGGATTGTTTCGAAGATCGAGAACGAAGCCGCTGACACTGTCCATGCCCCCGATTTCCTCGACGGCCTCAGCAAGTCCGTCCTCGAGGTTGGGGCTGGTCTGCTCATTAAAGGTGGTCACCCGCAGAACAACAGCCTCTCCCTCAACCCGTGTGTTCACCGCGGTCAGTTTGATCGTGTCGCGGATAATCGAGACGTCGAAGGGTTCGTCAACGCCTTCGCGCACGACCGTGACAATGATTTCGGAGCCGACCGGGCCGCGCATCAGTTCGACCGCCTGCGCCAGTGTCATGCCCAAGATGGATTCGCCGTCCACATGGGTTATGAAGTCGCCGGCTTCGATGCCGGCGGCGTCAGCCGGCGTGCCGTCCATCGGCGATACGACCTTCACGAATCCCTCTTCGAGCGTAACCTCGATGCCAAGTCCCCCGAACTGCCCGCTGGTGTGGACCCGCATTTCGTCAGCGTCCTTCGGAGACAGATAGCTGGAATGCGGATCGAGTGAGGTCAGCATTCCGTCGATCGCCGCCTGGATCAGATCGGTCACGTCCACTTCCTCGACATAATCGGACTGTATGCGCTCGAAAATGCCACCGAAGAGATCGAGCTGCCGGTATACGACCGCTCTCTGGTCTTCCTCCTGCGCCAGGAGCGGGCCAGCGATCTGGACCGCCGCGATCGCTCCGGCCAACATACCGGCCAGTACGGCCATCATATACTTTCCCATCACGTCCTCGTATCCTTCAAAGGCAAACCGTGGATCGGAACCGACCGGCTTACCGTGGTGTTCTTCCGGCTCCTGCTGGAGCGATTCCGTCCGGTTTCCGTCACCCTCCAGGACCGCGGTCGCCAGAACACTGAGTGCATTCCGCGACAGATCGCTCCGGAGCGTAAGGTGTGTCTGATGCCAAGACCTCTTCCGTCGCAAGGATATAGTTCATTCTGAACCGTTAGTGCCAGAGGAATTCCGCATTCAGGATCAAGAGCCATCACTTCTGCGTAGTCAAGCGGTTTGCCGGGATCCGCTGCTGCGAATTACGGTTTGTTCAACGGCAATGACCGCCCGCGCGATTCGGCACAGTTCTCAGCTCCATCTCGCAGCCGCCTTCGGCACCTATCTGAACGAATCGAGACAGAACGGTCCAAGCCGCCGGAAAAATCGACGCGAAAGGCATGTCGTCATCGGTCTTGCAGGAGACATCCTGAGCAGGCAACGGGAACGGCATGTATGAAATCAGTGCTGCCAGGCAGCGGTTGGCTGAGGCGTGCGTACTACAGCCAAACAGCCTTTTTTCGGCGCATTTCCGCTGTCCGCAAAGAACTCGGGAGGCGTTTGCCTGACCACCGCCAATCCGCCGATTCGAGTCGGACGGATACGCTCGGCATAGGCTAGCGGTCAGGTCGGCTGCCGTTCAGCCCAGCCAGCGAAGATCTCTTCCAGAACTACCACAACGTAGTAGAGCACGATCCCAAGAAGGGCGAGCGCGATCAGCACCGCAAACATCAGGGGGTAGTCACTGTTGGTCTTGCCGCTGTCAAACAGCGCACCCAAGCCACGGCCATGAGGGCTGACGATCTCCATAAGGTTCGTTCCGATGAAGGCCAGCGTCACGGCGACCTTCAGGGCTCCGAAGAATTCCGGCAGGGTTTTCGGAAGCGCGATCTTCCAGAATATGGTCGACTGCGACGCGCCGAGAGACCGCAGAATGTCGCGATACTCCGGTTCAAGCGTCGACAGTCCTATCGAGACACTGACCGCGATCGGGAAGAACGAGATCATGAAAGCGATCATGATCGCGTTGAAGTCATGGGCCCCCACAAACAGAAGCGCAACGATGGGTACGACGGTGGCTTTCGGGATGGCGTTGAATCCAACCAGCAGCGGGTAAAGCGCATCCCGCATCATGCGTGAAAAGCCCATGATCATACCGAAGGCAACACCGACGGCAATCGCGATCAGGAGCCCCGCCACGGTGCGCCAGAGCGTCTGCCAGCCCATTACCAGGAACAGTTCCCAGAACCGGATGTAGGCGGCGGGCAGATCGCTGGGCGAGGCCATGATGTAGTTCGGCCAGCCATTGATCCAGACCAGCAGTTCCCACAGCGCGAGAAACACAGCCATGGCGACCAGCGGAACGGCGATTTTCCTGAGCATCACGCCGCCTCCGTTTCCACCGGGCTGCGGCCCTGCGCGATCTCGATCTGGTGGCGCAGGATGTTAAGCCGCTCCGCCGCATCGGGAGTGTAGAGGTCATCAAGCTTCCGACGGCCATCTGTTGGAACGTCCATGACGTACTGCGTACGCGCCGGGCGGCCTGACAGCACCACGACCTGATCGGCCAGGAATATCGACTCGCGCAGATCGTGGGTGATCATAACGCCCGTGAACGGCTCTTCCGCCTTCAGCGCGTGCATCGTCTGCCAGAGATCCTCGCGTGTGAAGGCATCCAGCGCACCGAAGGGTTCGTCGAGGATCAGCACGTCTGGCTGGTGGATCAGCGCCCGGCAAAGCGAGGCGCGCTGCCGCATGCCCCCTGACAGTTCGGACGGCCGCTTGTCCTCGAACCCTTCCAGACCGACAAGCGCCAGTAGGCGGCGCGCGCGTTCCTCCTGTTCGGATTTGGTCAGTTTTGTCGGTACGATCTCGAGCGGCAGCATCACGTTTTTCAGGATCGACCGCCACTCCAGAAGAACCGGATTCTGAAACGCCATGCCGACCGTTGACCTTGGCGAAGTGACCCGTTCTCCGTGCAGCCACATCTCGCCTGCATCGGGCTTCATCAGGCCGGCAATCAGGCGGGTCAACGTCGACTTTCCGCAACCGGACGGCCCGACCACGGCCACAAATCCGCCTTCCGGCACGGAAACATCCAGTCCGTTCAGAACCGGAAGTGGCCCGTCTTCGGTCTGGTAAGCGTGGTAAACGCCCTTAATGTCAATTAGTGGCCGGTTCATGACCTGCTTCCCGGATTCGGCAACATGGCACCGCCGGGGGAAACTCCCCCGGCGGCGCGGAGCTTCGGCATCCGCAATGCCTTACTGGATCATGAACCCACCGTCGGGCAGATACGCGTCGGTGAAATACGCAGCCGGAGTCGGGTCATTCTGGAACTCGTAGGTCTGTCCCAGCTGGGCAATCGCCGCGTCCATCCGATCCGCGTCGATTCCACCCATGCCATTGGCCTTGACCCAGTCG
The DNA here is from genome assembly GCA_022824145.1 of Rhodobacter sp. Taxonomy (GTDB): domain Bacteria; phylum Pseudomonadota; class Alphaproteobacteria; order Rhodobacterales; family Rhodobacteraceae; genus JAPOUP01. Next base: position 3,268 of record JAJEAY010000113.1, on the reverse strand, counting down.
GTCAGCACGTTCTGGCTGATCGCGATCCCCAGCCGTTCTTCCTCAAGCGCCTTGTCCGCAGCCGGGTTGCGTTTGATCAGCGCATCGATTCCGGCCGCGGGATCGGCGACGGCATCGGCCCAGCCTTTCGCGACCGCCCGCAGGAAGGCAGCGGCGGTATCGCCGTTCTCGGCCGCCCAGTCGGTGTTCACCAGAATCGCATTGCCATAAAGCTGCAGTCCGTGATCGGCCATCAGGATGTTCGAGATGTCATCCGCCGGCACGCCGAGCCGCTTGAGATTCACGACCGACGAGAACGAAAAGCCGGTGATCGCGGCCACATTGCCTTCGGCCAGCATCGGCTCGCGCGTCGGGAAGCCCACAGGCTCGACGGTTACAGCCGAGGTATCGATTCCCGTCTCGGCCGCAAACACCGGAAACTGCGCCCATGCGCCGTCCGGCGGCGGGGCGCCGAGCACCCTGCCCTCAAGATCCTTTGGCCCCTCGACGCCAAGGGACTTGCGGCCAACGACCGCGAAAGGCGGCTTGTCGTAGATCATCATCACAGCGGTGACGGGTGCGCCCGGGTTCTGGTCGAGAAACTTGATCATGCTGTTGATGTCACCGAAGCCCATCGGGAAAGCTCCCGTCGCGATCTTCGGGATCGTCTGGACCGATCCGGCGCCGGCCTCGATCGTTACCTCAAGGCCTTCATCGGCGAAATGACCGTTATCGATAGCCAGGAAGTAGGGAGCCGACGGTCCCTCGAATTTCCAGTCGAGTGCGAACGGCACCTTCTCCTGAGCGGAGGCGATGGCGGCAGCAAAGACAGCGGCGGCCGCGGCAAGTATGCGATGAAACATTTGGCAGCATCCTTCTTTCATGGTGTTGCGTTCAGACGTATTTTCAAAATAGTGCCGTGCTCGAAGGATGACCAGAGTCACCCCACCTCGTCGCATTCATCCTGTATCATTGACCGCAATTTCAGCAAACGGCAAGGAAAATGGTTATTGGTCGGGCATAGGCAGCGACTGTCGGGCCTTGATTTCGGTGACTGGAGAACTGGTTCGGGGAGTCGAAGGTTAGGAGCTATCCCGGAATCGGGAATCCGGCCGAAGCGGCGCAAAATCCTGCGCACCCTTGATTCAGGTCGCTTATCGGTTTCCAGCAAGGCTGGCCTCAGCAGTTCCCGCTGGGTTTTCTGCTTGCTGAAGGTCAGTTCGCCGCGAATCCGGTAATCATTTTCCGCAGCCAGATCTGCAGCTTCGGTATCGTCAGACCAATCAGGTAACTCATCGTTGCTGAAGCGAACTTCCATTGCCTGGCCTGAAGACCGTCCGAATTGGCCGACGTCATCATAGGCTCAGGCCGATATCCCGAAGTCGCTCAGATTCAGCCAGTAGCGCGTGTACCGACGTTCGCCGGTGCGGTTAAGGGCGCCGATCTCGGCGAGGTGTTGCAGATCCCGTGTTGCGGTGGACCGCGATGTGCCAGTGATCGAGATGTAGTTCTCGGCGCTGGGACCACCTTTAAACCCGTCGGGTCCTGCCCTGAACATACGCGCGACCGCCTTGGCCTGTCTGTCGTTGAACCGGTCGCGACGACAATTGCAGAAATGCGCCTTGGCGACAGTGAACCTAAGTCGCTCAAGTGTCATTTGCTGCGCTGTCAGAACGGTTTCGGCAAACCATTTCAGCCACGTCGTCACATCGAGTGTTCTCTGGTGCTGTTCCAGGTGGGCATAGCAACCCTTCAGTTCCCGCTCGATCGTGAAGGCAAGTGCTATCAGGCTTGGCTGTCCACCTCGCCTTCTGTCCCGGCCAATGATTCCGACCCGTGATGGGAATGAGATGAAGCACGACTTGGCTGAATTCAGGGTCGGCCGCCAAAAAAGCTCTGCATGAGTTCCACGACAACCCATCCTACCGCCGCCACTCCGGCGACACCGAGTATCCAGCCGATGACTTTCAGCCACGGCTTGGCGTCATCCACAAGCCGACGGATCTCATGGACGTCGGATGTAAGAGTTTTCAGATTTTCGGCCAGGGTCTTGACCGACTGATCCAAGGTTTCAACGTTGTCGATTACATCGGCGAGGTTCCGGCTCCGCATCCGCATCATGAATTCGACATCCTGGGACGGAAAATCCCGCTGTCCTTGGTAGGGTCCGGCGTATCCACGGTCGTCCGCCGACGAGACTTCATAGAAGATGACAGAAAGGACCTCCTGCCGACGTTTGAGCACGATGGGTTCCAGCGTAGGATTATAAAGTGACACAAAAATCCGCCCTTGGTAACCGGGATCGATCTGCGGACCTCCAAAGGCGATAACGCCTCTTCGGGCGAGGCTGGAGCGAATGCCGTAAGAGGCGCAGATGTCTTTTGGCAGTCCGAAAAGCTCTTCAGACGCGATTGCTGCCCATGAGTCACTCTCAAGCACGAATTCGTCACTGTCCTGCCACTCGTGACGACCTCGGCCTGCGGACACTACACTGCCAAGCCTGCAGTCATAGCTCGCGGGTTCAATACTATCCTCACTGAACGGCTCGACTTTGAGGTTGCCGCCTGTGATTTTGTCTTTGATTTCTTTGCGGCCAAGGATTGCCATTTCCGTACCTGCTTTCGATTGTTGTCATGGCACACGAAGCCACCTTAGCCGTAAAGCGACCTGTTACGTCTGGCAATGGCGGCGATGCAAGAAGCCGATGATCTGTCGATCAACGGCACAGTTCCAAGACAACGGTCAGTCTGAAAACGGCTGTCGCAGCTAATACGCATCAGAGCTCACATCCGGCCGCCTCCGTCACTTCCTCAGGGACTTTCGGCTGCAAGCCGACGCCGATCGGTCCGCCGCGGGCAACCGGATTCCAGTTTCGTTCTGTGGCGGATACGGACGGGACAGCCGTCGACACTTCTGGAGCGCTCCCGCTAATTCGGGCGTTTCCGGCGGTTGCGTCTCGGGCATGTGGCCGTCCGGGCATGGCAGGGTGACCGACCGTTTCAGGGCAGCACTGGCGGCCGGACCGCCGCGACCACCTTTCGGGTGTTGCGGAGCTTCCAGAGTGCCTTCGGTTCAGGGCTGTAAACGGGCATGGTGCGTCTTGCATGGAGAAGACACCTGAGGGCGCTGGAGCGCGCGAAGCGGTGGCGGCGATTCACCCGCTGGCGGACATGGCGGCGGCGATATCACCGTCAACAGGCCCTGGCATCTCAAATGAAAACAACGCTCACCCTAAGTTCTTTTTCCCGGCCAGAATTGCAGCTTCAGGATCATTGGGCCAAGTAGCGAT
>JAJEAY010000040.1 GCA_022824145.1 Rhodobacter sp. | reverse complement strand
ACCACCTCGTTCACCGCGAGAACGAGAAAGAGAGCTGAAGACGCGATCGCGATGGCTGTCGGCGCGCCGGCGCCAAGCCTCGCCACCCAGAAGATGTCGACGAGCTGGAAGGAGTAGTCGACCGCGTAGCTCAGCGACGCGTAGGCGCCAATGCGCGCGGCGCTCCTCTGAAACCCGTGGCCCCGGTCGTCCGGCATGGAAGCCTCCCGGCTTGAATCACCCCGGACTCCTTCGCATAGTGCCACTGCCAACTGTGTGTCAGCAGAGTCGCCGTCCCGAAATGTCCCGCATCGACCGCCTCTTCGAGCTTGTGCAGATCCTGCGCCGGTCCCGCCGCGCCATGACGGGGAGGGAAATCGCGGAAGCGCTGGAGGTCAGCCTGCGCACGATCTACCGGGACTGCGCCTCGCTGCAGGCGATGGGCGTTCCCGTGGAAGGCGAGGCCGGCGTCGGCTACGTGATGCGGCGAGGCTACGACCTGCCGCCGCTTGCATTCACGCGGGACGAGGCGGAGGCCGCGCTCGCCGGCCTCAGGATGCTCGGCCGGACCGGAGACGGTGCATTGATCGGCGCGGCCGCCCGCGCGGAATCAAAGCTCGTCGTGGCCAGGCAGGTCGCCGGGGACGCGGAGGACCCGAGACGCCTTGTCTCACAGGCCGGGGCGCCGGACGCCCGGATGGACGTGCTCCGGACCGTTCGCACGGCCGTCGACAAGGAAACCCGGATCGACGCCCGGTACCGCGACCGCAACGGGCGCGTGACGCGCCGGCGGCTGCGCCCGCTGTGCCTGATCTACTACCCCGATGCGACGGTCCTCGCCGCCTGGTGCGAGTTGCGGCAGTCGTTCCGGCACTTCCGGGTCGACTGGTTCGAGGAGATAGTCCCGACCGGCGAGAGCTTCGCGGATGCAGGGAAGACTCTCCGGGAACAGTGGCGGACCCTGGAGGGGTGGTCGCCGGACTATCCGGGAGCGATCGGGCACGGATGACCGGTTTCCGCGCAGGAGCGGGTCGGAGAGAGGGTCCTGCGCCAGATGTCTGCCATCGCCTCGCCCGGGTCCCGGAGGGGCAAGCGCCGTGGAGGAGCGGAAAGGGACTGACCGGTCACTCGATGGCGTCCGGGAGCGGAACGGCCACAATACACCGGCAGCCACGCCTGGTGTCCATTGCGTGTTCCGTCACGGCGTCACCCGGAATCCGTCGAACTGCACCACCAACGGCATCCGTTGCAGGACATCACGCCGTCAGGTCGCGTCTCGAAGAAGCGGAGAAATCGTCCTGTCCTGTCGATGCACTCACGCAGGTACGCTGCGACAGGAGAGCCGAAAGGCGCATGGGCTGCCAGCTGGAGGCGGCAGTGAGAGGCCCTGCCGGTTCGCAATCTCCAGGGACGCACATTCCTTCCGTCCGCAGGGTGCGCAATAATCGGCGGCTGCCTTCGTTGCGACCCCGTTTTGCCCGACCCGCCTACCGTGCAGGCTCATCATGCCATAGCGTACGCTGAAACCTTCGAAGCGCCAGAATCTTGCAACGTGGCTGAAACTCAAAGTCTCGTCGCCTTCGCGTTTCCAGTTCCCTTCCGCAACCCGAAAGACCACGCCTGTACCGTGGTGCAAATCGCCTTGTCAGCAAAACCAGCAGCGCAGCCACGCGGAGCGGTAGACAAGCGCACTCCTGAGGTGCCCGTATGTCGAACGATGCGTGTTGACAATCCGGGCAGATTCGCGGCCGCTAGGTGTGCTTTGTCATTGGCAAGCTTCCTTGAACTCAACACCACGGGCCGGAAAGCGCGTTGCGCGCACCTGAATGAAACTCACCGTGCGCACCATCGAGGCGCTCCGGTCAGCCATGCCGTCATCTGGTGCCGCTTCCGATACGATTCGACCAGAATGCTGTCCCAAAGGATGGGCAGCCTATAATGTCAATCATGAATCCTGCCCACCACTTCAGGTTTGGAATCGATCTCATATGTAGTACCAAATGAAGTCGAAGAAGGAGCCTTTCTATCGAGCCAGAAAGGGGCCCACATCAATGTCAGCGAAACCTCGAATAGTCTCATAGTCGAGTATGCCTGTGGCCTGCTCTTGCTGATGTGCCTTGACTGTTTCGACCATCGCGGGTGTCATCACGAAACGCGCCTGAATTGGATCGCATTGAATCGGATTTGGAACGCCCAATTCTCGACCGACGTTCTCGTAAACGCGAGGTTCAATATATGCCATGGCCACAGGGTCATCGCGAACTCGGGCATGGGCTTCGTTGAAGAGCAACGCTGCATTTCCGTATTCCCCAGCGCTCTCACGTTGCTCGGCAGCGTCGACGAGTGCCGTGATGAGTTCTGGCAAATTTTCCCTGTTGACCTCTCTCGACGTCAGCTTGGCGCACTGGATACGTTGACCCATCGCAGGAACCTCTGCCAAATTGGGTTGGACGTCGTAAAGAAACCAAGAGACGTCCCGGTTCGCAGTCTTGGCGAAAGTAAGGTAGTCGAGCTGCCCCGTAACCTTAAGACCCATTAGCTGCTGCTGCTGCTCTACGTGCGCAGCGAACTGATACGTCAACTTGTTGCCACCGACAGGTGCTACTGGATCACCGCAAAAGTCCGTTGCCGCTGCCCACGCCAACACAGCCCTCTCGGCGTAGTCGTTGGAACGATCACTATCGGTGCTGCGGGCAGCGAGGTCGTTGTATAGCAGCGCCTCAAGTGCCGGGTCATTTGCCGCAACAGCGTATTCAATGTTCTTACGTAGGTTATCAGTTTCAAGACTTGTCTCTTCGTAATGAATTCGCCGTAGCAGCATCACTTCTTGTGAGTCGCCACACTCCAGATACTTGCTGGCCTCTTGGTAGTGAGCAGATCCGGGCCTCGCCCTTAGAACCATTCCTTGCATACACGGTTCGGCTGGCTCCAGGGTTAGTACGCCATCGCTTCCGGTGGGTCCAAGGCATTTCTGTGAATTGTCGCTCAATATCAATAGTACGCTAGATTGCACCCCCTCTCCGTTGTCGCGAGCTAGTGTACGGACTTCCGAAAGGACTTGCCCAGTGGATTGATCTGGGATCCAGAACGCAACCAAAGCCAACGCTATCAGCGAGTAGGTCTTAATCTACTTCTCCATCATTGAACATCGTTCTGCCTCCATGCCCACCAGACGATAGCAAAAATCGCAAAAAAAGTAAAACATGCGAGGATGAGCAGTTCCGACTCGACCAAGATTGTCCTCCAGCTACTCGGCTCGAGTATCGTCGGAACACCCGCACCTTTCAATTGAACCTGTGGTTCTCCACCTCCCGCCATAGTTGTCGACAGTTTCAATTTCCATCCAGGGTGGAAATTTTTGATAGTCAGTTGAACAGCGTCACGCGTTGAGTTGAGCAATGCGCTGCCATACCAACCGCCGCCGACAATCGTCGTCACTGGATCGGAAAACCGATTATCAGTGTTTTCGCCACGAATCAAAATGGTCAGGTTCTTGAAATTGACGCTGCTTGTGATGTTCTCGAATTCAAATGTCAGTTGGCCACCGCTCACCTCTGTTTGTGTATACTTAAGAAGCGGCAAAGTAATCAGACGATCAACAGTATGCGTCACGGTCCATGCCAAAATCGCTAACAATAACGTCACGAAGTACGGAAAAGCGGTTCGCCTTGTGAGAGACTGCCACCGGGCTCTCGTGTTCCCACTCCCTGGCAAAACTGGACCAGAAGTTGCACGGTCCGCTGATTGATCCTGCATGGATCCATCCTGTGACTTCGGCACGGCTTGATCCAGTTGTTCAGGCCCTGTCATGCAATTGACCCCAACCTAGCCGTTTGGTTCCTGTCGCTTGGTCCAATCATCTCGATCCATTGTCCTCCTGTCAATCTGCTCATTCCCCGCGAATCCTGCCCCATTTGCCAGCACGCGACTGGAAGGTTCACTTCAAGTGAGGACTGCAATCCCGCACTTGTCTAATAGCTCTGCGACAGCAAACCACTATGAAAAAATCTTGAAGTGCTCACTTCATAGATCATTATTGCAGAGTTCTTGCACTTACATTTCCTTCACATAAAAATCCGAGTCCGCACGCACGGGAAATTGCAATTTGTGCCGCAAGCACGGGTGGCACTACAATTCCTGAACTGGCGGCACAAGATAGCGACCTAGGAGTGACTTGGATTCCCATCCTTCGGTGCTCCTGACCTCTCAACTTCGCCAATCCCCGTGGACTGGAAGTGATCGGTCGCATTGAACAAGCCAGTTGCCAGGCGCCAACAGCCTTTCAAAGTGCCACACTTGTATAGGTGATCCGCTTCATGCATGCTTCGGGCATGCAGGTCGGTCTTCGCCATTTCGATTCGCAGACGCTTGACTGGTTCGCCGGCGCGTTGCGCTCGGGCGACGCCACCCGTCACGGCCTGGCCCGCGAGCTGTGCGAGCGCACCGGCTGGCGGAACTCCCTCGGCCGCCTGTGCCTGTCGG
>JAJEAY010000262.1 GCA_022824145.1 Rhodobacter sp. | reverse complement strand
TCTCGGACCTGCGTGCTCGCTGGTTGGGCGGTGATTCGGCACTGCCTCCAATGACCCCGTTCCACACTTCAGTGACCCGATTCCACACCGATCGGCTCCTCTCGGACCTGCGTGCTCGTTGATTGGGGGTGATTAGGCACTTCCACCACTGATCCTGTTCCGCACTTAAGTGACCCGATTCTACACTGATCGGCTTCTGTCGGACCTGCGTGCTCGCTGATTGGGCAGTGATTCGGCACTGCCCACGATGACCCCGTTCCACACTTCAATGACCCAAAACCGCACTTGAAACGGTCCCTGTGGACGGCCCGGACCTCCGAATCGTCGGAAAACACGCCTCTCGTCTGGTTTCTCCCACCTATAAGTGCCGATCCGGCGTGGCTTCTCGTATCGCTCTCATGTTCTTGCTTTCCCATGTCCAAAATGACTGATCTCGTGACGACCAGGACTGCACATTTGTCGCGGGCAACAAAGTGACCCCATTCCACACTTCGATGACCCGGTTTCGCACCCGCCGGACCCCATCCCACACTGCTATGACCCGAGACCACACATATCCGACCCCATTCCACACAGCACTGACCCGAGACCACACCTGAAATCGAGAATACGCCTTTTTCTTAAGGCTCAATCGCGCTGTAAACTATAGAACTAAAGAACTAGGAAAACATGGAACGGGGCTTCGCCACCGATTCGTCAAAGAAATTGTGCTTTCAAAGGGGGCGGAAGGCATCCGCCCTCAGTCGCTTGGTAGCAATGTTGCCTCCAGGGACCATTAGACGATCAAAACCGCAACCTCCTCGGGCACCAGTGAATCGGCTGATTCCGACACACCCGAACCCGGGTCCCTGAACTCGCTCTCCCGGAAGAACCTGTGCCCGAGCCCCGAGAAGTTCTTGCATGCGTGAATTTCACGGGCAGGTCGCGGTCTGATCGGAGAAATCACGAAGCAAGTTCGATCCGCTGATCGCTGCGGATCCACGGAGCCGGGAGCGCAGAAACCCATGTCGCCCCATGCATCCATGTGCCGGCAGAACCGGCCCTCGAGGCAGCGTGCGCCGGCTTCATCAAGCAAGGCACCTGCAATCTGCCGCCGGGCGGCCGGGACGGGCTGTTCGAAGGCATGAACTGACACCTCCTTGGCAATTTCGAGATCATGAAAGAGCAAGATCGCACCGGCGTGCCCTTGTTCGTCAGGCGCGCGGACGACGGCGGGCAGGCATTCAGCGGCGCGCTCCCCTGACCCGATCCCGCACCGGAATGACGCGGCGCACGGGAGAATGCTTGCCTCGAAGGATGCGGGTCTTCGGGTTTTGTGGCACGGAAACCGTATCCGGTTTCACAACGCCGTCTTGTCCAATTGCGATGCCGGCCCTGAACAGCCTGACTCTGCCTTGGAGCGGAATTCGCCGATGCGCCGGGACCACGTCTTTAGGGGATTTTCAGGATCTCCGATCGGAGAAGGTTCCGGCGGCTATCAATCGTCGTTGCCTGGTCGCTTGCCGCATTCGAGGAGGGTGTTGGTCGTCGCATCGAGCGTCTCCGCCAGTGCCTCCCGAGACTCGGCCAGGGGCATCAGCCATCCACTGGGATCGGGTGGCTGCATGTCCGCTCCGTCCCGCTCGACGGCGGCGCGAAGCGTGGCGGTACCATCGCGAAAGACCTCCATGGCAGTTTCGACCAGTTCCGCGCTTTCCTCAGAATCAAGAAAGTCCGCCGAAAGATCGGCCAGCTCCGTCCGCATGAGGTCGAAAACGACGGGCAGCCGGGCGATCGCGCAGGCGAGGCTGTCCCTGGTGGCGCCCTTGTACCTTGCGACATGTTCCTCTCGCGTGGCGCCGTTCATCCGGAGAAAGTCCTCCGCCATGGACTCAAGGTCGGCCTGCCGGGCCTGGTCCGCGAGCTTGCCCGGGGAATGGGTGCCATAGGCGTCGAGTCCATGGCGACCCATGATGGCCTTTGCCAGGCGCTCGGCCGCGTCGGCGGTGCAGGCGACAAACTCGTCGGCTTCGCCAAGAGACCTTCCCCAGACGTTCGACAGACCAAGCCTGGTTGCAGCGTCAATCGCGTTCTCGATCATCCGGAGCGACGCATCCATTGATTTCCAATACTTGTCAGTTTCCATGAACGGCCTTGCCTTCAGTTTCGGTCTGGTCCAAACGCCGGCCAGGATCCTGCCGCGCGATGCTCAGGTACAGAAGCGGAGTGCCCGGCTGGCGGGTCAAATTTGGACGCGACTCATGGGTCGGCGCTGAATTGCGTTGAATGCTGTCCGCACCGTCGCGGCACACGGACTTCCGTTCTCGCCAAGGCGTGTCCCTTGAATTTCCGTTGCAGGGACAGCCACCGTTGCTTCGGTCAACGGGCCGGCACGCGCATTGGCGGGTCTTGCGAGCCTCTGCGCACCAGGGTGCGTGCAATTCAGGTGATGTGTCGCGAGGGGCGCGAGAGAGTCTGTTTCAGCCAGGTGATGCAAGTGAATCATGCGGCGGTCGCCAGTCTCTTGGCAACGATCGGGGGATCGTGGGACGCCGGCCAATCGCTCGGGCACCGTAAGGGCGGGGCAGGGGGGGCGGCACCTGTGCCGGGTGCGTGATGCTGGCCGCATTCGGTTTCCCGATTTTGCCAACCAGGACTTGTTCACTTCGGATTGGCGATACGCGCGCGGATCGGCACTCCCTTTGGCGAGGCCAACAGGGACAAGTTGCGACCGCCGGGTCACCGTTCCAAAAGGTGACACGATTTGATGCGGCGGCGCTAGACACGCGCAAGGTGGCGTGATACGCACTGTGCGCCCAACGATCGTCTCGGCACGTTGCGACCGCTCGAACCTCCCGTGCAGCCCGGGGACGTCCCGAGATGCATATTGGTGCTGCGTGGCTAGACACGGGGATACCTGCCCGCTACCCGTCATGACAGACCCGAGGGGACGTCAATGGCGGCCAGTCCGAAAGCCTACGACGACGAGGAGACCGCGAGGCGATG
>JAJEAY010000247.1 GCA_022824145.1 Rhodobacter sp. | reverse complement strand
CGCCCGTTACACGGTCACGAAATTTCGATGCTGATGCCCCGGTCACGTTTCCGGTCCGGCGGCTCCTTCCCGGACGGCTCCGGCAGCGGACGCGCCAGACCGCCCATCTCCATCAGGTACGACCTGAACGAGGGAATCGGGCAGGAATAGAGATCGTTCTCGTTGAGCTGCAGAGCGCCCTGATGCACCAGGTGCTTCAGGAACCATTCCTCGTCCCGGTTCTTGGGCAGGCTCCAGCCAACCCCTTCCGGATCGTCCAGCGGGCGGGCGAGGTTCCTGATCTGTCTCTTGATTGTTGATCCGTTAGCGCCTTCCGCCGGTGCCTGCCGCATCAGCTCCGCGACAAGGAACCTCGCGTCGCGTATCCCGTCCGAACGTCTGCGGCCAAAGGAGGCGGTCCGGAACCGCTCTTCCCGCTCCCGGACCAGCGGCGCGTCGACGTCCCCGAGCCGCCCTCCGCGGGCCACCAGCCCCTCCGAGAGGGACCGCATGCCGTTGTGCAGGTGCTGCGGCCAGCCGTCGGAGACCGCCGCGATGACCCCCGGTCAGTGCGTGCGCGCGCGCCCTCCCGGGGGACGCGGAACTCCTGCAGCATCCTCCCGACGGCCTCCTCCGCCTCGCCGGCATCGAGGGCGCCGATGTCGTGGACCGCCCGGGATCCCAGCCGTGTGAGGCCCGCAGCCACGAGACTGTCGCCCACAGACCCGAGCGTGCGCGACTGACGCACCCGGTTCCCCGCATGGCAGGTTCGCCCTTGAAGCGTAGACCGACCGCGTGACGTTGGCTTTTGGCAGGGGGAAGCGGGCGGGAACGGCATTGCCAGCCGTCCCTGCGTTCTCTCCGGCTTCCGCACATCCGTGCCGGTGCCTTTGCGCCGGCAACCCCGATGACCCGTGAAATCAGTACGCTGGCAGGTTGGGCAGGGCGCCATATCCCTCAAACGCATAGGGGTTCAGTATCTGCCGTCCTGCAAAATACGCCCGTTCGGTTTCCTGCATCCCCGCCTGATCGCAGACCTCTGCCCAGTTCTCGCAGATCGCAATGGCTTGCTGATCGATGATGCCGCGGGTTTCTGCCTCGGTCAGATGAAAATACTTGCCTGCTTCCAATGCATTCACCAGCTGTGCCGTCGTCTGCCCGGGTACAATGTTCAGCGCCTGTCTGGCTTCGGCGGTGCCGCGCTTTTGCGGTGCAATGTCATAAGCCGGGGTAAGGTCCAGCATCTCACCATCCCAGAACCCCGCATGGTTACGGGCATGATCATCCGTATTGCCAACAAGTATATTGAAAGACATGCGCGCAAACAGCTCCCGGAGATCCCTGGTGGGATCGCGGAAGCGCGCTCGAATGATTTCCGCAAGTTCGGTATAAGCTATATGACGGGCAGCCAGTTCGTTTTCCTGCGTCCATGTGAGTGCCGAGACGATTTGCCGTCTATGCCAGTTCGTGCCATCACCCACAGGCTCCCGGTCAAACCGTTCGACGAGCAAGACGTCGCGGTCCAGCACTTTTTGTATGTCGACATTGGCGGCGTTCAGCCCGGCCCGCTGCGCCAGGCGCATTGTGACGAACTCGCCCTTCACCATGGCAAAGACATCATTGGCGGCGGAGAATTTGGCTATCAGCTTTCTGGGATGGCCGGCATCTGTATCTGTGATCAGTGCCTTGGGACGCGCCCCACCGATGGAACTGCCATGCAATATGACCCTGCCGAGTTCTTCTGGAACCTCTTCACCGGCTTCAATCAAATCGGAGAAGCTCTGCAGCTCTTCCAACGTAGCTTCCGCCGAGACGCGCGGTACGAATGTTTCTGCACTTTCCTGAAAGTCGAGCGCTCCGATCCGGTCAGAGCCTGAATGGATCATGAAGGTCATTTCGCCAAAGGCATCTTCGCTGATGTCATCTTTCCGATGTCCAAGCAATTCGTTGACGATCACCCGCCTGCCCCATCGATCGGGCAAGGCGTCGCGCAGGGAGGGCGCCAGAACATGGCCGTTTGGCGGATCTATGAGGCCTTCCTGGAGCGGCAGATCGGGCGTGAAGATCGCGAAGGCTTTTGAGCGTCCGCGGTAGCTGCGGCCATAACCGAAGTGAATGGTCTCCGCGCCTTCATCGCGGACCACCCGACCGGCAACAACCGGTTCGGTCTCGCCCGGCAGCCAGATCCAGACAAAAAGTGACTTCGGTTCAGAAGTCATCCCTGAACTCCGGTTTGCTGTCTCTTGTCCGCTCCGGCATGAGTTTCAGGAGAGTGCGATTGTGCTGCAGGCGGTTTGACAGCACATCCGGATCATCGAAAAGACGGATCCCAAGGATCACCGCGGCCTCAAGAACGTAAGCGATCGCGACACTTGGCTTGGCAGCCTCGATGGCAATAATGGTGTCGCGCGAGCAACCAACCCGCTTGGCTAGGTCCGCCTGCGTCATCTTGCGGTTTTTCCGCGCGATACGGATCTCGCTGGCGATCAGGGACACACCATGGCGGGTTGAGCGGGAAAAACCCTCCATACTATCTGAAATGTTGGTTTTAGCCATCTCTATAGGCCTTTATGCTGATTTACACCTACATATCAGAAGATGGTGAAAAATCAACCTGCGCCAGCTCGCTATGTCGCCCAAAACCAGCTTTAGGCTACCTAGTGATGGTTCTAACCTGCTTTGGGAATTATATGCGAAAGCGCCATCAGGCCGCCTCCGCACTGATTTCACGGGTCATAGAGGTTGCCGGCGCAAACGCCCCTCGCCGCGCGGATGCGCCAGTCCCGGACGCCGGAATGTTCCTCGCCGCGTTGATGCCGGCATTGGCCGCAGGCCACGCAGAGGAACTCCGCCTGGGATCCGCGTCTGGCGGCGACATTCCGTCAGCGCTCTGCACTGGTCGAAATACGACAGGCTCCTGCCGGTTTTCCGGTAGCGGTCGATGCGCTCCTCAAGAGCCGCGCTGCAGGGCTGCCGCTGCTGTTCGGGCATGGCCTAGAGCCGCCGCCATGCCGCGCTTCTGCGGAAGCAGCCGGTATGCGGTCTGCCTGTGGGCGGGGTCCGTTCGGTCGCCTTCACCGCATCGGATGGCCTTCATGGTCGTCTCCCTCACAGCTGCGCCGGATGCGGCCGAGGAGCCGCCAGGCGGACGGTCGCGAATCAGTCCGGGAACCATAGGACGGCATGTGCCGGAAACGGACGCGGGATGTCCTGCTGCGGGCCGCAAAGCGCAGGCGCATCCGCATCGGTGCCCACTGTGACCCGTGAAATCAGTGCCGGGCAGCCTGATGGCACTTTCGTATATAATTCCCTTTTCGAACGATGAGTGACGTCTGTTCCGCCAAGCGGAACCACAGGATGGCTTTCTGGCCGATCCGCGAAATTTGCGATTGACGTGCTCAATCAAAAATCGGGTAGACGAATCATTGATTTCGCGACTCGTCGAGGCGGCCAACTCCTACCATTCAAAAGCGCCGACCCTCAACGCCAGAACTTTCCTCGCCGCAAACAGGGCAAGATACGCCAAGTCCTTCCTCGTCTTCCCGCAGCGGCCGATGCTCTCCTCAAAGCGCAACGTCGCAAAGCCGTCGCCAATCCAACATCGTCTGGCTCTGCTGGCACCAGGCATCAACTCGTGGCGACAGCGCCGCGGTACAAGCCCATACGGGCGGGTCGAACCAGAAGCCCCCCAGTTTTCTTGGATCCGTGATCAAGCCAAGTCAGCGACCTTTCAGTTCATCCCGGGTTCGGGAACCGAATCATGGCGGAGACAGAAACGGGACTATTTCTGTGCGGCGAACTGAGCCAACGCTGTAGCATCCCCCGAATTCGTTTCCATTACGACTCCGCCTTTGGCGAGGTCACCATCTGAATCCGGTGGAAAAAACGGACATGTTTCTCAGCTACGAGATCAGCGACAGCGGAGTCGAAGCTGCTGTAGTGGTCGCTGGCCAAATGCGCGTCGAAGGCGGCGCGATCATCATAGACTTCATAAAGGAAGATCTGTTCAGGAATTTCCTTGCTTTGGCATACATCGAAGACATGGCAGCCGGATTCCTTTGAGAGCGAGTTTCCCGCCTGTTCCAGAATCAGCGGCATAAAGGCGTCAATGCTTCCGGGGCGAACGCTAAAGTCGACAGCAACGACGTACATCGGATCCTCTCTAGATGTCTTTGGGATAGCGACGGTTGAGGTCGGCGATCTGCGTTTCGGTCAGCGGCCGGGTGCGCAGCGTCTGAAGCGCTAGGAAGAGCTTCGCGGTTTCTTCAAGTTCTTCCGTGGCGTAAACCGCGTCTTCCAAAGATTTCCCGGCAACAACCGGACCGTGACTCGCAAGAAGGACCGCGTGATGCTCGCTTGCCATTTTTCCAACAGCGTCGGCGAGACCCATATCGCCCGGCGCGAAATAAGGGATCAGGGGAAGTGTGCCGATCCGCATGACGTAGTATGCAGTCAGCGGAGGCAGGACATTGGCGGGGTCGATGTCATGCAGACAAGAAACCGCCACCGAATAGGTCGAATGCAGATGCACGATCGCCTTGGCCTTGGGCCGGCGGTCGTACATGGCCATATGCAGGAAGGCTTCCTTCGTCGGTTCGTTGCCGCCGATGTGGTTGCCCTTCCCGTCCAGCCGCGAAATCCGCGCCGGATCGATATTGCCCATGCTTGACCCAGTTGGCGTCATCAGCCACCCGTCTTCCAGCCGAACCGAGATGTTGCCCGTTGAGCCAAACGTCAAGCCTCGGTCGAAAAGCGAACCCGCCAAGCGCGCGATCCTGTCACGAAGCGTCGTTTCACTCATGTCAGCATTCCGAAAGCATCTTCAAAAAACGTCTCGCCACCGAAATTGCCGGATTTCAGCACCAAGGCAATAGGCGGATCTCCAATGGTTTCTGTCCAAGGAACGCCTGGCGCAATCTGCGAACCGATGCGCAGGGCCTTGACGCCAAGCGCCGAGACCACCGCGCCGGATGTTTCGCCGCCAGCCACGATAATGTTCCGAAAACCCCCGATTGATAAGGACTTAGCCAATTCGCCCAGCGCAGCTTCGATCATTTCTCCGGTGCGGGTTCTACCGTATCTTGCCTGATTGGCCGCCACTTCTTCGGGATCGGCCGAACCGTAAATCAATACCGGCTGATCTTCGGGCTGTGCCATGGCCCAAGCGGAATATTCACTGACCGCATCCTGTCCCTCGGCCAGCGAATCGATATCCAGCTTTTTCGCAGGCCAAAGGCTCGACGCCCGCGTGATCTGGGCACGGGTGACGGTCGAACAGCTTCCCGCAAGAACCAGCATTCGGCCACACGCCGACGGAGGCGAGGCGGGCTCGGCCAGGCCGATGCGTCCGGCATTTCCTAGATTTTCCGGCAGACCTAACGCGATCCCGGATCCACCGCTGACAATCGGATAACCGGAAACGGCGGAGCCAATGGCGCGCAGATCTTTGGCCTCGATGGCATCCGTTACAGCATAGCGATGACCTGCAGCGGCAAGCGCCGAAAGGGCCGCGCGAATCGCCTCGGATCCCTGCCGAACCGTCTGGAGCGGCACAACACCGGCACTGCCCTTCGACTGACGCTCCATCAGCCGGACAAGACTTGAATCGCGCATCGGCGTCAAAGGATGGTTCTTCATCGAACTGTCCGACAGAAGATCGCCCCAGACAAAAAGATGCCCCTGATAGACTGTGCGTCCCGCTTCCGGAACAGCCGGGCAGACCACGACGATCTTTGCATCCGCGCGCTCCATCAACGCGTCAGTGACAGGTCCGATATTGCCTTGGGGTGTGGAATCGAAGGTTGAACAGTATTTCTCGATGATTTGTTCGGCACCTTGAGCAACCAGCCAGTCATAGGCAGCGAGAGACTGATCGATGGCCAGATCCGATGCGGCCGTCCGCGATTTCAACGCCACGACAGCGGCTTCGGCGTCACCTGGATCGGTGTCGGCATTAGGTACGCCAATCACCTGGACTGTGCGCATGCCCTCCCTGACCAGTGTGTTGCAAAGATCGGTCGCGCCGGTGAAATCGTCTGCGATCGCTCCCAGGACAATTGCCATTTGTCAGGCTTTGCCAGCGGAAATTCGAGCAAGAACTTCAGCGGTGACAGCACGGGTGCCCATGTCGCCGCCGAACTCCATTGGGCGGACCGCATTTGCCGCAAGACCTTCTTCAACAGCCTGCTCGATGCGCTGTGCTGAGTCTCCGAAGCGCGAATCGCCGGATTTTTCGGCCAGATAGTCCAGCATCAGTGCCCCGGAAAGGATCGCGGCCAGAGGATTGGCCCTGTCCTGACCCATGATGTCAGGCGCCGAGCCATGGGCGGGCTGGAAAAGACCGATCCTGTCTCCGATTTCGGCACAGGCCGCCATGCCCATGCCACCAACCAGGCCGCCTGCAAGATCGGAAAGGATGTCACCAAACATATTCTCCATGACCATCACATCGTAGTCCCAAGGGTTGCGGATCAGATTCAACGCCTGTGCGTCGACGTAACAGTAGCCAGTTTCGACGTCTGGATATTCGACCGCAATCTCGTCGTAGATCTTCCGGAAGAAGGCCATGGAAGCGAAGACATTGGCCTTGTCGACACAGGTCAGCCGACCCGGCTTGCCTCGCGCCTTTCGCTTCCCGGCAAGCCTGAACCCGAAACGCATAAGTTTTTCGGTGGTCTCCCGAGTGATTCTCAGGGTGTCGTGAACCTCGGAGTCTCCAATGATCTCCGCCCGTTTGTGGACCGCCGCGGAATAGAAAAGACCTTCCGTCGACTCCCGGAGAATAACCATATCGATCCCGGCTGCACGCGGATCAGCCAGCCGCTGAGGCGCGTTCGGATAGGCCTTGATCGGCCGGACCCCCGCGTAGAGCCCATAGATATCTCTGAGCCTTAAATGCGGGCTGATCTCTGTCCCGTCTGAATATCGAACCGTTGGCAGGCCTATTGCACCCAGAAAGATGGCGTCGGATTCACCCGCGCGCGTTTCACCGCCGGGTTCAATGTCCTGTCCGGTTTCTTCGAAATACCCGGCGCCTGCGCGGATCTCTTCATAAGCCAGCGCCGGCGCACCTGCTACCGTGATGGCCGCATCCACAACAGCGATCGTCGCTTCGGCAACCTCAACTCCGATGCCGTCACCTTTAATCAACGCAACCTTCACTTTGCGATTGCCTTGCCTATGCGCGTCTCCACCAGCTTCATGACAGCGGAGAAGTCATCGTCGTCCAAGCCCATTTCGACGCTGTCTTCGAATGCCCTCACAATGATACTGAGACTTGGGTATTTCGCTTCCGCATCGCTGATCATTTCACGTGCCAGCCGAATGTCTTTCAACATGAACTTGAGCATAAAAAGAGCCGAGAATTCGCCGTCACGCATACGCGGTACGCGGTTTTCAAAGTACCGCGAATAGGCAAAGCCGGTCCCTTGGGTCACAATATCAAAGAATGTCTCGATGTCAGCTCCTGTCTCCAGGCAGAGACCCATAGCCTCAGCAACCGAGACGGCATGGCCTGCGACAAGGGTCTGGTGAATAAGCTTCATGTGGTTGCCAGCGCCCGACGGCCCGCAATAGCGGATGAACTGGCCGCATTGGGCCAGCACGGGCCGCGCACGCTCAAACGCCTCCGCGTCGCCGCCGACGACAAAGCTGATCGTTCCTTCGATCGCCTGTTTGATCGATCCAAGCATCGAGGCGTCGAGATGACTTGCGCCTTTTGCTTTCAGTTCGGAATGGACCTTTTGGGTAATGCCCGGGCCAACAGTGGAGCATTCGATGGTAATCGACCCAGACCGGATCGCGGAAACGACCCCCCCGTCGTCGAGATAGACCTGCCGGATGGAAGCCTCGTTCGGAACGCAGGAGAACAGCACATCTGACGCCACTGTGACGTCAGCAATGGTGCTGCAGGAACTGGCGCCGGTTTCGCCCGCCACGCGGGCTGAGACTTCCGGGTTCACATCAAAAACGAGGGTGTTTCCCGGGTAAGCCTTCGCCAGCCGCGCAATCATCGGCGCACCCATGGCGCCGGCCCCGATGTATCCCACCTTCATTGGTCGTTTCCCTTCATAGCCGCACCCAGGCCCCGGTCTCCGCCGACGCATAGATCGCGTTTTCCGCTTGGATCACCGGCAGATAGTCTCCGGCAGTGTTTTCAATCCCGATTCCGTCCAGCACGGCCGCCACAACGTGGTTTTGCAGATGGTAGACACAGTCACCGCCAAATCCCTCGTGGGTTGAAGGTGGCAGTACTTCGCACGAGGCCTGTTCGCCGAAGCGACGAAGATGGACCGATCCGTCACCTTTAAGGTCAATCGTGCCTGACGAACCCTCGATCAGCGCCTCGCCCATGGTGCAGCGCGTGTTTTCGGCGGAATGGTCCAGAAGTCGATTTCCGTCGAACATCGCGCGCACGCCGCCAGCGTAGGAAAATATAATGTAGCCTGCATCCTCGCCTGCAATGACCGGGTTCATTCTTCGCAGATCGGCAAAGACCGTTTGAGGTTCGCCCATGAGGAAACGAAACGTGTCGATCCAGTGAACGGCGGTCTCGTGAACCAGAAACCGCGGCATATTCTGGAAATACGGCTGCCGATCAAGATAGGCGTGTGGGCCCTGACCGTCTCCGGGCCGCAGGCGGAACGTCAGTTGCAGAATATCTCCGATGGCGCCCCGATCGGTCTCGGCTTTGATCGCACGATACCAAGGCTGAAAGCGAAAGTTTTCGTGGACGACGACTGGAACGTCCGCAGCCTCGGAAAGACGCGCGGCTTCGCGGGCTTCATCGATGTCCATACAAAAGGGTTTCTGGCAAACGATCGCCTTCGGGCCGGCCTCAAGCGCTCTCCGTATGTAGTCCAGATGGGTGACGGGCGGTGTGATGATATCCACGATATCCGGTTTGACCTCTGCCAGCATCACATCGAGATCGTCATAGGCGGAAAGCCCGGTTGCCCGCGCTTTCGTGATGTCGCGGTTGACCGAGGCGACGGGTTCTGCCCGTTCGATCCGATCCCAGGAGTCGTAGTGGAATCGGCTGAAATACCCTGCCCCGACGCAGCCGACTTTCAGAGTCTGCGGCATGCGGAAACCTCTTGCGAAGATTTGGTCCAGTTCCAGTGAAATGGCTTCAGGCCTGCGATCGGCGACCGGAATGCTGCGATGTCTTCGCCAAGGAGGCAGCCAAGATAGACGGTCTTGAGGTCCACCCCGCCAAATGCGGCGCTGGAGACGTTCCTGAGTCGCCGCCCAAATGTCCGGTTCAGATGGGGTCGGCCCATTTCGCCCGCCAGATAGGCTCTTTCGACATCTGCAAGATCGTCCGGTCTGCTGTCCTCCAGCAGAATTTCCTGGCGGCCGGCTGCGTCGACACGAACCACCCGGTTGCTGACAATCGACGTGATCCAGACACCGCCCTCGGCGTCAAATGTCAGCCCGTCAGGAAAGGTGCCTGGGCCGAAGTCCGTCAACGTGGTTCTGTTCGACAGAGTCCCGTCACTGTCGACGTCATAACGCGTCAAACGCCGAGCGAAAGTTTCGTTTACGTATAATCGCCCCGTCACAGGATGGATCAGGCATTCGTTGGTATAGCCCAAGCCTTCCGCAACGATCCGCGCTCCGGATTTTTCCGCCAAGACTATGAACCCGTCACTGCAGTCAGGCCGATAACCTAGACTGCGGGGGTGCCGCCGCGTGCTGACCGTGACCCAGACGCGCCGCTGTCCGTCAATGTGAACGTAATTGGTGGGTGGCAGAGGTGCGCAGTCAACCTCAAGAAGTTCTGGAGAAAGCGTGCCGTCAGGCGCCAGCCGATAGACACCGCCGTCGGCATCGCCCAGATGCGCCAGCAGCCAGCCACCTTCCGGCAATATCGCGATTCCGTTCGGCTTGGGCCTGAAATCCCCCTTGGCCAAAATCGTCCGTTGCCTCCCGTCCGGCGCGATCAACGTCACCCCGCCTCGCCAGTCCGCAACATGCAGAACCCCGTCCGAGGTGCAGAGCACACATTCCGGGCGGGCCAATCCGGCGCCGACAGACATCAGTTGATCAAGCGTGATCATGACCGTTCCAGTTTGAAACAACACCCATACCCTGCTGTGCGTCACCCTCAGTAGCAAGCCCCAAGCGAAAATACATCACTTAGCATTGCTAAATATTTATTAAGTTTTCTGACATATACGGTCGATTAATTCTGCGAAATCGGGGAATTTTGACATTTTGGTTTAGAATTTCTTACGAGCTGTCACGATGCGCCAGAACGGGATCAACCGGTTTGACCGCACCAGCGCCAAGCGATTCCAGAAGCCGGGATTTTTCCAGTTCATGGGCGCGTGCCTTTTTGTCGACCCAGGCGCCGAAGGCAATCACGGCCCGCCGATTCAGATGTCGGGGCGGGCATGTCAGCCAATAGGTCGGAAATGTCAAACTGCCGAGTTCCGGCGCCAGGGGAACCAATGCACCGCTGCGAAGTTCGTTCAATGCAAGCGTCGCAGTCTCCAATACCACGCCTGCGCCATCGCACGCGGCCTGAAGGGACATCGACGATCTGTCGAACTTGAGGCCGTGCGAAGTTTCGACACCGTCGAATTTTTTTTCGGCCATCCACTCGCTCCATGATATCGCCGCCTTCACCGTGTGAATGAGGCGGGTTCTTTCGAGCAGAGTCCGGACGCCGGATTCGCGGGCCACTGCCGCGATCTTAGGAGCGCAGAGTGGCAGGACACGTTCCTCGACCAGCGCCTTGGCGTGAAGGCCAACCGGCGCATGCATGCCATAGCGGATCTCAAGATCGACATTCTCTTTCTCGAAATCAGTCAGTTCGGACGTAGCGTCGACATGCAGATCGATACCCGGGTTTTCGGCGATGAAGTCCGTAACCAACGGCCCCAGCCAGCGCACTCCGAAACTTGCGGCCACCCGGATGCGCAGGCTGCGGTGTTCGCGTTTCCGGGAAACGCGGGTCTGTGCGTTGCGCAGCAGGCCAAGAGCCTCTGCTGCCGATTGGTAAAGCCGTTCGCCCTGTTCAGTAAGGACGAGGCGCCGTTTGACTCTTCGAAACAGCAAAACGCCCATCTGTTCCTCGAGTGCCTTTATCTGCTGGCTCACTGCCGATGGTGAAACTGAAAGTTCGGATGCTGCGAGATTGACACGGCTACGCCTTGCGACTGCCTCGAAATACATGATGGCATTCAGGTTCAGAGGACGTGAAGTCGGCGGCTTCTGGGTCATTCCTGAAGGCAATCACAAATCCTGCCACTTGTAAAGTCTAGCTTCACATTTGATTAAGATATTCAATTTGCGCAAGCCCAGCTTGCTGGGATAAATAAAGAATTGCTTCACCACCTATCCGCATGCAAGGGAGAAACAATCCAATGAAGTTCAAACCAATCAGTCTGGCTCTGGCCGCGGCGGTTGCACTTGCGGCTCCGCTTCAAGCCGAGGAACTCGTGATCGGCACCAACGGAAAGCCCGGCAACCCCAGGGTGACCGGCGCTGAGATGTTCGGCGCCCTTCTGGAACAGGCCAGCCGCGGCAAGTACACTGTCAAAGTCGCACATTCGGCAACGCTTGGCGATGACAGGCAGATGCTGAAGTCCGTGCGCCTTGGCACGATGCATATGACCGTCAACTCCGACGGCCCGGTTGCCGAGATCGTTCCTGATCTCAACGCCTTCGGCCTTCCTTATCTCTTTTCATCGCTGCCAGCGGCTTGGGAAGTCCTTGATGGCCCAATCGGCGACGGAATAGCGGAGCAGCTGAACGAAAAGGGCTATGTCGTACTGGCTTGGTGGGACAACGGCATCCGTAAGATAACCCATACTTCGAAGGCGATCGCGCATCCGGATGACATAAAGGGCATGAAAATCCGGACTCCGCAAAGCCAAGTGACCATCGACGCATTCACAGCGCTTGGCGCAAACCCGGCCCCGTTGGCGTTCTCGGAA
>JAJEAY010000078.1 GCA_022824145.1 Rhodobacter sp. | reverse complement strand
TTCGGAGTGGAAGTGGGGAAAGGAATTGAATGCCTTGTTGTTCAGCCCGATCATCCGGTCGAGCGACTTGCGTCATCCAAGCTTCAAGACACATTCGGAAAACACGGTCGATACGCTGCCCGAACAGCGTTTCGGGAGCTGCGGCATTCCCCGAAGATGGCTTCAACAATCTCATTCTCCAACACGTTTTCCCGTGTCATGATCCCTTGCTTTACACTGGCGGCACCTGCGCAGTTGGCGGGCCGTGGTGAACACTCGTTGCGTCAGTCGGCGCCGTGTTGAAACTGGCCTGCGACTTGAATCAGACCTCATCGTTTACCAGTCTCGAAATACCCATAGTCAGCTAATCGCTTTTCGCAGAGCGTCAGTTCGTTCTCCGTAAACAGCCGGTGCCATTCGGCGTTATCGTGGACAACCGCTTCGACGCTCAAATCCAGCCGACTGAGCTCCCAGAGTCGCGTGTACCCATCTGAAGGCCGTGACGCGTTGATTAGCTGTTTTGCCGTCTGAATGGCGCCCTTCTTAAGCAGCATCTGATAGAAGATGCTCGGCGTGTAACCGATGCGCTTGGCATCACGATAGATCCCGAACATTGCTTCTGCGAATCGGCTCTCAACATCCGCCATAGGGCATCTCCTCCACTCTGCATACGCAAAATTGGATTATCTCATTGCCACTTACAAGATGCCTTCGGATGGCAACCGATCTGGTGATCCAAGCCCACGTGTCCGTTGACCCTTTCGCATATTCCGCATCAATCCTTCTCCGCCGCCGTCATCCCATCCTGACCGGCGCGTTTCAATCCGACGTCTCTTGAAACCGTCCACTGTCGTCCTGCCAGATTGGGCGAATTAACCGAATTCCGTCCCTTCGAGGATCCATACACTGTGCCTGCCGCGCAGATTCAATTAGTTCACGACAGGAAACCAGTAAACCGAGAACGGCATTGCCCGGCGTGTGCCGACAGCCGAGTTTCATTCGGGCGACCCAACGTTCTTTCTTATGACCGCCGATACGGCGGCACTGGAAGGACGGGCAAGCAGCAAGTGATTGAGGACAGAACCGTGCTGGCCAACGCCATGTGAGCGTGGGTAGACCCCACGTTGCACGGAAAGGCGGCCGATCCCTCCGTACTGCACCGGAATTCATCGACCGGATTAGACGCGGTGACGAGGGACTGCCGATCAAGCTCCACCAGCTGGTTTAGCCATAAATGCCGTTGAAAGCCCGGGCCGGGAAGCTATAGGAACAACGCCATCAGAGCCTTCCGGTGCGAAGCCGGGCCTTGAGCAGTCCAAGACTGTCGCATCAGGGCCCTGGCGGCCGTCCTGAACCGGCCGATGAGGCGAGCTGGCGCATCCCTGGCCGGACGGTGCAAAGGTAGACCTCTCAACCCGCGACTCTTGCAAGAGCATCACATGCAACGAAAGTCTCTTCCCCTGAACGCGCTGCGCGCCTTCGCGGCGGTCTACGAAACAGGCGGAATCCGTTCGGCGGCGCGGGCGCTGGATGTCACACATTCCTCGGTCAGCCGCCATCTGCGCTTTCTGGAAGACTCCCTTGGAGTCGCCCTGCTGGACCGCGACCATAACCACCGCAAGCTCCGTTTCACACCCGAAGGCGAACGGCTGGGCCAGGCATCCGGCGAAGCCCTGTCGCTTCTGGGCAGCGCGGTCACCGGCATCCGTGAGTCCCACCACCGCAACTCGATCGTCATTTCGACCGCGCCCAGATTTGCCTCGTGCTGGTTGATGGAACGAATCCACAGGTTCAACGGGAAGCATCCGTGGATCGAAATCTCGGTTCTGGTCGATCAGAAGCTGACAAGGCCATCCGATCTGGGCGCTGATATCGGCATCCGGATCGGCGACGGCGCATGGGCGGAGAGCGAATACCGTCTGCTGATGGACGAAACCCTGTTCCCGGTCTGCAGTCCGCGCTATGCGGAACGGCTCGGGAACCCCCGTGATTCCGCCGTCCTGGGAAATGCCAAGCTGCTGCATGACCGGGATTCGCAGACTTCGTGGGAGGTCTGGCGCAACGCTTTCGACCTGGACTGGTTCGACCCCACGCCAGGGCCGCGGTTCGCGTCGTCCGACATGGTGCTTGATGCAGCATCCAAGGGGTTGGGAGTGGCGCTGGCACGTGGCCGGATGGCCGAAAGCGAACTGCGCAAAGGCCGTCTGGTCCGTCTCGCCGCCCCACAGGAAATCAGGATCCCCGGAGCCTACTGGATGCTCGTGCAGCCGGACAGCGCGGACCGAACAGCCATCAGGACTTTCGTCGACTGGCTCAGGGGGGAATGTGCCAGGCCTGGAGCGTGGCCGGAAAAACAGACCATTGACCCCACTCTTTAGACCACCGGCGAGACGTCATTTTCCGTACAGTTACTTCGAAGGCTGAACGGTAGGCAAATGCGCAAATGGGCAGAGTGGTCGAAGGCGAATGGACAGAGGATGAAGGAGACCAGTTCCATAGTGGCGGATTCGAACGTCCGGCATCCCGGTACAGCGACCGGATTCCAGACGAGGTGACCACCGCCGCAACGAGGGATCCCCGTCATTTCTGCCTGATCGCATCGCCGAGCTGTCAATGGTCGCATCACGCCCTTGCCCTCTCCCGCGGATTTGCCTGACGCAAAGTCGTCGCCTGGAATTTGCGATTTTTCACATTACTGTTTTTGATCCTTCGCATTACTGTCAAGATTTCAACCTAAAATCCAACCGTAGCATATTCAATATGCCACGAGACCCCAACGTGATGCTCTTATCAGGAGAAGCAGCCATGCCCATTCCGGCTTATGCAACAATACAGGGAAAG
>JAJEAY010000178.1 GCA_022824145.1 Rhodobacter sp. | reverse complement strand
GGGTCAAAATCCACCGTTGAGCGCATTGCCGCGAAACTGTCCTCGCACTCGATGTACCAAGGGGAAGGTGCGCTGCGCATGATCCAGATGTGCGAGAACTGCCGGGTGAATGCCCAGTTTCTGAGCCAGAACAGCCCAATGACCATGGGCGAGCGGCCGCGGGTGCGGACCACAGACGACTATCTGTCGAAACGCCGCGATCACTGATGTCCGATGGGAGCGTCGAGAACTGCGGGTTCGATGCCTGCGACATAAGCCAGGATCGCTTCGATGTCGTCCAGCGTCAGTTCCACCGGCGCAATCGGCGAAGGACGGTCTTCGGGAAATGGATCGGTCACATCCTCGATCTGAGTGAAGGCGCCGTGAGGCTTCAGCAGGTAGAAACCCGCGAACCGTACGTCCCAGTCTTCGAAGCTGCGCAAAGCGAAAAACGACGGGGTCGACCCTATGCCGAGACTTTCGTCGCCCCTCGCGGTAACGTGGCAGCGGCCGCAATGGACCCGCGAAACCTGCTGGCCGAGCAGCCTGTCACCATCATAGGAGATATCTTCGACGACTTCCTCGACCTCGGTCGGCAACGCGAAAGGCTGGCTTCCGTCGACCTTGAATCCCGTGATCGCGCTTTGGCCGGTCGCATCCGTAATCCACGACGCGAACCGGGATGCCCCCTTATGGTCCGGCGAAATAACTTCGATCGACCAGGTCCGGCCGATTCCGGTAAAGACCGGCGTGCCGACATCGCCGAACGCAGCCTCGGCAGGCTGACCCGGCGAGACCAACTCGACGCGTACCTGGGTCTTGAGAGTAAAGCGCGGCAGCATGTATTTCATCAGGCCGCTATCAGCCAGCGTATCGGGGACCGACAGCCGAAACTGGCGGTCGTCGGCGCTGGCAACGAGGGTTGCACCGCTGGCAAAAAGGAAAAACGCGGCTATCAAAATCGCTCTCGGCATAGTTAAATGTAAATTGACCGAACCCAACGAGTCAACGAAAGGAAAGACAGCAAGATGGACGACACCTACAATATGTCGATGAGGAAGTTTCTGAAGCAGGTGGGCGTGACCTCGCAGCAGGCGATTGAGGCAGCGCTTCGCGATAAGGGCGAGTCCGGAAAAAGCTACGCGGTCAAGGCCTTTGTCACCATCGAAGAACTCGGCCTGGATCACGAAGTCTCAGGCACAATAGTCGGAAACGGCTAGACCTTGGCGCTGTCCCGAGATGCCGTGCTGGCCGTGCTGAAATCGGTCAGCGATCCCGTTACCGGCGACGATATCGTCGCGGCGGGTCTTGTGCGCGCCTTGACTGTCGAAGGCGGCCGCGTCCGCTTCGTCATGGAAATCGATCCGAAGCTGGCTCAGACATACGAGCCTATGCGGGCTGACGCTGAAGCACGGCTGAAGGCCCTGCCTGACGCCGAGCATGTGTCGATTCTGATGACCGCACATACCGAAAAGGCCCCGCCGGACCTGAAGCCCAGCAGACGGCCGGAACCCCAAGGACCGGAGAAGATACCAGGTGTCGACCGCATTCTTGCGATTGCGTCCGGAAAGGGAGGGGTTGGAAAATCCACTGTTTCCGCCAACCTTGCCTGCGCCCTGGCGCAGGCAGGGCGGCGCGTCGGCCTGCTGGATGCGGACGTTTACGGACCGTCCCAGCCTCGCATGCTCGGTGTTTCGGGCCGTCCGTCCAGTCCGGATGGAAAGACCATTCTGCCGATGCGCAACCACGGCGTGACCATGATGTCGATCGGATTGATGACGACTGAAGGGCAGGCAGTGGTCTGGCGCGGCCCGATGCTGATGGGTGCATTGCAGCAGATGCTGACCCAGGTGCAGTGGGGCGCCCTTGACGTCCTGATCGTCGACCTTCCGCCAGGCACAGGCGACGTCCAGATGACACTCGCGCAGAAGGCAGCTGTCGATGGCGCGATTGTCGTTTCCACCCCTCAGGACGTGGCGCTGATCGATGCGCGGAAGGGAGTGGACATGTTCAACCAGCTGCGCGTTCCGATCCACGGGCTGATTGAAAACATGTCCACCCATATCTGCTCGAAATGCGGACACATAGAACACACGTTCGGCCACGGTGGCGTGGCGGCGGAGGCGGAGAAAATCGGCGTGCCGCTGCTGGCGGAAATTCCGCTGCACATCGATATCCGCGTGGCAAGTGACGGCGGAGCGCCAATTGTCGTGATCAGTCCTGATGGACCGCAGGCAGCGGCGTTTCAGCAGGCGGCAAGGGATCTTGTCGAAATGGGCGCTGCATGACGGAAGTGGTTCTTCCACCATTGATGTCCGGCTTGGCTGTCAGCGGCGCAACCGATCCGTTCGTCACCGCCTGCGCCAAGGCGAGTCTGGGCTGCGATGCCGGGCTGGTTACATACAACGTTTCGCTGGACCAGCTTGGCGCGGCTTTGGTGTTCGCGCCGGAGGTGCCGCTTGCAAAAGCCATGGCAATGCTGCCGCTCTGCGGAGTTGGCCTGCAGAATGCCTTGGGGGCGCTTGCGCCGCCGGAGGTCGCGGTTCATCTTGGCTGGGCTGGCGAAATCCATGTCAACGGGGCCAGATGCGGCCTGTTCCATGTGGCTGCAAGCACCGGTGGTGACCCGAAGGCATTGCCGGACTGGCTTGCTGTCGGGTTCGAAATGCCACTGCTCGGCAGGACGCGGAATCCGGGCGAGACTGAAGAAACCGCGCTTTACGAGGAAGGCTGTGCCGATGTCAGCCCCGAGTCCCTGATCGAAAGCTGGGCCCGCCATACACTTAACTGGATTTCGCGCTGGGAAGATGAAGGCCCAAGACCACTGCACGAAGCATGGCGGGGCATTGCCCACGGAATTGGCGAAACCGTCCAGTTCAGCGGAGTGAACGGCACCTTCCTTGGCATTGACGAGGATTTCGGGATGCTTCTGCGCGACGGGGACGAAACCCGTCTGTTCCCGCTCACCGATCTATTGAATACGCCATGAACCTTGCCCGCGCGATCCATTTCGATGAAAGCGACACCCGGGTCTATCCGGTGCCTGCACGAACCGGCGAATGGTGCATTCCCGGCGGATTTGAATTCTCGAACTGGACTGAAGCCGATCTGGCCGGTAAGGCCCGGCAGGCTTTTTCGAACGGCTGGTTCGGGCTGGAGACAACAGGACGCGTGACATTCGTTGCCGTTACCCAGATCGAGCAGGTGGAAGTCGACCGACTGACCGATTCGCTGGCCGAGCACTTCGTGACCTATTACGGGGCGCCCGACCTGGCCTCCGCGCGCCCGGTCGCCGCCGAGGAACTGCGCCATATGGCGGGAATGTGCGACGAGCATGCCGCGAATACGCTTCTCACTGTCTCCCGGGAACTGACTGAGGCGGGTGTTCGCGAGACATTCCGCGTCATCGAGGCCCAGGACGCGGATCTGGGCCAGTTCGCTCTTCACGGTTCGCTCGACGAATGAGCCGGACTGACCGGGCAAGCTTCCCGAAGATCGATTCTGTATCCGGCATGGATTTCCGCGCCGTTCCAATATACCCGCTTTGGCTGACAATTTCGGCGAAAGTGGGTTATTGAAGCAAACTTGCCAGTTCAGTGCGCCTCACCGGTCGCATTGTGAGTGAATAGCGTTTCGCCGTTTATCCTATAGCCGTTGATCAGCGCCTCTGCCTTAGGGGAGGTCATCCAGTCTTCAAGTGCCGCCGCCAGCCCTGCCTTTACATACGCATGGTGTTCTGGATTGACGGGCAGATAGGCGTACTGATTGAACAGAATCGGATCACCTTCGAACAGCAGGGTCTGATCTGCCTTGTTCCTGAAATTCAGCCAGCTGGCGCGGTCAGCCAGGATGTAAGCCCCCATGCCGGACGCCGTGTTAAGGGCCGCGCCCATGCCAGCGCCGACATCCCGGTACCAACTGCCGAACTCGATTGGATCAAGGTCTGCTGTGGCCCAGATGCTCAGTTCCTTGGCGTGGGTTCCGCTGTCGTCGCCACGGCTGACAAAGAGGGATTCCGATGCCGCAACCGCACTCAATGCCTCGGCCGCAGTGCCTGCCTTGCCAACCCCTGCCGGATCGCCTTCCGGCCCGACGATCACGAAGTCGTTGTACATGATCTCGCGACGGTGGAGTCCGTGCCCGGATGCCACAAATTCCTCTTCGGCGGATTTTGAATGTACCAGAACCGCGTCCACATCGCCTGCCTTGCCCAGCCGGATCGCCTGACCGGTGCCGACAACCAGCAGCTGAACTTCCAGCCCGAGATCCTTTTCGATTTCCGGCAGCAGCACGTTGGAAAGGCCGGAATTGTGAAAGGACGTGGTTACGGCCATCCGCATCGTGTCGGCAGAAGACGTGTGCGTGGCCGACAAAATTGCCAGCAAAGCCAACAGAATTCGCGTCATTCGACGATATCTCCTCTCAAGAACGCGGCTCCCTCCGGAGTTGACGGGGCTGCGAAAAAGCTTTGGGCGTCCCCATGCTCGTGAACCCTGCCCCGCAGGAGGAAGACGACTTTCTGGGCCAGTCTCTGGGCCTGTCCCATATTATGCGTGGTCATGATGATGCGGGTTCCGTCGGCAGTGACCTGCTGAAGCACTTCCTCGATTTCACGCGTTGCACGACCGTCGAGGGCTGCGCAGGGCTCGTCCAGAAAAAGAACGTCCGGATTCACGATCAGGGCCCGGGCCAGCGCCAGCTTCTGCTTTTCGCCGCCGGAAAGGCCGAGCGCCTGCCTGCCCAGGACATCTGCCAGCCCTGTTCTTACCGCGATCCCTTCCGCTGCCGCGCGCGAAGCGCTACGGGAATTCCCGCGCAGCCTCAGCGGGTAGGCAAGGTTGTCGATAACGGTGCGGCGCATGATGATCGGTCTTTGAAACACAAACGCCTGCCGCGAAAGCGCTTCTTCGGTCGGGCAGGCCCAGGTGATGCGACCGCGGCCCAGCCGCCCGATACCGTGCATCAACCGCAGGAGGCTCGTCTTGCCGGCGCCGTTAGGCCCAATGATGACCGTGGTGCCGTCCCCCTTCAGCTCAAGGTCGACAGGTCCGACGAGAACATGCCCCGAGCGGCGCATTTCGGCCCCTTCGAGCCGAAGCGGGAAAAGCTGGCTTACCACCGGCTTTCGCGCTCGGTTCTGGCCAGCATGTGAATCGCGACGTTGACGGCTACGGCCAATGCGATCAGGACAAGTCCCAGGCCAAGCGCCAGGCCGAAATCGCCGCGACCGGTTTCAAGCGCAATGGCTGTTGTGAGGACTCGAGTGGCATGGTCGATGTTTCCGCCGACAATCATGATTGCCCCGACTTCGCCGATGCCCCTGCCGAAACCAGCGAGAGAAGCTGTTAGCAGCGGCCGACGTCCGTCCCAGATCAGAGTCCAGATCCTTTGCGACTTCGACGCGCCCAGCGAAATCATCAAGTCGTGGTACTCGCTCCAGATTTCCCTGATCGCCTGGTGCGTTATCGAGGCTATGAGCGGGACCATGATTATGGTCTGCGCGATGATCATTGCCGTAGGCGAAAAGAGCAGCCCGAACACTCCAAGCGGTCCGGAGCGCGACAGGAGGATATATACGATCAGACCCACAACGACTGGCGGAAGCCCCATCAGAGCGTTCAGAACCGCCACAACCGAACGCCGGAATCGGAAGCGTCGGATCGCAAGCAATGTCCCTAGCGGCATCGCGATGACCGAAGCGATCACGAGTGCTGTCAGGGTGACGTGAAGCGAACGCAGCGTTATTTCAACGAGGTCAGGATCGAGCGTCATCAGAAGCCGGAACGCTGTTCCCAGTCCTTCTCCCAATTCCTGCATTCAGTCCCCTCCAGCCGGTACGCGGTTCTGTTTCTGTAAGTTCATTCAATGGGTCAAGGGTGGCGCCATCGGTCCCAAGCCCTATCGCGGAAGTTCGGCGGCGGCCGACTGCAGGAATTCAGCCAGCATTCTGAGGTCAATCGGCTTCACCAGAAACTCCAGATCCAGCCTTGCGCACTCATCCCTCACAGCGGCTGATCGGTTTGCAGTGACAAGGCGACCTGGAATCCTGCCGTATGTTCCACGAATCCGGCTCCAAAACTCGGTACCCGTCATGCCGTCGCCCAACTGATGGTCCAGAATAACGGTATCCGGGGCGAGGTCTATTTCTCTTAGCATGTGCAGCGCATCCTCACCTGAACCGGCAGTCAGCACTTGCGCTCCCCACTCCTCGATCATCGCTGACATCGCACGTGCAAGCGTAGCGTCATTCTCAACTACAAGCACGATCATTCCACGGAGATCAGCCGTGTCACTGCTCACGGCAGATTTTTGGAAACCGTCCGGCTGTCCGCTGCCGCTGATCGGCAAAGTTACTGAAAAGCAGCTCCCCTTGCCGACCTCAGTGGACAGTTCGAGCTTGTGGCCCAGACTTGCGCAGGCACGCTCGACGATGGACAGGCCAAGCCCAATTCCATCCTGCTGCCGCGCTGCTTTCAGCCGCTTGAACTCCTGGAATACGAGAGCACGCTCCTCGTCTGCGATTCCTGGACCGGTGTCATGAACCTCGATTCTCGCGCATGCTCCAAGGCGACGCACACCGACGAGAACCCTCCCCCGCGGAGTATATCGAATGGCGTTGACAGCAAGGTTCTGCACGATCCGCCGTAGATAGGAAGCGTCGGAAAACACCGAGACCGAGCTAGGAATGAAGCGCAGGTCAAGTCCTTTTGCATCCGCAGCCGACTTCAGTTCGTGGTAAAGAGAGGCAAGAGTGCTGCTCAGCGGAACTGTGCTGATCGAAAAGGTCGCCTCGCCGATGTCAAGCCGTGACATATCCAGAAGCGCTTCGATAATCCGCTCCGCATTGGAAAGCGCGGCTGTCGCCTTGTCGGCTATGTCGGGAACGGCGGCGCTGTCACCGGGCCCAGCCAATGACTGCACGAACAGCTTTGCCGCAGAGAGCGGCTGCAGGAGATCATGGCTTGCCGCAGCGACGAAGCGAGATTTGGATGCATTCGCGCGCTCAGCTTCGCGGAGCGCCTTTTCTAGTTCCAGTGTTCGCGCCTCGACCCTATGCTCGAGCCGCTCGTTCAGGGACTGAAGCTCGTCGGCGGCCCGGCGCTGCTGTGTCACATCGGTAAAGCTGATGACGAACCCGCCGTCGGGGATTTCCTGCGCAAAAACGTTCAGTATCTGCACTTCGCGGCGGCGAATCTCGAACCAGATCGGATGTCTCCCGCTGCGTTTCAGCGACCAGTCCAGCAGTTGCTGCTCCCCGAAACCGTCACCGAAATCGAACTCCCGCGCGAGCATCTTCAGAAGACGCGCGAAGGGAAGAGCCAGCCTTCCATTGGCGCGGCTGCTTCCGATCCGGAACAGTTCCACCATGCGTGAATTCCATCCCGCCAACCGCAGCTTGTCA
The DNA here is from genome assembly GCA_022824145.1 of Rhodobacter sp. Lineage (GTDB taxonomy): Bacteria > Pseudomonadota > Alphaproteobacteria > Rhodobacterales > Rhodobacteraceae > JAPOUP01. Next base: position 78,291 of record JAJEAY010000178.1, on the reverse strand, counting down.
TCAAAGATGCAGACTGCCTGGTCGAGATGGTCGAGCGTTGCCTTCAGCATCAGCGCCTGGTTGTCGCGGAGTCGCTGGCGCTCCGCGCGTTCGTTCAGCATTAGGTCAGTTACGTCGGTCTGCAGAACGACCGTACCGCCCGTAGATGTGCGGTGCTCGTTGATCTGCAGCCAGCGATTTCCCTTAAGGCGGACATTGAAAGCGACTTGGCCGTCGCCATGCCTTTCAAGCCTTGCGGCGCGCCACTTTGATCGCGACTCCCCGTCCGCGAGGTCCAGGCTGGAGCTGTCGCTGACCAGATTCACGTATTCGTTGAAGCTGAGTCCTGGCCAAAGCTGTCCTGGCAGGTCATCCAATTCCCTGCAGAACCGGCTGTTTGACAGAATGAGCATGTCATCAGGACCGAACAGACCGAAACCGCCGTGGATGGTTTCGATGGCGTCCGCGAGATCGGATCTTGCAGTCTCGGCCTGACGTTTTGCATCTGAGAGCTGGCTATTGGACTCGTGCAGCAGATCGAGCGCCCGCTCAAGATCCTCGGTCCGTCTCCGAACTTCAGCATCGAGAAGCGCTGCACGTTCGAACTGAGCATAGGCGAGGCCCGACTCGTTGGTCTTGTCCTCAACGCGCCGAATCAGCGCATTGGTGATGCGGATCAGTTTCTCGTTCTGCCGCTCAATTGAATCGTTCGGGTTGATCAGCGACATCGATCATTGGTCTCCCTCGGGCGAATACAATGCGACGCCCGTTAACGTCTGGTTCACATGCAGCGGTCCGATCTGCTCGCCGTAAGTGGAAAACCCTGTGACCCGGTGACGCGCCAGTGCGTCGGAAACCGGGCCAATCGATTGGCATTGCAGCGCCTCAATGCGGCGAAGGATGCAGTCGCATGCCAGAATCGAGCTTGGCGCGGTATCGTCCGACAAAGAGGAGAGGAACTGTTCAAGATGATCCGCCATGTCGGTGGCAGCAGCTGTCTTCAGAACCATTCCTTCGTCGATGGCCGAAAAAAAGACGAGTTCACCCTTCTCATTGACGCGCTGAATCGAGCGGACGTGGTGCTCTCCCCCGATGCGCACAACAACCGGATGCGCCGCAAAGGTGAACGGATCGAGCTGGTCCGGATCTTTTCCGACGATCCTGGAATATTCCCGTGCCGCTGGTTCGGCATTGATTGTCTTGACAATGCGCCGGTCGGGATCGGCATCCGTTACGACCATGCGCGTATCACGGGGTTCAAGATGGTTCAGCGTGAAGACCCGTGCTTTGCAGGCCGTCCGAACAAGCGCCAATACTGCCGCGTTTTCAAGGGCTTGGCCGTTGCCAGCCACCATCGTTCGCTCGAAGCGGGTTCCGTCGCCTGCCGAGCCGCCGAAGAGCTGCATCTCGGCGAGAGCCGGCGCGACCGCCGCCGCAAGAACATCTTCCCGAAGCGAAAGCCCGTCGACCAACAGGAACGCGAATCCGTCGCGCATGTTCCGCGAACTTTCCGTCAGGTCCAGCCGCTCCCGGATGATCCTGTCGATCAGCTTCTGGGCATCGATGTCATGCAGATCCTCGATGACCAGAACCTTTGAAGAAAACAGGCGGGAGGGAAATCCGGTCGCGACGATGCGACCATCCTCGTATCCGGAATCGGCAATCTCGCCTGCCGTCGTACAGCCGATGATCGGCACGGACGGGAGAGTTTCCGAGAAGTCGCCCATGACACGGCGGAAGTCCGCCTCCGGAGAAACGAAGAGCGCGACAAGAGCCAAGGGTTCCCGTTCCATCCAGCCTGCGAGATCCTTCAGGCCTGAACAATCGCCAGCCGATACTGTTCGGGTAACCAGCACCTCCCGATCACCGTCACGGTTGACGCCGGACAACCCGCGCTCTGCCAATGGCATCCGCACGTCCCTCCCCGTTTGAGGATATGGCTAGTGTTCGGCTATAGGCAAGTGCGTTTCAAAATGTGCCTGGCGCGCGACGACCACCGCCTGCGTACGGCTGTAGACACCAAGCTTCCGCATGATCGCGGTCATATGGGCCTTGACGGTAGTCTCCGCAATTGAAAGTTCGTAAGCGATCTGCTTGTTAAGCTTTCCCTCGCAGATCAAATTGAGAATCCGGCGCTGCTGGTTGGTCAGAGAAGCGAGCCGGCGGCCGGCATCGGCAAGCTCGGCCCCGTCGCCTGTATTTGCGAAGCCATCCGGAACATAGGTTTCGCCACGCCTGACAGCATCCAGCGCAGCAAGAATAACGGCGCGCGAGCTGTGTTTCGGCACGTAGCCTGCAGCGCCGAGGCGAATCGCGCCGCGAACAATGCGACCGTCGGCGAGTGAAGAGACCACCAATACCGGAGTGTCCGCCACAGTTTCCTTCAAACGGACCAAACCCTCAAGACCGTTCACATCCGGCAGATTTAGATCAAGAATGATCAGCCCCGGCTTTCCGTGCTCCGATATAGCGTCAAGAGCGTTTTCCAGGCAGTCCGCTGTCCGGACCGATACATCCGAGACCGAACGGACGGTGAGGCCAAGCGCATCGCAGAACAGGGGATGGTCATCCACCACCAGGAACCAGGAAGCGATGTCTCTACCGGCTCGGGTCATTTGTCTGCCGCACCTCTATTCCCACACCAAGTTCGCGGAGAGTTGCTGTCTGAGTCCTTATGGGAAGGCGGCCCGGAGGCCGCCTTCCCGCAATCATAGTGCCTCAGTTCTCACTTCTCACTGGGCCATTGCCAAGGCTGCGGGCAGCCGGAATGTCCAGAGCGTGCCGCCCTGGTTCAGGTAGCTGACTTTCTTCGCAACCTCACCGCCCCAGAGCGGAACGGCGCCGCCCCATCCAGAGATGACCGAGACATACTGTTCGCCGTCCATTTCCCAGGTTACGGGTTGGCCAACGATGCCGGAACCGGTCTGGAAGGACCAGAGGATTTCGCCGGTCTCGTCGTCGAACGCGATGAACTGACCTTCTGGATTGCCGGTGAAAACCAGACCTCCCGCAGTGGTCATGACACCGGCCCAGAGCGGTGCATCGTTCCGGTATTCCCACCTGATCTCACCTGTGTCGGGGTCAATGGCCTTCAGCGAGCCGATATGGTCTTCATAGTTCGGCTTGATGGTGAACCCTGCGCCGAGATAGGCAGCGCCTTTCTTGTAGGTGATAGGCTCGTTCCAGATGTCCATGCCCCATTCGTTGGACGGCACATAGAAATTTCCGGTGCGCTGGCTGAAGGACATGGGCATCCAGTTCTTGCCGCCCAGGAAGGAAGGCGACGCGAAGATCACCGCGCCCTTTGAACCATCGGCAGCCTCAGCCGGGTTGCCGGGACGATTCGACTCGACAAAGATCGGCCTGCCATTCTCGTCGATCCCCTCGGCCCAGGTGATATCCTTCACGAAGGGCGTACCCGAAACAAAGGCACCGTCGTCGCGGTTAAGCACGTAGAAAAAGCCGTTCCGGTCAGCAGTGGCGAAGCGCTTGTTGCCCTCACGGTCGGTATAGGCAACGACCTCGTTCACGCCGTCGTAATCCCAGCCCTCGCGCGGCGTGCTCTGATAATGCCACTTGATTTCCCCATTGTCCGGGTCGATTCCGATCCGACTCGCGGCGTAGAGGTTGTCGCCTTCCGTTCCCGAGGGGTTGCCTGCAGCCCGCAGCCAAGAATTCCAGGGCGCCGGGTTGCCTGCGCCAAACACAACCGTGTGGGTGTCGGCGTCGTAGCTTCCGCCGTTCCATGTGGCACCGCCACCAGTCTGCCACATGTCGCCCGGCCAAGTCGCGTTGAGCGTGCCGGTCATGGTCGACGGCTCACCATTCAGAGAGCCCATATGGCCTTCGATTACCGGACGGGTCCAGATCAGGTCGCCGTTTTCAGCGCCATAGGCGTAAACGGTCCCAACAACGCCGAACTCTCCGCCCGAATTACCGATGATCACCTTGCCGTCGACTATGAGCGGCGCAGCCGTGTAGGAATAGCCGGCCTTGTAATCGGCGATCTTCTTATTCCATACCACATCGCCGGTCTTGGCGTTAAGCGCCACGAGGCGAGCATCCAACGTACCGAAGTAGACGTTGTCACCGTAAATCGCGGCGCCGCGGTTCACGACGTCGCAGCAGGGAAGGATGCCTTCTGGAAGACGTGCGTCATACTGCCAGATTTCGGTGCCGGTCTTTACGTCGAGGGCATAGATTCGGGAATAGGATCCGGTGATGTACATGACACCGTCATGCACCAGCGGCTGAGTTTCCTGACCACGCTGCTTCTCGCCGCCAAGACTGAAGGCCCAGGCAGGCACCAGGTTCTTGACATTGTCCCTGTTCAGGATGTCGAGAGGCGAGTAACGCTGAAGGTCACGTCCCATTCCGTTGGTCACGATGTCGCCCGTTGTCGCCTGGTCGTTTGCCAGGTCGGCATCCGTCACACCGGCTGCGGCCGAGCCGGCCGCGACTATGCCGAGGACCGCCGCCGTCATCATTAGTCGGTTCATTGGATTCCTCCCACTAGAGTCGTTCCCGTCTATCCCATGCACGCAGCGCACACGGGTGCTGCAAGAAAATATGACGAAGGGGTCGAACTGGCATATTGAACAATGGTCGTAAGCACTAAGCCTCGCGCGAGGACATCGCTTGGCCCCGACAAATTGGGTTCTCTACTTATCGGACGTCAATGACCTCGCCTGGTGCGCTGGAACATTGCTGGGGTCCATGGCAACCCCTCCAGTCTGCGGAAGGCATCCGGCGCAGCCGGGAATCGGCCACCTCACAACGCCACCTCACAACAATGCCAGAAATCCATCGCGCATCATCGGCACCCGTCTGCAAGGGTAAAGCCTGCCTGGTCTGCCGATGCCCACCCGCTGACTGGAGAGGGCTGTGCCTGAAGCGGCAAGAGCCTGTAAACGGGTCCATGGAAACCCGATGCGTTCATCCACCGGATCGTGAGGCGGACGCTCATCCTGCTGTCGGCACAGCCCGGACCGCGCTCTGGCCTCGTATTGGCCTATTGTCGTATATGCGGCGTTCCTGACTGCGCTAGGCTGCCGACAGTCTAGACATGAGAGAGGGAAGGATGACCGATTTCCGAAGGATTCTGCTCGCTGCCACCGCACTTCTCGTTTCAGCCGGCGCGGCACTGGCCGAGATGCCCGTACTGAAAGCGGCGGTCCTGAAGACCGGAACCGTGAACTGGGAACTTGACACGATCACCCATTTCGGTCTCGACTCGGACAACGGTTTTTCGCTGGAAGTCCTGCCCTTTGCCGGAAACCCCGCCACACGTGTCGCGTTTCAGGGTGACGAAGCGGATGTCGTAGTCGCTGACTGGCTCTGGGTCGCGCGGCAGCGGGCTGAGGGAAAGGACTATGTATTCATTCCCTATTCCAAGTCCGTGGGCGGCCTCCTTGTACCGGATGGCAGCAATGCCGAGTCACTTGCCGATCTGGCTGGCGGCAAGATCGGAATCGCCGGTGGCCCGACTGACAAAAGCTGGCTGATTCTCCGTGCCTATGCCGAGCAGAAGCACGGAATCGACCTGGCGACGGAAACAGAACAGGTCTTCGGGGCGCCTCCCCTCATATTCAAAACTGCGCTGGGCGGCGATTTCAGCGGAGCGATCAATTTCTGGCACTTCCAGGCAAAGATGGAAGCGGCCGGAATGAGGAAACTGGTTGACGTTTCTGAGGCCGCGAAGGCGCTCGGTCTCAATCCGGAAACACCGCTTCTTGGCTACGTGATCAAGGGAGATCTCCTGCGCAGCGACCCGGACCTCGCAGCCGGCTTCGCCCGGGCCTCGCGCGCCGCAAAAGAACGGCTTGCAGGTGATGACGCTGCATGGGACCGTCTCCGAGACCGCATGAACGCCAAATCCGACGCGGAATTCGAATCCCTGAAGGCCGGCTTCATTGCAGGAATTCCCGGTGCTGGCGGTATCGATGAGGACTCAGCAGCACGAATGCTTGACCTCATGGCTCGGCTCGGCGGCAGGGATCTCGTCGGGTCAGTGACCGAACTGCCAGCAGGGCTGTTCTACAGCGGCAGCTGAAGCGATGCGCAGGGAATTGGCCTCGGACTCCGCTCACGCAGACCCAGGGTCAGTTCTCTCGCTCAAGATCAATTCAGTATTCCGCGGCGGAAGCGAGGTGCTCCGCGGCGTAAACCTGGAAATCATGCGCAGAGAAACCGTTGCGCTCGTCGGGCCGTCAGGGATTGGCAAGTCCACGCTTCTCATGATCGTCGCGGGGATCCTGCACGGTTTCCGGGGGCGGGTCAGCCTGCAAGGCAGTCAAGCAATGGTTTTTCAGGAACCTCGCCTCCTTCCATGGCGTACACTGACGCAAAACCTTACGGTCGCGACAGGTACGAGCCAAGACAAAGCGCTCGCGCTCCTCGCGGACGCTGGGCTCGACGGAAGAGGCGATGACTATCCGGGTGAACTCTCGCTCGGCCAGGCGCGGCGTGTGGCCATAGTGCGCGCATTCGCCGCCAATCCGGACCTGCTCCTGATGGACGAGCCCTTCGCATCGCTGGATTCCGAAGCGATTGACAAGATGATGCGCCTGTTTGTCCGGCTTCGGGAGCGAACCGGCATCGCCACACTTTTTGTTACCCATATAGAAGACGAGGCAAAGCGTCTTGCCTCCCGCATCGTGGCACTCGGCGGCACCCCTGCCGGCATTGTCGGGGAGCGTCAGAACATGGGTGCGTATTTCCACTCGTCAGCGTCGGGCGTCACGGCATTAGGGTCATAATCAGCGGCCTGAAGGCGGCGGGCGATGGCTAGTCCGTAGTCGGCTGCCTCGTCAACCAGACGCCTGCCCCACTCCTCGTCCCTTGCGACGCCATGACCTCTGATCAGGTTCAGGCCAAAGTTAAACTTGCCGACGGGGTCGCCGAGTTCCGCCGCGCGCCGGTCCCACTCCGCAGCCGCGTCAGGATTGTATTCGCCGCCGAGTCCGTTGTTATCGAGCTGGCTCATCCAGGTCATCGCACCGGTATAGCCGTCCTGCGCACAGTTCAGGAACAGTGTTCGGGCAGCTTCGTGTTTTCCGGATTTCGTGAGCATGTAGCCGGTTGCGCAAAGCACCATGTCGGATTCACCCTGCTCGGCGCGTTCCAGGAAGCTCTGCCATGTCATCTCGTCTGGATTGAGCGTGCCGAACTCTTCATTGGCGTTGGCCGAAGAGGCAGCGACAAGGGCAACGACAAGGAATGCGATCTTTTTCATCCTAACCTCACTCTGCGGTCCCTCCACCCTCTTCCGGTCTGGAAGGCAGCGAATCCACGTGTCCGAAGCAACGTCAGCTGATCCATTATCGCACATTGACGCCACTGCGGCAAGGCACCGTTTGAAAGCTCATGCCAGCCCCAAAGGTGTCGCATTGCCGTTCACCTGCAGTAGACTTGGCCTCACGCCTTTCGGCGAATCAGACCCTTCGACGGATCGTAACCCCAGAGAGCCACCGCCATAAGGACCGCCGTCACGAGAACCGTCAGGAGCGCCATTGGGACGTTCCATTCGAGATAGAGAGCGAATCGGATCAGCTCAACCGCATGCGTAAAGGGATTCGCGGCGCATAGGTTGTGGAGAAGAATGCTGGACTCCTTCATTTTCCAGAGCGGATAAAGTGCGGAAGACAGAAAAAACATCGGAAAAATCACAAAGTTCATGACGCCAGCGAAATTCTCGAGCTGGCGGACAAGGCTTGAGACCGCCAGTCCGAGCGCACTCAGCATGAAACCTGATGCCGTCAGTGCCGGGAGAGCCGCCAAATATCCGAGAAGCGGCATTTGGACGCCGAATGCAGCGGTGACGGCCAGAAAGACATAGACTTGGGCCACCGAGATCACAGTCGCGCCGATCAGCCGGCAGGTAAGGAGCCACCAGCGCGGCAAAGGACTCGTCAACAGAAGCCGCATTGATCCCATTTCCCGGTCGTAGACCAGTCCAAGTGAAGACTGCATGCCGTTGAAGAGCATGATCATGCCGCACAGTCCCGGCACGATGTAGACCTCGTAGGTGATGTAGGTCTGGTAAGGCATCTGGATCGAAAGGCCGAGCGCCGCCCGGAATCCGGCGGCGAATACCAGGAGCCAGACGAGCGGACGCACCAATGCCGCAATCAGGCGCCCGCGCTGCCGCAGGAAACGATGGAGTTCGCGCGCGATAATGGCACGAAGGGCTATGAAATGAGGGATCACCAGCTCTCTCCCGTTCGTACCAGGAACGCATCGGCCAGGCTTTGGTCACCTCTGACGTCGCCGGCCCGTCCGTCCGCGAGGATTTGGCCGCGGTGAAGAATCAGAAGCTGGTCATTGTCGTCGATCTCATCCGTTAGGTGAGTCGCCCAGAGAACAGTCACGTTCTGGCTGTCAGCAAGTTCATGGACGTCACGTGTGATCGCCGCACGGCTCGCATGATCCAGGCCGACAGTCGGTTCGTCCAGCAGCAGTACCTTCGGGCTATGCGTCAGCGCCCTTGCGATTTCGGTTCGGCGGCGGTGTCCGCCGTTGAGCTTCCTGACCTTTTCATTGGCCCTGTCCGCCATTGAGAGGCATTCAAGGGCTGCCTCGATGCGACGGTCGGAGGCACGGCCAGACTGCCCCTGGAGCGCCATGAAATAACGAAGGTTCTGGCGCACCGTGAGGTCAAGATCCAGCGTCGGCTGCTGGAACACCACGCCCATCGCGGCCAGAGCGTGTCCCGGCTCCCGCGACAGGTTGTGGCCAGCGATTTCGATGCTGCCGCCTGTCGTGGTGAAAAGCCGGGTCAAAAGCGCGAACAGCGTGGATTTTCCGGCGCCGTTCGGACCGAGAAGGGCACAGAAGGCACCGGTTTCGACAGCGAAGGAAACCGATGCGAGCGCAGCACCGGCTCCATATGAAAAAGACAGATCCTGTACGCAGATTCCGCTCACTCTATGGAAATATCCAGTCGATAGATCTCACCGTCGCTGCCGGGCACTTTCAGATAGTACTTCCCCGGCTTGATTGCCAGGAACCCGATCTCCATCGTGCCTGCCTCATCGAACTCGACGCTGTCAAGGCCCAGCGGGCGGATCTCAAGTCCTTCTATGACGATCTCGTCGATCCAGATCGCACGAAAGAACTCGGGACCGACCAAGGCAAGTTCCTGGCTGCCGTCGGATTCGATTTCGAATTCGTAATAGGTGCCCGACTCAAGAACCCAGTCTTCCTCGGCCAGGGGTTCGCCGGCGCTGAGGGTGATCGGTGGAAGGTCTTCCTTGTTCTTCGCGGAAAGAATGCCAGCGAGGCCGAATCCGTCGTCATCATCGTCCGCGAGGGCCGGTGTAGCGGCAAGAGCGACAATCGCTGCGAGTCTGGTGAATTTCATCTGACTTTCCTTTCCTGTTGCTTATGGTCTGAGCGCCGCACCCCAAGGAAAACGGCCTACCTTGATGGTCTTGACTGCTTCGCGGCGGGCGACGTCGATCACGGTAACGTCGCCTGAAACTCCGTTAGTGGTGAAGAGGAGCGATTTGTCGGTTGAGTAGGCCATGTGCCATACCCGGCGTCCGACGAGGATATAGTCCTCGACCTCGTAGGAATCGGCATTCACAACGGCGACGTGGTTGGACGGCCCGAGCGCCACAAAGGCATGCGTATCCCCTTCGGTCAGTTCAAAGCCCACAGGCTGCACGCGGTCTGGGTGAACGCCCTGCACTTCGAAAGCGATTTTTGCCTTCTCGGCCTGTGTGGCGACATCGAACACGCTGATCGTTCCGCCGATTTCAGCGCTTACCCAGAGTTCGGCGCCGTCCTTGACGAACTCCGCATGGCGCGGCCGGCTGTCTACCAGGGTGTTGGCGAAGAGCTTGTTTGTCTCCGTGTCGATCCAATGCGCCATATTGGTGGTCTCGGACGTGGTGATCGCAATCTTTCCGTCCGGTGAGACCGCCATGCCCTCGGGCTCAATGCCCACATCGATCTGGGCGACGACCTTGCGCTCTTCCACATCGACGACGGTGGTGATCGCGTCATCCTCATTCGCGATGTAAAGGTGCCTGTCGTCAGGGTGAAGGACGAACTGTTCCGGGTCTTCGCCAGAAGGAAGGTCGTGCAGGATTTTTCCGGTCACGGGATCCATGACCTGCACAGCGTCGCTGTCCGAAGCGCAGATATAGACTTTGGAGTAGTCCTTGCTGAAGGTGATGCCGCGGGGCCGCTCGCCGGTCGGAATGGTGCGGACTACCTCCAGTGTCGCGATGTCGATCACGCTGATCGTATCGTCCTTTTCATTTGTGACCCAGATTTCCGCCGCTGAAGCCGGAAGGGCGAGCAAAACGGCAAGGAATGAAGTGCGAATCATGAGCTCCTCCTCAGAGTATTGTTCCGGCTGGCAGAGGCGCTGCCAAAGGGCGCGCAAGGAACCGACCGCCTTGCCCGGCATCCGTGTCAACATAGTTCGCACCTTTGCTGGCTGCGGGCAGGCGCTTTCGGGGCCTTAACCGGGCCACAGGGGAAACCGGTGGGACCAGCTTCAGGACCCCGACTTGGCTCCGCGATCCCTGAATCCCTCCGCAGAGGGCTGCCGCGAATGCGTTCAAGAGAAGTGCCGTGGGCCGTTTCAGGGCATATGCGTTGGCAGCATCGGCATGCATCAATGAGATATGCAGCAAGGCCAGCCGGATCCGAGTGGATGTCTGGCGCCTGAACTGAACCGGAACCATTCCGGAAACGCGGAGATTCCGGCGCGTTCCAATGCGCTGCCGTTCGGAGAGCACAACCGCCCGCTTCCACCGCGGTTCAGCGGCTGACTTTGGCTGGAACGGCGATGTCCGGTCCATTTCCGGCTCAGGGCATCCCGGAGTCACGCGGAGTTGGCGCAGACACAGGCCGTCGGCCACAGCAGTGGACACGGAGGTTCCCGAGCAATCGGCCCTCATGCTCAAGCCCTTGACTGTTTTAGCGGCCAAAGACACTGCAATTGGACTCCGGCTCATCGACCCCAAGCGTGTCAAGCTCGCTCACGCGGTGCAGGAATCCCTCAAGCGGAGCCTGGGCGACCAAGGCACGGGGATGAACGAGCGCGATCGGTTGGCGAAGCTGCCCGTTCCAGCTCCGATAGGTCATGGGGCGTCCCTTGAACCCGGCAAGTTCGAATTCAGGCCCAAGAATATAGTCGCGGAGCACCGCAGGATCCGCACTGCCGGTTCGAGTAACTGCCTCGCCGACCGTGCGAACCGCGGCCCAGGACGCATAGTCTTTCGATTTCATGCCGCGCCCCGCCAATTCCGCGAAACGCGACTGCAGCTGGGCGGCGCCCCATTGCTCGACCACAGACGACCACGCCAGCGGCGCCAGGCCTTCCGACCCTGCAACCGGACGCGGATGCCAAGTGTTATAGAGAATGTAACGCCCGAAATCATGGGACTCGTCGGCCACGACAAGTGCGTCGTAATCCCCGAATGCCTGCGTGAAGACTGGAACTTCCTGCGCAGCGTTGCGGCGCATGTCAGCGTCGAATTCCCAAACCGCTTCATCACGGATTTCCAGTCCGAACTTCAAGGCAGCGTTTCGGAGCGCTTCGGCGAACGCGGTGTCTTCATCTGAGACACCCCTGACCATAACCAGATCTGTCCACCGTTTTTTGACAAAGAACTGCATCAATGCGTCCGCGCGCATGGAAAGCGATGCAGCCGAGTGCAGCAGGTTGGCACGGCAGCTGCCCTGCCTGAGCGCGTTGTCCTCGGATCCCGCGTTGAACAGCAACGCGTCTCCTGCTTCTGGCAGGTCCGTGATGGCCATAAGGATGTCGGTCGGCGCATCCAGAACCAGGTACGGGCTTCTGTTCAGCGCCGCTGCCGCTGCCGCAAGCGCATCCCCGTCGGGAGGAAGAGAAACAACATTGAGTTCATGCTTCTGCCCGAGAAACCGTCCGGTCGTGGCATTGTCTTCACGGCCCAGCCTGGCGCCTGCGATACCGAGATCATCCGGTGTTGGATCAAGATTGGAAAGAGTCGGGGGAGCCGGCGTCTCGACGCGCAGATATGTGACGTTCACAATGATGTCTGCGGCCTGCGCAGGTTGAGCCGGAGTCCAAAGACACATGATCAGCGGAACTGCGAGTCCGCGCATTGGCTGCCTCCTCTTTGAGGCACTGTTATAGCTATCGCGGCAATCGCCCGGAACATGTACTTTGGTCGCAACCGACCGGGAATGTAGAACCAAAGTCCAATATCCCGGTCGCCCGCGCTGGCTTAAGTCCGGTTCGGCGAAACTACGGGGAATCAACATGGTCTTCAGGACAGCCAGCTTGGCGGCGATCAGTCTTGTCCATCTTTCGGTCGCGGCGTTCGCGCACGGAGACGTGGCCCCCCAGCCGGTCAACACAGACGCGCTTCCGGACATTGGCGAGGAATGGCTGATCGAAAACCCTTACCGCGCCGATGCGGCGGGAAAGGATGTCTGGGCCAAGGCAGTCGAGATCGGCGCCTCCGGTTACAACCAGAACTGCGCGCGCTGCCATGGGCTCGAAGCGATCTCCGGTGGGCTGGCTCCCGATCTGAGGTTTCTGGAGGCGGAGGAATACGGCGACGAATGGTATGCGGAGCGGTTTCGGTATGGCTATACGCAGAGCGGCGCCACGAAGATGCCCGCCTACGAAGAACTGCTGGGCCAGAAAGCTGCATGGGCGATACGAACCTATATTGAAACCCGGCCTGACGATTACGCAGTGGAGGAAGTCTCGGACGAACTGAAAGCCATCCGTGACCGACTCAAGGAATGGGCAGCGAATCCGGAGGGTGCGAACGGTTCCGGAACACAGGCCCGGCTAGCCGAGATCGCGGAAGGCATCGTGACGCTTTCCGGCGCCCCAATCGCCGACAGCGTAGCGTACCGCGCGGCCAATATCCTTGCAGCCGACCCGAAAGACTACACGCGCGCCGCCGAAGTTCTGACTATCGGCCTGTCCGCTGCCAACTGAGGTCGGGGTGCTGAGACAACTCGCAACGTTAGCGTTTCTGGCGGCATCGGGGCTGGCGTTCACGTCGTCCTTCGTGCCGGGCTGGGCCGCCGACCCCTGCGCCGACCACATTCCGCAGCCAAAACCTCAGAACGCAAGCCGCGATATCGTCGGGCAGGATCTCGACACGATCATGGATCGTGGATTCATGACCTTTGCGGTCTATGAGGAAAACCCGCCCTACAGCTGGGAAGAGGCGGGCCAGGCGAAAGGCGTGGATGTCGAGATCGCCCGGCTCATTGCCGGGGATTTCGGAGTCGAGGCACGAATCAAATTCGTCGCCGCAGGCGAGAATCTCGAGGCCGATCTGAGGAACAACATCTGGAAGGGTCCGCTCATAAGCGGCAGCGTCTCAAACGTAATGATGCGGGTACCCTACAACAGTGCCTTTACCTGCCGCGTCGAGCAGGTGGTGTTCACCGGACAGTATGCAGACGAAAGAATCGCTATCGCCTACCGCGAGGCGGTCTATCCGGACGGCGGGCCAACCGTGCCTTATTTCCGGTATGACAGCGTCGCCGTCGAAAACGATTCGATCTCGGATTTCTATCTTTCAAGTTTTGCCGGTGGGCAGATGTCCCGAAACATCCGCCGCCTGCCGACTGCAGCCGAAGCGATGAACGCGCTCGCGGCGGGTGAAGTCATGGCAGTCATGGGTCCGCTCGCACAGCTGGAGCACGGCCTGTCAGATGGACTCGCCGTGCACCTGCCGCCGCTGCCGGGATTCGCCGTGAGCAGGTGGACACTTGGCGTCGGCGTTCACTTCGCCTACCGTCCGCTCTCCTATTCAGTGGACGATGCCGTGTTCGCCGCACTTTCAGACGGGCGGATTGAGGCGATCTACGCCTCATATGGCCTGACCCACGGCGCGCCCGAGAGATGAGATTACGCCGTTGGTCGAATATCCTGCCTTGGACCTCGGCAATAAAGTCGTTACAGCTTGACCAGCTACTGAGGCAGACAGGAGGCGTGCGATGGAAATGAGTGAATCGCGGGTTATTGCGGCTAGGCAACCGCAGGTGTGGGCCGGTCTCCTCGATCCACAGGTTCTGATGGCCTGCATCCCGGGCTGCAAGGAATTGACGGGCTCTCTGGAAGACGGGTACCATGCAACCGTTGTGCAGAAGGTCGGGCCTGTCAAGGCCACCTTCAAAGGCATCGTCACGCTTTCGGAAGTCGATGCCCCAAATTCCGTCAGGCTCGAAGGCGAAGGAAACGGCGGGCCCGCCGGCTTCTGCCGGGGGGGCGCAACCGTTCGATTGACGGAAAAAGACGGCGGCACGGAGATTGCTTACGACGTCGACGCAAGAGTCGGAGGAAAGCTGGCCCAGCTCGGCAGCAGGCTCATCGACAGTTTTGCCAGAAAGATGGCGGATCGGTTCTTTGAGAGTTTTCAGAAGGAGATCGAAGGCGCTGAAGTCCCAGACCCTGCTCCTTCCGAGGAACAGCCGCCTGAACCTCCTGCGGCTCCGGCCGAGGAACCGAAAAAAAGCTGGTTCAGGAGGCTCTTTGGCTAACCGGATGAAAATCACGGCATCCAGCATCAATGGGAGGTAAGACATGACCCCGATCATTCTGAAAGTAAACGGCAAGGAGGTGGCCCGGGATGTGCCCGGCGAGACTCTCCTGTCAGATTTCCTGCGCGAAACCCTCAGGCTCACCGGCACACATATCGGCTGTGACACCTCGCAGTGCGGCGCCTGTGTCGTTCACGTGGACGGCAAGGCGGTCAAGGCCTGCACCATGCTTGCGGCCGAAGCCGACGGAACTGAGGTCACAACGATCGAAGGCGTTTCGAACAGTGGCCTGCATCCGATGCAGCAGGCGTTCAATGACAACCACGGGCTGCAGTGCGGTTTCTGCACACCCGGCATGATCATGTCAGGGATTGATATGGTGAACCGCTACCGGGCGGCTGGCGAAGAACTGACAGAGGCCGCGATCCGCAACGAGCTCGAAGGCAATATCTGCCGCTGCACCGGCTACCACAACATTGTCAGGTCCATCCAGCAGGCCGCTGGCGAAATGTGATCGGACGAGGGAGAATCCAGAGATGTCGACAGGAATCGGAGCCCGCGTAAAGCGGAAGGAAGACAGGCGCTTCATCACCGGCAAAGGCAAGTATACCGATGACGTACGCGCCGAGAACCAGGCCTATGCCGCCTTCGTTCGCAGCCCCCATGCCCATGCTTTGGTCAAGGGAATCGACAAAAGCGAAGCCTCGGGCATGCCCGGAATCATCGCAGTCCTTGACGGTGCGGAACTTGCCGGCGACGGCATTGGCAACCTGATCTGTGGCTGGGCCATCACTTCCAAGGATGGTTCGCCGATGAACATGGGCGCCTGGTCTGCGCTTGCGACCGAAAAGGTTCGCTACGTCGGTGACGCCGTTGCGGTTGTGATCGGCGAGTCGGACGAGGCCGTGCGCACCGCGGCTGAAGCAGTTGCTGTGGATTACGAAATACTTCCTGCTGTCGCCGCCACGGGCAGCGCCCTGAACAGCGCCGCGCCGCAGATTCACGAGAATGCGCCAGGCAACCTGATCTATGACTGGGAAATCGGTGATCAGGCGGCAACCGACGCCGGAATTTCCGGAGCGGACCACGTGACCTCGATCGAGCTTGCGAACAACCGGCTGGCGCCCAATCCAATGGAACCCCGCTCGGCGGTCGCCACCTTTGACGAAGCGGAGGATCACTATACGCTCTACACCACAAGCCAGAACCCGCATGTCGCGCGTCTCGTGCTCTCAGCCTTTTACCAGGTCGCGCCCGAGCACAAGCTACGGGTGATCGCGCCGGATGTGGGAGGCGGTTTTGGATCGAAGATCTACATCTATCCGGAAGAGATCGTCTGCCTCTGGGCTTCCATGAAGACCAACCGCAGCGTTAAGTGGACGTCGACCCGGACCGAAGCCTTCATGACCGATGCCCACGGCCGCGACCATATCACAACCGCACAGATGGGATTTGACTCCGACGGCAGGATCACCGGATTCAAGGTCGATACGATCGCGAATTTCGGCGCTTACATGTCGCTGTTCTCATCAGCGGTGCCGACCTATCTCTATGCCACGCTGCTTTCGGGCCAGTATGATATCGCCAACATCCACTGCAACGTGCGCGCGGTCTACACCAACACGGTTCCTGTCGATGCCTATCGAGGGGCCGGCCGGCCGGAGGCCTGCTACCTGATCGAGCGCATGATCGAAAAAGCGGCGCGCGAGATGGGCATGGATCCGGCCGAACTCCGGCGCAGGAACTTCATCGGGGAGTTTCCGCATCAGACACCGGTCATCATGGCCTATGACTGCGGAGATTTCGCCGGCAACATGGACAAGGCCCAGGCGGCGGCCGATGTTGCCGGATTCGCTGCACGGAAAGCCGAAGCCGCGGCACGCGGCAGGCTTCGGGGACTGGGCTATTCCTCCTATATCGAAGCCTGCGGCATTGCGCCGTCGGCCGCCGTCGGTTCACTCGGAGCGGGCGTTGGTCTCTGGGAATCCGCCGAGGTCCGGGTAAATCCGGTCGGGACCATCGAGATCCTGACGGGTTCGCACAGCCATGGCCAGGGACACGAAACCACATTCGCCCAGATCGTGGCCGAACGGTTCTCGGTTCCGATCGAGAGTGTCTCGATCGTCCATGGCGACACCGACAAGGTCCAGTTCGGCATGGGTACCTACGGATCCCGCTCAGGCGCCGTCGGCATGTCCGCCATTGTCAAGGCTATGGACAAGGTGGAGGTCAAGGTCCGCAAGATCGCCGCGCACAAGCTTGATGCGAATGAGGAAGAACTGGTCTTCGAGGACAGCCAGGTGAAGGTTCCGGGCACCAACAAGGGCATGGGCTGGCACGAGGTCGGTCTTGCCGCGTATACAGCCCATGACCTGCCCGAAGGGATGGAACCCGGACTCAAAGAAGGCGCCTTTTACGATCCGGTGAATTTCACTTTCCCGGCCGGAACCTATATCGCCGAAGTCGAAGTTGACCCGGAAACCGGCGCGGTCGAGCTCTGCCGGTTCGTGGCCGCCGATGATTTCGGCACGCTCATCAATCCGATGATCGTGGAGGGGCAGGTTCACGGAGGTGTGGCTCAAGGTGTCGGCCAGGCGCTTATGGAGCAGGTCGTGTACGATGACGACGGCCAACTGCTGACGGCGTCCTATATGGACTATGCGATGCCACGCGCCGACGATCTGGTGAGCTACCAGATCGAGCACAACGTGACCGCCTGTCCGAACAATCCGCTTGGCATCAAGGGCTGCGGGGAAGCGGGTGCGATCGGTTCGCCGCCTGCGATTATCAACGCGATAACTGATGCCATTGGAACAGAGGATCTGGAGATGCCAGCCACACCGGCAGCAGTCTGGTCCGCGATCCAAGCCAATAGTTCCGCGATTGCAGCTGAGTAAGGGAGGTACTCGACATGTATGCAATGAACTTTCAGAATTCCGCCTCGGCGGATGACGCCGCCACGAAACTGGCGTCAGCAGCGGATGGCCAGCTTCTTGCAGGCGGCCAGACTCTTCTCCCGACCATCAAGCAGCGCCTTGCTGAGCCGTCAGACCTGATCAGCCTTGCAGGCGCCGGTCTGTCCGGCGCCTCGCTCTCAGGCGCTGACGTGGTGATCGGTGCGATGACGACACATGCGGAGGTTGCGGGCGACGCCAATGTCCGGTCCAATGCGCCGGCGGTCGCCTCACTCGCTGCCGGAATTGGCGATCCTGCTGTCAGGCACCGAGGGACCATTGGCGGCTCGATCGCCAACAATGACCCTGCAGCCGACTATCCGGCCGCAGTCCTCGGTCTTGGCGCAACCGTCAGGACCAACAGACGGGAGATCGCTGCGGACGACTTCTTTACCGGTCTTTTCGAGACGGCGCTGAACACAGGCGAAGTCATCACAAGCGTATCCTTCCCGCAAGCTGAACGCTCGGCTTACGCCAAGTTCCCGAATCCAGCGTCGCGCTATGCCATGGTCGGGGTCTTCGTTGCCAAGACCAATGACGGCGTACGTGTCGCGGTTACCGGCGCAGGGTCGGACGGGGTGTTCCGTCACGCCGGTCTCGAAGCCGCGCTGTCGGCGAACTTCTCCGCTGACGCCGTTGACGGAGTCGATGTGTCTGCGGAAGATCTGTTGAGTGATATGCACGGCTCTGCTGAGTACCGCGCAAACCTCATCAAGGTCATGGCGAAGCGCGCGGTTGCAGCTGCGTGATCCGGCTTCCTCCCTGCCGGAAAGCCCCCGCCTTCGGGCGGAGGCTTTTTTTGTGGAGCCAGCATCGGCGCCATAACAACATCGGTCTTGACGCTTGCAGCCGCCATGTCCGGATCCTTCTGCTGGTCGCGAGTCCGCGCAGGAGTGTCCTGCGCAGTCTCCTTCAGCGCTTTTCTGTCTTCGGCGCTGATGCAGAAGGTCCTGTTAGGGACGTAGGAGCCGAGGAACGAGATGTCGTATCCGGACGGACCGCGACGTTCCCAGGGCATCTTCCAGGTGCCGGCGCACGGCGGAAGAACCCTGCAGGAGCCAGCGTGATGAGGGACCGGCGCCCGTCGCCGTTATGAAGCCGTCGTTCCGCAGGGCCTTCAGGATATTCCAGAATCCCTGCCGGGTCATCTCCGGGCGAACGGCCTGGCGGATGTCTTCCCCCCTGGCAGGCCCGCTGTCCGCGAGAAAGGCGAGCGTCATCTCCCTTGCAGTCATGGCCTGCGTTCCTTCGGTTTACAGTTCATCTTCATGACAGCCATATAAAAAAGGATTTTTCCTGAATGGCCAACAGGAGCAGTTGACGATTCCGGGCGCGGGGAAGCCCCACGCCATCAGTGACAGACACCGATCATGGTTCGGGCCAGGCTCTTATCCGGATGACATGCACGCCAACGCATTGCGGAACCTCGACTGCCCCCACCGCTCCTGAATTCACACCCTCGTCCCACGCCGCAAGTGCCGATTTTACTTTCGCGACAGGGCCGGCACCGCGCGGGAGTGATGGCTCACAAGGCACTTCTCAGTGCGTCAATCGTCCGCACATAGTCTGCGAAAACTTCAGTTCTTGCGATATGCCTTCCATTCTGGACCATGTGCCGACCTGCTGACCAAACATCTGATACCAAGCCGTCATCGCCTGCAAAGATCCAAGCATCGAGAACGGTATCCATGCTGAAGCCGTACAGCATCGGCAAAGCCGTATCGAGTGCCAGCATGTCGGCCCAGCGGCCCTCTTCCAAACGTCCGGTCCAACGTCCCGCAGCTTGGGCGCCGCCCCGCAGAACATTCTCGAAAATACACCGCCCAGTCGACATTCCTTCCGTTGCAAGCGCTGCGCGCGTGTGATCCCGTAGGCGCTGGGAATAGTCGAGGGTGCGCAGCTCTTCGCTTAACGCGATACGAATGTTGCTGTCCGATCCAATTGCGAAACAACCTCCGTGACCTGCCCAGCGCACGCCGTCAAATATCCCGTCGCCCAAGCTGCTTTCCGTGATCGGACACAGACCCGAAACAGCTCCCGTCGCGGCTAGATGAACTGTCTCCGAAGGCGTCATCTGCGTGCAGTGAATCAGGCACCAGCGATTGTCCAACGCCATGTGATCAAGCGCCCATTCCACTGGCCGAGCGCCCCATTGCGCCTGCACCTCATCGACTTCTGGGATCTGCTCGGCAAGATGCATGTGGACCGGACCATCCGGGAAATGATCCGCATAGTCTTTCAAGGTTTCCGAAGCTACAGCCCTTAACGAATGGGGAGCCACGCCAATCTGCGTGTCTTCGGGCAGACCCGCCAACGCATCATTCGCCGCGTCGCGCAGTCGCTGGAACCGGTCAAGGTCATTGCCGAACCGGATCTGTCCCGGCCCGAGTTCACGTCCATCGCAACCACCGAATTCATAGTGAACCGGCAAAAGGCACAGGCCGATTCCGGTTCTGTTCGCCGCAGCGGCTATACGTTCCGACATTTCGCCAATATTTTCATAGGGCGTGCCAGCAGGCGTGTGATGCAGGTAGTGGAATTCGGTATTGGTACTGTATCCCGCTTCCAGCATCTCCATCTGAACCAACGCGGTGATCGCCTCCACATGCTCAGGAGTGAGGTGGCCCAGAAAGCGAAACATCAGATCGCGCCAAGTCCAAAAGCTGTCTGGGAAGTTTGTCCCCCGCCGTTCGGTGAGGCCGGCCATCGCACGCTGAAACGCATGGCTGTGCACGTTCACCGGCGACGGGAGAAGCAGCCCAACGCAATGCCCGGATTTCGAAGCGCCAGTGTTCACGCTTGCGATGCGGCCGGTGCCATCTACTGCAACTGCCACTTCTGACGCCCAGCCAGTTGGCAGCAGCGCCGATTCTGCCCAAATCCGCATTTTTGCCCACTTGGCATAGTACCTTGTATCCACATAATCCTATTGACAGGTTCCCGATACAAGCCAGTCGTGTCCGATGCTCCCGAGCAATGCCCACATCGCATTGCGGGCCAGCGGTTCACAGCATTGGGCTATCGAAGACGGCGCATCTGCGGTCGAGATCATCCATGTCTCGTGTATCGACGCGAGAAGAGATATGCCCGAGCCTTATAGAACTGCTGAGGCATAGGATCTCATAGGCAGCTTCGTCACGTCCTGATCGAGTGTCATGCCAATGTGGCTTTGGTGGAAATTGCGCTGCCGAGATCGAGCTGCGTCTCAACGGCAGGAAGCTCAAGGAGGTGGCCAAAGTCTGTGCAGGGGTTTTCAACCGTAGTGGCGACCCAGGCCATAAGTGAAGACGCGCCGTTTTCCGATACGCGAACTCATTTCGACACGAAGATCGCGGAAGGCTTCACGCTGATCGAGGCCAAATCCGGCGTTGAAATGGACTTGACCGGTAAGGTGACGATGCCGCTCGTGCAGCACACCATCGCCAAGGCGCAACCGGTGGAAGTGTGCATCGGAAATCCCAGCGATAAAATGCAGTCCATTCTGGATATCAAGCCCGAAATTTCGATGGTTTCCTGGCTGACCGATTGGCGTTGCCATCAAAAATTTACAGTGTTTTCAGATCTCCCGCACCATCAACCAAGGTGATTCGCCCAACACCCGACAGGCGAGACCGAATACCTGGGACATCACGTTCCGAAACCATGCAGAGCGCGGTCGACAGGCCATCGGCCAACGTGGCCGAGGTTGCTTCGACCGAAACCGTCGACCAGACCGGCTCGCCTCCGCGCGGATGAAAGATGTGCCCGCTTCGTAGAAGCGGAAACGCCCCCGGACTTGAAGTAGCGATGGCACCGCCATTCACGGTTCGGTAGCCAAGAATTCCATGAACGGGATCGGCGATTCCAACACGCCACGGCTCGCCAATTCCTGCAAACTCGCCGACGTTCACAAGCACTCGACCGAAACCCGCAGATTCGAGATGTTCTGTCACCAGGTCAGTTGCATACCCCTGCGCAATTCCATTGAAAGTCAGCGCCTGCCCCTTTTCGAGCCGAATTTCGCCATTGCTATCCGTCACTCGATGCCATCCGACCGCTCGTTCCGCGACCTGAATGTCCCCGTTGGCCAGACCAGCTTGCCAAAGTGGCTGTACGGACGGGTCGAAGAGTCCGCCTGTCGCCTGGTGAATTTGATCCGCCCAGCCAAATAGCGTCCGGAACATGGGAGTGGGCACAAGACTGCCCAATCGGTTCAGCCGCGACAGCTCGGATTCCGTGTCATACAGGCTGAATGCAGCTTCGACACGCCTTAACAGGGCTGGCACGTAGTCCAGGACATCCTGCGAACCCGCCTCGCATCCATACAGAGTGATCGTCGCATCCGCGCCAAGCGCACGGCCTTTCCAAGTCTCCGCCCAAGCGGCTGGCGCGGCGGCCGCGGCAGCGGAGATTGCGAGAACACGACGGCGGGAGATCATTCGGCAGGCACCTCCAGACCGGACGCGCGCTGCCCCTTTCTGCCCTCCAGAACAAGTGGAACGCATCGTGCACGATCATCGTGGATCGCGACGCAGTCAAGACATTGGAAACACTCGGCGTAGTCAATGCGACCCGACCTCGCGATAGAGCCGTAGTTGCATTTCACCCTGCACAGCTGGCAGGGCGATCCGCATTCTTCGCGCCGGGCAATCCAGTCGCGCCCGCGAACGAGCCCTCCGACAACCATGACCGCGCCCAGCGGGCAGAGATAGCGACAGAAGCCCTTGAACAATACCGTCGATGCGAGAAGCAGAAGAACCGCATAGGCAACATAATACCATTCGCGAAGGAAAAATGTGGTGATAGCCGTCTTGAACGGTTCGACCTCGGACGCCTTTTCGACATGCTGCGGCGCGAAAAAGACGATCGCGACTAGCCCGGCGAGAACCGCATACTTGATCCATTTCAGGCGTCTGTCCCAGTGTGCGGCAGGTTCGAGTCGAGGTAGCCGGAGCGCCCTGCCAATGTGATGGGCGAATTCCTGAAGGGCGCCGAACGGACAGAGCCAGCCGCAGAAGAGTCCCCTGCCCCAGAGCAGGAAACCTGCTATGGCTGCGGCCCAGACCAACAGCGAAAATGGGTCATAGACCAGAAACGCATAGCTTCCGCCTTCCCACGCGGCGCGGATCACTCCGAGAACCGTCACGACGGAGAGCTGTCCCTGCCCCCACCATCCAACAAATCCTGCAACCACAGCAAGGATTGCAAGCCGCGCCGGGGTGAAGAGCTTCCGACTTGCGAACCAACGCATCCCCGGACCGAGCAGCATGAAGAGAGCGGCAATGAATGCTCCAAGTATCGCGAGATCAGTAACGCGTGCATTCAGCGCCTCAAGCCAGGGAGGCAATGGCTTGATGACTTCAGGTTTGCGGAAAAACCGTGCGTCGGTTTGGTGTTTCACCGGAATTGTGACCGAACCGATTTCAGGGCGGAACATTCCATGCTCACGCACCGCCTTTACATTGAGTTCCCATTCCCGTGTTGGGTCGAATCCAACACGGCGGTCGGTTCTGAGGATCAGCCGCGCGCCATCGTGAAGTTCTTCATGCACATCGCTTTTGAGCGACACCCATAGGTCACTGTCCCGCAGCGCGATCGGCAGGCTGTCCTGCGTCGCGCTTAGCCAGTCTGGCGCCGTGTTGCGCACGAAGTCCTCACCGACAAGTCCGTGCCGCCCTATGTCAATTACCAGAATCGGCTCGTCGTTTTCCGAAATCGAGAGAAACTCCTGAAGATCGGCCAAGGACTCCTCATCCAGAACCGCTTCGGCGATTGACGGCGGTCCCAGATCGACGATCCATAGATCCAGATAGACTCCATTTGGATCCGCCTGTGCCTCTGCATCGTCGTCAGACCAAACCGTGCCAGCGAATTCCGCATCGATTTCGTGATTCAGAACGACTTTGCGCGTGACAAGACCCTGCGAAACCAGGTCATTCCAGCTCAGTGCCTCGCGGTAGTCCGGATCGGGAAAACCAGGTGGTCCCGCCGCCACTCCTTGCATCTTTTCGCGCGCAACCTGATGAACTGCAGCGAGAAGGCTCTCATGCGCTATCCGGACGCTTGCCGTCGCTTTCGTGACCCCATCAAGATAGACCAGGGCGCTTCCTTGATCAGCATCGCCATAGGGTGTCCCAACCACAATCGTATCCGAAATTGAAAGACCGCGGTATTGTTCGAAGAACCTGTAGAACGGCGCCTCTCCAAGACCGGAGACGAAGATCGGCTCGTTGTGGGAGATCAGACGCACGTCCAGATACCGACCGTCAAGGTCAAGGATGACAAGCATGTTGATCGGCGCGCCAGAGAATCCGGGCAAAGGAGCCATAGGCTCCGTCTCAAAAACGAATCCAGCCTGCGCTCCCCCTGAATTCAGAAGGCTCCAAACGCCCCTATCGTTCAGGCGTTCTCCCAGTTCCATCGGCGGCACGATCATCGGCGCGATGTCATCGCGCGACAAAGGCTGCGCCAATGCAGCAAACGCGGAGAACACGATCGCGGCGACAGCCTTGATCAGAACCTTTCCACCCATAGTTTCAGCCTAATCGGCTTGCTTCACAGCGCACATGCTACCAAGGTCGCAAGGGTTCGATTTGGTGCTGTTGCGAAGTGCATTGGTGTGGCAGACTGACACCGATGAAAGGATTTTCGCAGCTAGGCCATCTCGGTGGCGCGGCGCGGTTCGCTGCGTCGCTGGGACTTCTGCTGGTGATCTGGATAGCGGCAGCCTGGGCAACAGACGATGCCTCAGTCCTGCCGCAGCCCGGAACAGTGCTTCAGATCGCCATTGCCGAACTAATGAATGGAGAGATGGCACACCATGTCGGTGCGACGCTGCAGCGGGTCGTTCTGGCCTTTTCGCTCGCAATGGCGATCGGTGTGGTTTTGGGTGCGTTGCTGGGTCTCTCGAACCGGCTTGATCGCTGGTTCGGCCCCTGGGTGTCAGTGTTTCTGAACGTTCCAGCACTGGTAGTCATCGTGCTTGCCTATCTCTGGATCGGCCTGAATGAAATCGCCGCTGTAGTCGCAGTGGCGGTCAACAAGACTGCCATGGTCGCGGTCATGATCCGGGAAGGAGTAAGGAGCGTCGACCCGGCACTTGCAGAGCTGGCAAGAGCCTATCGCTTTCCGCGAATGCGCCTGCTTTGGCATATCTGGCTTCCTCAGATCTGGCCATTTCTGGCCGCCGCGATGCGCAACGGACTGGCGATCATCTGGAAGATTGTGCTGGTCGTTGAATTCCTGGGCCGCGGCGATGGCGTCGGTTTCCAGATCCATCTCTACTTCCAGCTGTTCGAGACGGGCTATGTCCTTGCCTATGCGCTGAGTTTTGTCGCGGTAATGCTCGTCATTGAATATGCGCTTCTTGTTCCAGTCGAACGACGTGCCAATGAATGGCGTCGACGTACCCGCGCCTTCGCATGAGCAGCACTAAGCCAGATCAATTGAATTTCCGGGCCCGTCCGAATTTCTCGAACCGCTGGCGTTTTCGCGAACTGAAGGGTGTGCGTCTTTCCAACCCGTAGAGAGTCCTTCGCTGCAGCGCTTTGACTGCCGTCAATTGCCGGTCCCGATGAAATAATTCCCCGAGAAACCTCTCTTGATGGAGAACCGTGTCTGTCGTGCGGCGTCGCATTTGCGCAATGAGCATGAGACAGTGTTGCCTCACAATAGAATTGCCGGCGAAGCAGGCCGATCCTGCCGAAAGCGGTCATTCCGGGGCGTCCGCATTGGATGTCCGCATATTCCGTCCAATACCATCTTCACCTTCCCGATCGAGACATTGGCATTGCGGTGGAACATGATCGGCTGAAGTTCGGTGACAGCCAACCTGATGCTGCCGAAGCTGGATCGTTTCGACCGGCCACGACGCTGCGGAGGCCGGCAGAAATCAGTCGGCAGAATTCCAGTCCTTGGCGGCATGATCGGAAGTTCCTTGCAGGGACGGAACAGCAGTTCGGCAGTCCAGGCGAGGACCCTACAGGAAGGCCGTAATTTCAAGTCCGAGCCCTGCGAAAACGGCGGCATCAGCGAACTGACTGACGTCAGCTACCGGAAGATCAGGATGACAAATCGGTTCCCTCAGGGATCAAGGGCGATTCCGCAAAAGGAAGCTTCATATCAGATACCAAATGCGGGTCTACGAGAGTCATTAAAAATACTGATTTATTTCCTTGTATTTCTGGAGTTAAGTACCATAATTGCAAGGATGATCCCGCGCCGCCTTTTGAAAATCCTACGTGTAAGGCTGGACCAGTTTCCGGCAGTGGCATTGCTTGGACCCCGTCAGGCAGGAAAGACCACATTGGCGTTGCTCGTCGCCAACGAGCGGCCGAGCCTCTACCTTGATCTTGAGTATCCGGCCCATCGCGCGAGACTGGCCGATGCCGCCCACTATCTATCCACTCACGAGGACAGGCTGGTCATTCTCGACGAAATGCACCGGGCACCGGAACTATTCCAGACACTTCGAGGGCTGATCGACCAAGGAAGGAGGCGTGGCGTCCGAACTGGCCGTTTCCTGCTGCTGGGTTCAGCTTCTATCGACTTGCTCAAGCAGTCGGGTGAGTCCTTGGCTGGCCGTATCGCCTATGTCGAGCTTGGGCCATTCGACATTCTGGAGGCGGGTGGCGACGCATGCGACAAGCTCTGGATCAGAGGCGGTTTCCCGGACAGCTTTCTTGCCGACAGCAACGAAACAAGCGCAGTCTGGCGGCGGAATTTCATTCGCACGTATCTTGAACGCGATATTCCGCAGCTCGGGCCACGCATACCGGCAGAGACACTACGCCGCTTCTGGACCATGCTAGCCCATCTGCAGAGCGGACCGCTCAATGCTGCCGACCTCGCGCGCAGCCTCGCCGTGGATGGCAAGACGGTCGCCCGTTATCTTGACCTGCTGGTCGACCTGCTGCTTGTGCGGCGGCTCCAACCCTTTCACACAAATATCAGCAAGCGACTGGTGAAATCTCCAAAGGTCTATGTACGGGACAGTGGCATCGTTCACGCGCTGCTCGGCCTTGACGACCTGGATGCGGTGCTGGGCCATCCGGTCGCCGGAGGAAGCTGGGAAGGGTTCGCAATCGAGAATCTGATTGGCGCGGTGCCGGAACGGGCCAAGGCATGGTACTATCGAACGGCTGCCGGAGCTGAAATCGACCTGCTGCTGGAGATGCCCGGCGGGAAATTCTGGGCAATCGAAATCAAGCGCGGGCTAGTGCCGAAGCTCTCTAAAGGATTCCACCATGCCCGGGAAGACGTCCAGCCCGATCACTCGTTTGTCGTGCATTCAGGCTCCGATCGATATTCTAAGGGAGAGGGAATCGAAGCGATAGGGTTGGCCGAACTGGCATCGATGATTGCGGAAACGTGAGAGTCAGTCGCAAGTCGGAAAGTCATGGGCTAAGACCCTATCACCTGACTTGGGGGTGTAGCGCACGCGGTATTTCAACACGCGGTATTTCAAGGCCCGTGCAAGAAACTGGACCAAGTCCCATCGGCAACGACTTATTCTGTGTCTTCCTGAAGGTATGCGGGCCATTCCGCAATATCTCAACCAACCGAGCCGTATATGTGGAGTCTCACTTTCTGTTCAGTACATCTGCAGCTCGTCGTCGTGGTCAACGTTCGCCTTCCCAAAGAAAGGAATCCACGCGGATCTCCGGCTCGGCGATTCACTTGCGTACTTGCATATGTGAGTCATTGCGCTGGCCTATCGTCATGTTCGTCCGTCAGTATCCGCCTCGAGTCACCTTCCGGATCGTCGTATTGGCGCGACCTGAGAGTCCAGAAGAACGCGGCAAGCCCCAATCCGCCCAAAAACAGCGAAACTGGAATCAAGACGACCAGAATGTCCAATGCCTCACCTCAGCCGCAGCGCGTTGAGCGAAACTGACACGGACGAGGCCGACATAGCAAGCGCCGCCGCAAGAGGCGTGGCGAATCCCAGGAGGGCAACCGGAATCGCGACGGCATTGTAAACCGCAGCGATGGCGAAATTCTCCTTGATCCGGCGCCGGGCGCGCCGCGCCGTAACGATCGCTTCAGGTATCGGATCAAGTGAACCTCCGCAGAGTACGATGTCAGAAACCACACGGGCGGCATCTAGCGCCGACGCCGGAGAGATCGACGTATCCGCAGCCGCCAACGCGGCGGTGTCGTTGAGGCCGTCACCCACCATCAGAATCCGATGTCCTTCGTCGCGCAGCCGTTTGACGTATAGTGCCTTTTCCTCTGGCAGAACCTTGGCCTCGAATGCCTCGATGCCCGTTCGCGCGGCGATATCGGCGACAGCGGCGGGATGGTCCCCCGATAGCAGAATCACTTCCATTCCATTTCGTTTCAATTCAGCAACCGCGTCAGACGCGCCCTCCCGAAGACTGTCGCTGAAACGGATGGCTACAGTGCGTTCCCCGACCCCGAGATAGGTCGCGGTTCCAGCAACCTCCACAGCGCCAACCCAGTTGGCCCGGCCTAGCCGGACTGTCTGACCTCGCCATTCCGCCTCGACACCGAAGCCGGGAAATTCACGGAGATCCTGCACCTCCGCGCCAAGTCTTTCACGCCCCGGAAGCACCTCGAAGTCAATTTCCGCAAGCGCGGCAGCTAGCGGGTGGGAGGATCCCCGTCCAAGCGCCTGTGCCAGCGCAAGATCCGAGACCTTGTGGTCCGAAACCCCAGTCAGCCGCGGTGCGCCTTCCGTCAGGACACCGGTCTTGTCAAAGATGACCGCATCAACTTCGGCCAGCCGCTCCAACGCCGTCGCGCTTTTGACCAGAAGACCTCGTCGGAACAGCCGGCCGCTCGCTGCTGCGGTCACCGCCGGGACGGCCAAGCCGAGGGCGCATGGACAGGTAATTATCAGGACTGCAACGGCAATATTCAGCGAAAGGCGCACGTCACCGGACACTGCGATCCATGCAAGGAAGGCCCCGAACGCCAGCAAATGAACGACCGGCGCATATATGCGCGACGCCCGGTCAGCCAATGACGTATAGCGGTCGCGGGCCTGCTCGGCTACAGCAACAAGACTGGCGAGCCTATGCAGCGCACTGTCCGCTCCAGCCGCAGCCGCCCGAACCGTCAGCACTCCGCTCAGATTGATTTCGCCTGCGCCAACCGCGGCGCCCGGGCCAGCGGGAACAGGCAGGCTTTCTCCGGTCAGCAGCGACCGGTCGATGTCAGAGCAACCGGTTTCGATCACCCCATCGACGGGCATTCGACCACCCGGAAGAACCCTGACCAGATCCCCCGGCTTCAGTTCCGATACAGGAACCATGCACTCCCCGCTGTCGCAGAATTTGAGCGCGCGCGGCACCTCCAGCGCAGTGAGTTCCGCCGCCGCCGATCGGGCAGCGGCGCGGGTGCGGTGATCGAGATAGCGTCCGGCAAGCAGAAAGAACGTCAGCGACAGTGCCGCGTCAAAATAGGCGTGCTCGCCATGAAGGGCGGTTTCATGGATCGAAAGCCCCACTGCCAGAAGGATCGCGACTGAAATCGGAACATCCATGTTAAGTCGCCAATGCTTCGAAACGCGCCATGCATTCCGAAAGAACGGCTTGCCCGAATATGCAACAGTTGGAATTGCGATCATCGCGCTGATCCAGTGAAACAGATCGCGAGTGGCGTCGGCGGCGCCGGACCAAACCGCCACCGACAGCAGCATCACGTTCATCATCGCGAAACCGGCCACACCAAGCCGCAACAGAAGGTCGCGGCCTACCCCATCCACGGCACCGCCGACGAGCGCATCGGAGTCGAGTTCATGCGCCCGATAGCCCTGACGGGTCAAAGCCAAGGCAAGATCACCAGCATCCGTCGCAGCATCGGCTGTGACGGCGGCGCGCTTGAGCGTCAGGTTTACACGGGCGCCCCGCACGCCAGGCATTGCGTTCAGCTTGCGCTCGACACCCGCAATGCATCCAGCGCAGTGGATGTCCGGCAGACTCAGCAGTATGTGGATTTCGGTCGGCCCGGACGGCGCCGATGCCATCGCGGACTCGTGAATCGCTCTGCGAGACCTGACTGCGCTGCCTTCCGCACTGCCGGTCAAGTTCGGCCGTCCACATAGAGGACAACCCTTTGCCTGAACTCTGAGCCGTCAGCGGCAACTGCCCGGAACCGCAGGTTCCAGTTCCCGGGTGCAAGGTCGGCAGCAGCGACATGCGACGTTCCATCGAATCTGAACTCCGGCGCAACGTCATCCCTCACATGGGTGGCTCGGCCGAGCGTCGCTTGCAGGACTTCGGGGTCGACGGGCATTCCGCTTGCGTCAAATATGGAAAGACGCAGAATACCCGCGTCAAACGTCACCGACACCTCCCAACCGAGGGCTAGCTGGGCGTCGCGGTCAGCATCGAATGTCTGGCTTACGACGTAGGGATTTCTGGCCTCCAGTCCCGGAAACGTTCCGACGGCGAGTGCCGCCATGATGGCGTTGACGCCGATCACAACACCGAATCCCGATGCCAGGATCAGAAATACGGTTCGGCCGGTCAGGCGCCTTTCAGTCATGATCCCGCCCCATTGAACACGCTGTCCTTATGCACCCGGTCGCCATTTGAAAGGTCTTCCACCCAGAAGCGGAGCTCAGTGCGTACGGCGGAAGCCGGACCGGAACCGCGGGGCGCGACAACGTAGGCCCGCTGAAGCATGGTTTCATCGGCGGGAACGGTTACGGATTGATAAGCGGTACCCTCCAGCCGAAGGTGAAGGCTCGGATCCCCCTTGACCGAAATCCGGAACGGCCGGTCCTCAGCGTTTTTGTTCCTGAGCCGCAGATCGTAGGTGTTGCGAACGGAACCGTCCGACAGGGTGACGAAAGTCGGATTTCGAATTGGCGCCACGGTAACATCGATGTCCGACCGAATGAAAAGCGCGGCCAGCAGGGCCAGACCGACAGTCGACCAAAGCGCTGTGTACAGGAGCGTACGCGGACGCAGCACATGTTTCCAGATCGCCTTCGACGGCTGACCGGCACGTTCGCTCACCTCGTCGGTCAGCGCCAGGTAATCGACAAGCCCGCGTGGCTTGCCGATTCTCTCCATGACATCGTCGCAGGCGTCAATGCATAGTCCGCAGGTTATACAGGCAAGCTGCTGGCCGTCACGGATGTCGATCCCCACGGGGCAGACGTTGGCACAGGCGTTGCAGTCGATGCAGTCACCAAGACCGTCCCGCCCCCGACCTTTGCCTCGCGGCTCTCCTCGCCAGTCCCGGTAGCCTATCGTGATGGTTTCCTCGTCCATCATGGCGGACTGTATCCTCGGCCAAGGACACATATAGATGCACACCTGCTCACGCGCGACTCCACCTAGCAGAACGGTGGTCAGCGTCAGAACCGCCATCGTGGTGTAGGCGATCGGGTGAGCGGCGCCGACGACGAGATCAACCGCCAGCGTGGGCGCATCGGTGAAGTAAAACACCCATGCTCCGCCGGTCGCAGCGCCGATCAGGATCCACACGAACCACTTAAGAATCCGCAGCCGCCATTTCCGGAAGTCCCACTTCGCGTTCCAGAGCTTTACCCGGGCATTCCGGTCTCCTTCGATCCAGCGTTCAGTGAGAATGAACAGGTCGGTCCAGACCGTCTGCGGACAGGTATAGCCGCACCAGACCCGACCCAATGCGCTTGTAAACAGAAAAAGGCCAAGCCCCGCCATGATCAGCAGCCCGGCAATGAAATAGAATTCATGCGGCCATATCTCGATCCAGAAAAAGAAAAAGCGCCGCCCGGCCAGATCCGCCAGAATCGCCTGATCGGGAAGCTGGGGGCCGCGATCCCAGCGAATCCATGGCGAAATATAATAGATTCCAAGGGTTACGGCCATAATTGCCCATTTTAGGTTCCGGAATTTTCCGCTGACGCGGCGCGGAAATACCGGCTCTCGCGCTGCATAGAGCGACGGAGGTGCGGGCGCGTTCATCCCCGTGTCCCCGGAACTAACCAACATGTCTTCTCAGGCAGAGACTCCAGTGTCAGATCCTGAACCAACCGATCATCCGGCTTAACCGAGTCAGGGCATCTCAACACTTCGGGACATGTCAGGCGGATATCCCAACCTCCCTGCTGACGGCCTGGATTTTTTCCCGCAATGCGCAGCTGAGGACGGGATGTGGTTCCAAAAGGGTTCAGGCTTCCAGAACCGCGCCCGTCAGCGGTCAAACGGGCCGGTCGGGACAGACTTCCGCCAGTCAGCCCGACCGTTTCTGTCAAGACAGTCTGAATGGATGAATGGCTGGCTTCCCGATGCGGGATCCCGGTCACTGTCCGCCGCCTAGCTGATGGACGTAAACCGCAACCGCGTTGATTTCGGCATCATCCAAACCACCGCCTGCCCGGAATTCCTCTGACCAGGCGGGCATCACACCGAACCGTGAGTTGGCCACCGTTTCGGTCAGATCCTCAACACTTCCCCCATAAAGCCAGATCGCGTCCACGAGGTTCGGAGCTCCCTGTTGCGGGTCACCCGTTCCATCCTCCATATGGCAGGCAGAGCATTCATTCACGAATATCTCTTCGCCCGGTCCCGAAAGTACAGACTCATGTTCAAGTCCGGCGAGCCGGCGCACGTAGTGAATGACCTGCGCTATTTCCAACTCGCTAAGGATACCGTCGCGCCCGAATGCGGTCATTTCCGACCAGTGCGCATCAAACGACTGCTCGTTGCGGATGCCATGACGGACGGAATAGGCGATCTGCTCCACCGTACCGCCCCAAAGCCAGTCGTCATCAAGAAGGTTCGGATAGCCGGAGCCCATCCTCAGCCCGTCGGCGCCTGACCCATGGCACTGGGAACAGTTGTTTCTAAACACCGCCGCTCCAGCGTGCACCGCGTAATTGATCAAGTCGGCATCCTCTGCGACGGTCGACAGATCGGCGGATGCGAGCTGCTCGCGCAGCCCGGCGTTCCGGGCTTCCGCTTCTGAAATCCGCTCAGCAACCTGAGCCCGGGTCGAGTAACCCAGTAGCCCGGACGTTGCCCGGTCAATCAGCGGCCATGCCGGATAGGCAACCGTATATCCAATTCCCCAGATGACCGTGATATAGAAAACCCAGACCCACCAACGTGGCAGCGGATTGTTCCATTCCTCGATGCCATCCCAGCTATGGCCGGTTGTGCCGTAGCCTTCGGCACTCTTTTTTCCCTCGGTGCTCATTCTTCCGACTCCCGGTCTCCGGCAGGCCTGTCCTCATGCCGGAACGGGATGTTGGCCGTATCCCGGTATCTGGCGCGGCTGCCTGGGCGGAATGCCCAGATCACGGCACCGATGAAGAACGCGGCCAGCATCAGCAGTCCCCAGCTGCCGGCAACCTCACGAAGAAGGCTGTAAGTGTCCATCAGTCTCTCCCCTAACGGTCCGGATCCGGCGTGAACGTCGAGAAATCGACCATCGTTCCGAGCATCTGCATATACGCGATCAGTGCGTCCATCTCGGAAATGCCCGGCTCGCCGTCGAAGTTTCGGGCTTGGGCTCCCGGATAGCGTTCAGCCAGCGCATCTATGTCACCGTCATCCGGGTCGGCCTG
The DNA here is from genome assembly GCA_022824145.1 of Rhodobacter sp. Classification (GTDB taxonomy): domain Bacteria; phylum Pseudomonadota; class Alphaproteobacteria; order Rhodobacterales; family Rhodobacteraceae; genus JAPOUP01. Next base: position 45,339 of record JAJEAY010000178.1, on the reverse strand, counting down.
AGCCCGGAAGTCAGAATGTGCCGCCGTGATCATTTCCTCGGTATACGGCACGCCGACCAATCGGTTTGCCGCCATCAGATCTTCGATATGGGTGGGTTCGATCAGCCTGTCTTTCAGGAAGCCGTATTTCGGCATCACCGACTCCGGAACGACTGACTGCGGATCTACAAAGTGGGCGACATGCCATTCGTCCGAGTAGCGGCCGCCCACTCTTGCGAGATCCGGACCAGTGCGTTTGGAACCCCATTGGAACGGATGGTCATACATGGACTCGGCCGCCAGCGAGTAATGGCCATAGCGTTCGACCTCGTCCCGCATCGGCCGGATCATCTGGCTGTGACAGACGTAGCAGCCTTCCCTGATGTAGATGTCGCGCCCCGCCAGTTCCAGCGGCGAGTATGGTCTAACCCCTTTCACCTTCTCGATGGTGTTCTCCAGATAGAACAGCGGCGCTATCTCGACGATGCCGCCAATTGTTACAACAAGAAACGAGAAGACAAGCAGCAGCGTGGCGTTCTTTTCGAGAACCTTGTGCTTTTCCAGGATCGCCATGTGTTCGGTCTCCCTATTCCGCCGGAGCCAAGGCCGGATCGACAGCCATCCGTGGCTGCGCCCGGACGGTCATCCAGAGATTCCAGCACATGAGAATCGCTCCTGCGAGATACAGGACACCGCCAAGGGCTCTGATGACATAGAGCGGGAATTTCGCGGCTACCGTGTCTGCAAAGCTGTTCACCAGGAACCCCTGTGCATCGACTTCACGCCACATCAGACCTTCCATAATGCCTGCGACCCACATCGACGCTGCGTAGAGCACGATACCGATGGTCGCGAGCCAGAAATGCCAGTTCACCATAGCCAGGCTGTAGAGCCGCCCGCGGTTCCAAAGTTTCGGAACCAGGAAATAAAGCACTGCAAAGGTGATCATGCCGTTCCAGCCCAGCGCACCTGAATGCACATGCCCGATCGTCCAGTCAGTGTAGTGGCTGAGCGAGTTCACAGCGCGGATCGACATCATCGGCCCCTCAAAGGTGGACATTCCATAAAAGCCGATCGAAATCACCATCATGCGGATGATCGGATCTGTCCTGAGTTTGTCCCAGGCTCCGGACAAAGTCATCAACCCATTGATCATCCCTCCCCACGACGGCATCCAGAGCACGACCGAAAACACCATTCCGAGCGTGGAGGCCCAGTCGGGGAGCGCGGTGTAATGCAGGTGGTGCGGGCCTGCCCAGATATAGAGGAAAATAAGCGACCAGAAATGGATGATCGACAGTCGGTAGCTGTATACCGGACGCTCGGCCTGCTTCGGAACGAAGTAATACATCATTCCCAGGAAACCTGCTGTCAGGAAGAAGCCTACAGCATTGTGGCCGTACCACCATTGGGTCATCGCGTCCTGAACGCCAGCCCAGACAATTACCGACTTTGACCCGAATACGCTCACAGGCACCGCAAGATTGTTAACGACATGCAGCATGGCAATGGTGACGATGAAGGACAGGTAGAACCAGTTGGCGACGTAGATATGCGGTTCTTTCCGCTTGATCAGAGTTCCAAGGAACACCGCAAGATACGCAACCCAGACCAATGTGAGCCAAAGATCGACATACCATTCCGGCTCGGCGTACTCTTTTGATTGGGTGCCTCCCAGCAGGTATCCGGTCGCGGCAAGCACAATGAAAAGCTGGTACCCCCAGAAAACAAACCAAGCCAGATTGCCGCCCCACAGCCGTGCGGCGCTGGTCCGCTGTACGACATAAAATGACGACATGATGAGCGCGTTTCCTCCAAATGCGAAGATGACCGCGCTTGTATGCAGCGGGCGAAGCCGACCGAAGTTCGCGATGCCCTGTGCCCATTCGAAGTTGAGTGCCGGAAACGAGAGCTGGAAGGCGATGAACGTGCCGGCGAGGAAACCGATCACTCCCCAGAATGCGGTGGCGATGGCGCCCGCGCGAACGACATCGTCCATGTATTCCCCTGCCACCGACGCGGGCCGTTCAACCTCCCCAGTGCGTCGCAGCATCCAGATGAACAGGCCGCCAGCGACGGCAAGGACGATTATGGCGTGAACCTGATAGGCGAGATCCCGGCCAAAGTTCGCTGCGATGGCCGCACCAAGGGTGATCAGCCCCAGAACTGCCAGTTTGGTTGCGTTCCACATCCGGTCCGTTCCTTCATCCCATATCGTTCAGCTGCGCCGACCCGAATGAATCCAGACCGCCCGGACCTGCGCTCGGCGTATCTGCATCGACACAGTCGGAGCTTCCTTGATCTATGTCAATCCACTTGCAGGAATTTCGGATTCTCCTACGATTTGAAAACAGACGCGGGACCAAGATGCGGGATGCGGGAATTCCGCCGACATGTACTGACTTACATCGGAGACGACGGCATTCCCGCAGGCCGATTACCAGCCGTCTTCCCAAGGCACTGCATTTGCATTGGACTCGGCCAAAAGAGCTCATCCTGCAGCGAGTTACCCAAAGCACAAACGTCGGCAACTCTTTGTCGCCGTCCCGAAGTCATCGGGACGTTGACTGGCGCCTGATGCACCTTCTGCGCAAGACCCACGACCTTAACCTGCTCCTGCCCTCAGCTCCGCGGAAGCGGACGAAATCAATTGGCAGGCGATATGTGTCTGACGAACGAAAAGACGGCGCGCTAGACGCAACGATGTGGAAGATCATCTCTCTCCTTCGTCCGAAGCCTGGGCAATCATGATCGCGGCTGCCGGTTTCTCTGTCGCCGCGTCGCCTGTCGCCAAGGGGCGGCGCCAGCTGGTCACTCTTGGAGGCGACAGCAGCATGGCACTTACGCGCTGCTCACCGAACAACCACATGGACGGGATGTTCGACTGGAGGCCAGTGGCTTCAGCGGGAGAAAAAAGTAAACAGAAAACGGGATCACGGTTTCAGTTCAACAGGACGGGCAGATTAATCGGACCCCGAAATCCGAAACCGCGCCAGATGACCGCATCCGAATCAGGTAGGGTCATGTTGGGAAAACGGTCAAACAGGATTGGAAGCATCACCTGCCCGATCATCCGCCTCGCCACATGCGTGCCTTGGCAGAAATGCGGCCCGTTGCCGAAAGACTGATGCTGGGCTGTTTCACGATACACATTGAACACCTCGCCATCCTCAAAAAGATCCTCATCACGGTTCGCGCTGGCCTGAATGGTCATCACCGTGTCGCCCTTGGGGATCAGGCAGCCGCGGATTTCCGTATCTTCGGTGACCAGCCGCGAAGAAACCGAGATCGGGGCGACCCACCGGACTCCCTCTTCGAAAGCCCTGTCCCAATCGGCGTTCCGCCTGATCTCTTCCAACTGGTCCGGATTCGTCAGGAGACCGTAAAGAACCGTGTTCAGCGCATCCCGCGGTTCGTTAATCCCGCCACCGATGGCGATCTTGATATTGGCGTAGACCTGTTTTTCGGGAATGGGATCGTCCGCATTGAGCATGACGGAAAGGGCCGAACTGTTGGGCGCTGCGCGATGGCGGGCCTGCAGGCGGTCAAAAAGCGCATGCATCTCTTCATTGGCCCTGTCGGTCCGCGCAAACGGCTCATCGCGCCAGCCAAAATTTCCTGCTCCGTCGATCAGGATCTGGGACCAGCGCTGCATCTGATCATCTGTGGCCTCCTCAAGCCCCAACAGGACGGCGAGACCACGCGCGGAATAGGGCCCGGACAGGGTCGGGAACAGGTCGACCGTTTCCCCCCGAGGAAGCCTTCCGACATAGTCCTCCGCGATCTTCCGATACTGCGGCATCCATTCTTTGAGAATCACCTTCGGAGCGAAGGCGGGTGCCATTGCCATGCGTTCGCGCTGATGCGCCTCGCCATCCTTGCGCATCAGCGTATGGGCCCCGAACGCCCGCTTCATCGGCGTGTTGGGATCGTCTGAACTGAATATCTCCGGAGTGTCCTTGACGTATTTTGTGTCCGCCGCCTTCGTCAGGAACGTACGGCTCGCAGCCTTGACCCGACAAACCGGAGCCTCAGCGCGCAGACGTCTATAGATCGGGAATGGATCCCGGTCGAGCGCTTCCAGCGTGATTGCCTCATCCTGCGGTGCGAAGTCAGCCATCTGCCTCGCCCAGCAGACGCAGCGTGTCTTCCTTGAGGATCGACGGCCGCACCTCATCCCTGAACGGCGCCTTTTCGAAATCGGCCAGCCAATGGTCCTTCGCGACCGCAGGCCGGTCCAAGCCGAACAGAATTTTCCGCTTCAGAATCGAGTTGGCGTAGCGGATGGCCGTTTCCGAAAAGTGTTTCGGGCTCCAGCAGGTCATGTCGTAATGGACATTCGGCTTGTTCTGGCAGACCGCAAGATCCTCTTCCGTCCAGGGAAAGGACGGATGTGCAAGAACGATCGGCATGTCCGGGAAATCCACCGCCACACCACCAAGGTGCATCGGAATCGAGTATTTAGGCCACATGCCCATACCCCCACGCATTCCAGATCCGATCCCGATTTGCCCGGTGTGGAAGAGCGTCATGACACCCTCTTCGGCACAAGCTTCGAGCACGGTGCAAAAGACTCCTCGGACCTTGGTGAAATCGACCACGTCTCATCCCTTAACGAGTTCTGCCGCCTCGCGGCCTGGAAGCATCCATCCTGAACAATGATACAGCGCAACCGCAATCCACCGCAACACGGTCACCGCATATGACGTGGGCAGAACGACGGACGAGCCCGGGCAAAATGATGTGACGCGGGGCGACTGAAATTGAGCGACCTTCAATCCCAAATTTGATCGGCCCAAAAGGTCGAATGCCATAGAACTCGAGCATCAGCCAGCTTGCGCGCTGCCGGTACCGATATGCGGTTCCAAGTGCCTGAAGGTTGCCGGAGAGCTTCGTGGAGGGCGACATAACGGTGCGTGTGAACTGCCAATCAGCCGCTTTCATGTGCCCTGGATGCGCTGACGGCGCAACTTAGGCGAGAGGGAGGCCACTCTCATCGCCAGCGACAGTGGCTCATGCCGCGTGCCCCTGTATTGAGCTTCACCTCGGCGAAGCCGGTTCGCTGCTTGCAGCGACGCCTGACATTCCCGTGCTCTTCACGTTGCATGTACTTGCGAATCTCCGGCGACGGTCTTGTTCCGATTGCTTCCATGAAATCGGAATGGAGACCCGAGTTGTGCCGGAAATCCTGGAAACAGTCGCGCAGTCCGCCGGAGACGGAGATTTGAATTCCAGAAAGGTCGTGTGACGCGAAGCGTGCGATCCGGTTCCGGGAGCAGGAATTCTGAAGCTGGTATTCTGCGCAGTTGTGCCTTGAAGCTGCCCGACCGGAAGTTCCGGCGGCAATGTCTGGTCGTCCCTTTCAGGCGTCTCGCGCAACCGCACCGACTTTGAGCCTCCAATTTGCGTCGAGGTTCTGCCCGGATCACGAGTCCGTTCTTTCAACGCGACCCCCTGGCGTACGCGACGCAATAGCCGGCGACCAAGACCGCCATCCGCTTCCCCGGTCGCGACCCAGCCGAAGGGACTGCAGCCCGTCTTTGGCATCCGGTTCGCGAACTTCGCGAGAACGAACGGCTCTGTCGCCGCTCAGCCGTCGCATCCACTGCATGATCGATTGGCACGCCCTTGGCGATCTCGAATTGTACAGGTCTCTGGATTTCGCTCTCCAAGACCGGAGTCACGTTCCCGGAACTCCCGGGAAGCGAAGACTCGGCGAATTTCGGATTCGCCAGGTCGATTCCGGACAGCTCAAGCCAATTGATTTTCGGGTCGTGATCGTTTTCAATGATTCTGTTCCGATGGCGTTTAACCCGGTTGACACAATTTGGGCCTGCGCCTGCATTTGAGAAAAACAGGGAGAAAAAAGATGCTTGCAGATCTTCGCCGGACATTGTCCGCGGCACTGTTTCTGGGAATATCCTTCGGAGCCGCTGAGGCGGCCGAATGGAAATTCAACAACGGGCTTCCGGAAGGCCGCGGAGAGTCAGCGCAGCTTGAGACTTTCGCTGCGGACGTGGCGGAACTGAGCGGCGGAAGCCTGACGATCGACGTCTTCCACGGCGGTTCGCTGAACCTGAAGGACAACGACGTGGCACGCTGGCTTCCCCGTGGGGCGGTCGAAATGGGTCTGGTCTGGGCGAACTATCTTGGCCGGGACGTTCCCGCCCTTAACGCCGTGATGATCCAGGGGTCGGTAGGAAGCCCCGATGAGCTGATTGCCGCTTTGCCTGAAATCCAGGAAATCTATGCCGAGGTTCTGGGCGAGCTGGGCATCGTGCCGACCGGATTCATGGCCCTTCCGCTCCTGAAAGCCTCGATTTTCTGCCGCGAGGAACCGGTTCGTTCGCTTGAAACCCTCAGGACGAAGAAGCTTCGCGTCTGGAGCAACGATCAGGTCGAAACCTTCACCAAACTCGGCGTCTCGGCCCAGATCGTCGGTCAGAACGATCTTTATGTAGCGCTCCAGACCGGCGTCGTCGACTGCGCCGTCTATCCAGCGCTCTTCGCGCACACGATTTCGCTTCAGGAAGTGACCAAGTATGCCTCCTACCTTTATCCGGTGGCAGGCGTTCCTTACGTTCTGGGTGCATCGAAGGGTGCGTGGGACAGTCTCAGCGATGCCGAACGCGATGCGGTCAGCACAGCGGCCGCCCGTGTCTGGGAGCGCACCAACGAATATTCCAAGGCAGAGGAAAACGAGCAGGCTGCCCGTGCCAAGCTAGCCGAACAGGGGATCGAATTCCTCGATTCGTTTTCTGACGAAGACCGTGCCGCGTTCCTCGATGCCGCCTCTGCCACATGGCTGGAGATGGCGGAGGGAGCCGGGGGCAAGGCGCCTGAGTACCGCCAGAGAATTCTCGGCGTCCTTGGACGCTGAGCTTGCACGACACCGGGACTGAATACAGGCGTCTGGCGGCCGCGATCCGCATCGAGAAGCTGCTGGCGCCTGTATTTTCCGCCATGGCTGTCCTGGCAGCTCTGGCTGGAGGCGCGATCGTGGTTCTGATCGGCGCAAGCGTGACAATGCGGTATTTCGCATTTGCGCCCTTCCGGTTCACCGAAGAACTCGTCGGACTTCTGATGACGGCCGCGTTCTTTCTCGCTCTTCCACTGGCTACGCTTCGGGTCGAGCATGTCCGCGTGCTTGTGATTGTCTCCGCGCTTCCCGAAAGGGCAGCGCGGCCGGTCAGCATTCTGGCTGCGCTGTTCGGTACCGCGTTCTGCCTGTGGTTTCTTGCTCTCTGCCTTCCATGGCTGGAATTCGCTTTTGACCGCAGCATCAAGACGGAGGTCGGCCGCCTTCTGATGTATCCCTGGATGGCGCTTCTGCCCCTGTCCATGGCTTTGAGCATGGTCAGTTTTCTGGTGCGCGGCGTTTCAGGCAGCCTTCAACGGAAGACGGGCAGATCCTGACTGGGCAGAGGGAAAGCGATGTTTAGTTTCTGGGGGCTTCTGATCGGCGGCCTGGTGGTTTTCGCCGGTTCGGGGCTTGCACTGGGCGCTGCGCTTGGGCTCACCGGTCTTCTGGTCCTTCACTTCCTTGCCGGCGGCTCCGCCTTTGTCGCAGTGGACGCCGTCTGGAACGTGCTGAACTCCTTCACGCTCAGCGCCATTCCGCTCTTTATCATGCTGGGCGAGATTATGCTGCGGAGCGGAGTAAGCGAAAGGATCTACACGGCGCTGGTTCCTCTTTTCCAGCGCGTTCCCGGTGGTCTTCTGCACACCAATATCGCCGTCTGCACACTCTTCGGCGCTGTCAGCGGTTCAAGTCTGTCAACCGCCGCTGCGGTCGGGTCGGTCGCTTATCCCGAGATGACCGAACGCGGATATGACCGACGGATGGTCGTGGCGTCGCTGGCCGGAGGCGGAACGCTTGGCCTGCTGATTCCGCCCAGCCTTTCGCTGCTGATTTACGGCGCGTTGACCGAAACCTCTATCGGACGGCTTTTTCTGGCCGGACTGTTGCCCGGGCTGCTCTTTGCCGCGATGTTCATGCTCTATATCCTCCTGCGGTGCCTTTCGCGGCCGGACCTCTCTCCGCGGAGTGATGCGGCTGCCAGCCTGAAAACTGTTCTGTTCAAGCTTTTCAGCCTGTGGCCTTTCCTCCTGCTGGTCATTGCGATCATGGGCAGCATAGCATTCGGAATCGCAACGCCGACCGAGGCCGCTGGAGTCGGAGTGATCGCGACAGTTGTCGTGGGCCGGTTCTGGGGCAAACTGACCCTTAAGACACTGGTTGAGAGCATCTATGCCGCGGTCCTTCTATTCGCATCCATCGCATTCGTTGTCATGGGCGCGACAATTCTTGCACAGGCTGTGAGTCTCCTCGGTGTTCCGCAGTCGATCCTCGAGGCAGTGCGCGCCGCTGATCTCGGACCGCTGCCGGTACTGGCACTTGTCGTGCTTATCTATCTGGTGCTGGGCTGTTTCTTCGATGGCCTCTCGCTGATGATCATGACGCTTCCGATCGTGGTGCCGCTCATGGTCGGGCTGGGCTACGATGCGATCTGGCTTGGCGTCATCATCACCATCCTGATAGAGATCGGGCAGGTCACGCCACCCGTGGGACTCAATCTGTCCGTTCTTGTTTCTGTCACGAAAGAGAAGGTATCGCTTGGCGAAGCCGCCGTCGCAACAAGACCCTACTGGCTGATCCTGCTTGCGGGGATAGCAGGTCTGGCAATGTTCCCGCAGATCGCGCTTTTCCTGCCGACCGTGCTGATGTGAAGTACGGCATTCAGTTCGCGATTTGATCAAGGGCTTTTGCGGGGCCTGACCAGTAGGTGGCGATCGTCCCGCCAATCAATGAAACGGGCGCCTCGACCGCATCCTGAAAGACTTGTTCAGGTCAGACAGCCAGAACCCAGTTCTCTCCGGCATTCATGGCCGAGATCATGTCCGAGTGACTGGCCCGTATCACACGTTGATTGAGCGGTCCTTTCCCGGTTACCTCCTACCGATCAAAGCTTGGTTCCTCGGTGAGGATCAAGTCGCGTTTGATCCGACTTTCCGAGCCGGTCGCGAACCAGCCTCTCCGACCGGACAGCGGGGAGGTCAGCGGCTGCCATCCGCTGGGCTTTCTCCGATAGAATCAGCAAAGCGCCCAGTTCCGCTTCATTCTCGCCTGTGATCACGGCATCCCGCACCAACCCATCCATAGAACTCGCGCATTCACCTGCGCGAGTTCTAAGGCTTCCGGACGAACTGCTGCCTGTTGCCGAGGCCAGGACATCTGAAGACAGATTCGGACAGCTCTTGCGCGGCTGGCACGCTGCGGGCTAACAGGGCCTTATGCTGAAGCTCTACTATGCGCCCGACAATGCATCGCTCGCTGTGCGGCTCGCCCTGGAAGAAGGACAGATCCCCTACGAGACCAACCTTGTGAATCGCGCCGTCGGCGGGCAAAAGAAGCCGGAGTGCCTAGCGGTTAACCCCACAGGCCTGATCCCAGCGCTCGAGACCCCGGAAGGCATCCTGGCTGAAACCGCCGCATGTCTTCTGTGGCTGTCGGATAGTTTTCCCGACCGGGAGCTTGGACCGCCAGTGCATCACATCAAGCGCGGGATCTTCCTGCGCTGGCTATTCTACCTGTCAAACACGGTCCACGCGGACCTGCGCCGCCTCTTCTACGCCCGCCGCTTCGTCCCCCCGGGCAGTCTTGAGGACCATCACCGTATAATGGTCGGCCACCTGCGCGGACATTTCGACATATTGGACAACGCGGTTTCCGATGAACCCGGTCTCTTTGCGCCGCCCTCGGCGCTCGCGCTCTATGCCGGTCCGCTGCTGCGCTGGGCCGCGCTTTACCCGGTGTCAGCGGACCGCTGGCTGAGCCTTTCCGACTATCCCGCGCTCGAAGCGCTCGTGCTGGCCTTGGAAGCGCGCCCGTCGGTGCCAGCGGTCGCCGAGGCCGAAGGGCTCGGGCCTAGTCCGTTTTCGAAACCGGGCTATCCAAACCCGCCCGAAGGATCGGCGCTTTAGTCCGAAAGGCTGCCATGCTCCGCTGCCGCCTGCTTGAATCAGCAAGGGTCTGCACGTGATGCCTCCGCCCCCAACGTTCGATAAACCTCTCAGTATGACCGTCGGATTCGCTGCTTGGCACCACAACCCGCTGTTCCACGCAGTTCGGCGTTAGCGGGATGCTGCAGAACACCGCAACGATGCTACCATTCTTCGCAGGTTGTTGGCACAAATGACATCTCGGCCTCATCTGTCTGTCTGAAATGACCCGGATTGCCGGTGGCGGCGAACCTGCGGACGGTGTTTCCCAACTGGATGGACTTCTCCGGAACTGTGGAAGGAAGCGGTGCCGCTGTACACTCGTATTGGCACCCAATAACACAGCGCAGCGAGCCGGCAAAAGACGGATCGGAATGAGGAAGCATCCGTCGTTCAATCAATCCAAATCCCGCCGAACGACTTCGACCTATCTTCCAACGCCTCGGGCATCCTCGGCGCTCATGGATGCGTGTTCGTCCGGAGCGGAATGGCGCACACGGTTCAAGCCCGGCCAGCGAAACCACACGGCATTGACGACCCTCCGCTGCAATCACCCACGGACCAGCTGGCTCCCGCTTCCTGAACAAGTACGCCAAGATCCGGAACCGCCACTTTTCGCATTCCTTCCAGCGCAATGACTCCATCACGCTTCAACGCCGTTATCTGGCGGCTCACCGTCTCCAGCGTCAATCCAAGATAGTCCGCCATAGCCTCGCGGGAGATTGGAAGGTCAAGTACCACACCATCACCAACGGCAGCCCTTTCCCGAACCGCGGCCCGTCGGGCGAGACTCAACAATAGGCTTGCGATCTTTTCGCGCGCCGTCTTGCGGCCCAGCACAAGCATCCAATCACGCGCAGCGTCAAGTTCGTCCAAAGTCATCTCCAGAAGCCGTCGGCCGATCTGCGGCGATTGCCGCATCATTTCCTCAAACGGCTTTCTCCGGAAACAGCACAGAGTGATATCCGAAGCGGCCGTCACATCGTAGGGTGCAACGGAACGACCCGGGCGACCGAGAAAATCCGATGGCAGCATGAGTCCGACCATCTGCGTACGCCCGTCTTCCATGGTCTGGCTAAGGGTGGCCGTACCGCTTACGACGGAAGCGACAAAATCCATCTCATCACCGGCCCAGACGATTCTCTCGCCAGACTTGAATCGGAGGTACCGCTTGGCCGCCTCCATCCGCGCCAGTTCGCCCGGTTCGCACCTGGAACAGACCGCGCTGTACCTGATTGGGCAGTCGCTGCAGGATTCCAGATTACTTGCGTTTCTGTTCATCGCCCAGCCCCCGCCCGCCGGATCCCTGTCCAAGCAGCAGACCTGAATCATGATACTGAAAGAACGATCTGGGGACAACCAAGAGTGATCGGAGACCTGTGTCCGCAATTCCGCGACGTCCGGCGGCAGGAAGCAGGCGACGGCAAACTCCGGTTCGATCAGTTCCACTTGCTGAAATGCCGAAAACCGGGCATTCCGAGTTATGATCTCGCGAAGGGGAAGAGCAATGCGACTTGTCGAGGGACTCGGCACCGCCATAGGACACGAATATGTGCTGACCGGCGATGCATGCGCACGGTATACGACGGACTGGACCAAACGGTATGTCTCGGATCCCGTTGCCGTTGTGCGGCCGGGGTCGACCGAAGAAGTCTCGAAGGTAATGGCACTGGCTCATGAAACCGGTACCCCTGTGGTTCCGGTTAGTGGCAACACCGGTCTTTCCGGCGGCACATACGCCAGCCGCTCCCTGATGCTGTCACTCGACCGAATGAACAGGATCCGCGAAATCCGTGCCGAAGCGCGCATCGCTTTAGTAGAGGCAGGCGTCATCCTTTCGTCGCTGCACGACGCATGTGAAGAGCATGACCTCGTCTTTCCCTTGACCTTCGGTGCACGCGGGTCAGCACTGGTCGGCGGAGCGCTTTCCACCAACGCGGGCGGTTCAAACGTCCTGCGATACGGGTCGACGCGCGGGCTGTGCCTGGGTCTCGAGATCGTGCTTGCTGATGGGCGGGTTTTGGATCTGATGACGGAACTGCACAAAGACAACACCGGTTACGATCTTCGTGACCTGTTCATCGGCGCCGAGGGCACACTTGGAGTAATCACCGGTGCGGTGCTGCGGCTGTTCCCGAAGCCCAAAGCCTATGCAACCGCGATGGTTGCTGCCGCGAGCCTGCAAGACGCCCTCGCATTGCTGGACCGGCTACAGGCCGCTTCCGGAGGCGGCGTCGAAGCGTTCGAATATATGCCACGCTCCTACATTGAACGCCATGTCACCCATATCCCCGGCGCCCGCGCTCCGTTCGAACGACAGCACGACGTCAACATCATGGTGGAGGTCGGAGCGATAGCGCCACGCGATGCGCTGCCGGACAGTGACGGAAGCGTCCCGGTGGTCACCAGCCTGGAGTCCGAACTGGCATGCGCAATGGACCAAGGACTGGTGCTTGACGCTGTGGTCGCGCGCACCGAAGCCCAGCGAACGGAGATGTGGAAACGGAGGGAAGACGCCGCCGAGATCATTCTCGGGCGGCTGCCAATGGTCGACAACGATATCGCCGTCCCAACCGACAGGGTGCCAGACTTCTTTGAAGAAATGGAAAAGGAGCTGGCTGCGATTGACAGCAATGCCCAGACTATGGCGGTAGCTCACTTGGGCGACGGCAACATCCACTATGTCGTGTTTCCGACATCAGGTGAGCCGTCAGACATTGACACGATTCGGGAAAAGGTCGAGTCGGTCGCGCGGTCGCTACGTGGAAGTTTTTCGGCCGAACATGGAATCGGATTGGCGAAGCTGCCGTCGATGCGGCGCCGCAAGAACGCCGTAGCTATTGACGTCATGCGCGCGGTTAAGTCGGCCTTGGATCCCAAAGGTATCCTGAACCCCGGCAAGGTTGTGCCGCAGGCATAGACTGTTGTCGGTTCGGGCTTGGACGCTATGGTGGAAACACCCCAGCATGACCCTGCTTGACGACGCATTCTGCTGATTCCGGAAGGCAGAGCCTCGTCGCCGTTCTTTGCCAGCGCTCCTTCGTTACCGCAGTCAGTTTCTATCCCGGCCGGATCAGGAAACCGTCGCCAGCCCGGGCGAGCAGACCCATCGCAAGTTCCCGTCCAAGCTCTCTTCCGGCTCCAACCGGGCCGGATATCTCATCCGACAGCGCCTCGGAGCCATCCGGCCGCAGAATTTCGCCGCGCAGGTGCAGGGCATCGCCCTTGATCTCAGCAAGTCCGGCGATCGGTGTGTCGCAGGAGCCATCCAGTTCGGCAAGGAATGCCCGTTCGGCGGCAAGGCGCAGGGATGTCGGATGATCGCGGATCGGCTCCGTCAGAGCCTGCGCAACAGAATCGCTGTGACGGCTTTCGATCACGATAGCGCCCTGCCCCGGCGCCGGCAGCATTTCTTCGGTTTCAATTGGAGTATGCGGAACATCAGTAGCACCGAGCCGGTTCAGCCCGGCCATCGCCAGGAACGTCGCATCGGCGACGCCGTCTGCCAGCTTTGACAGTCTGGTCTGCACATTGCCGCGGAAATCCACGACCCGTAGATCAGGGCGGCGATGAAGAAGCTGGGCCCTACGACGCACGCTGGACGTACCGACAACCGCACCCTCAGGCAGATCCGCGATTCGAGACTGCTTTTGGGACACGAATGCATCCCTGACGTCCTCCCTGGGCAGGAAAATATCGAGCAGCAGGCCCTCTGGCAATACGGCAGGCATATCCTTCGCCGAGTGAACCGCAATGTCGATGGCGCCTGCCAACAGCGCCTCCTCGATTTCCTTTGTGAACAGTCCCTTGCCGCCGATGTCCCTCAAGGCCCGATCCTGAATGCGGTCGCCGCTTGTCCTGATCACAACTATCTCGAACGCATCCTGTTCCAGGCCCGAACTGACCGAAATTCGGTCACGGACCTCGGTTGCCTGCGCAAGCGCCAGAGGCGAGCCTCGCGTTCCGATCCTGAATGGAAGCTTCAGTTCCATAGCCACTCCCTATCCTTCCTGCATTCCGCCATCAAACAGATCCGGCTTGACTTGGACAACCCGCTGCGGGACCACTCAGGGAGTCTTGGAGGCGGGAAGTGGCGAATGACAAGAAACTGATGCGGGCTCTCCACGGAGAGGTGCAGGAGACTCCGCCGGTCTGGATGATGCGTCAGGCCGGACGCTATCTGCCGGAATACCGGTCGATACGGACGCAGGCGGGAGATTTTCTGTCCCTGTGCTACACACCCGACCTTGCAGCCGAAGTGACTCTGCAGCCGATACGGCGCTACGGCTTCGACGCAGCTATACTATTTGCCGATATCCTGCTGATTCCCCATGCGTTGGGAGTTGATCTAAGTTTCGAGTCCGGTGAAGGCCCGCGCCTTTCAACAGTTACCGACCGCGCGAGCCTGACCTCCCTAAGGCCGGCTGAAGATGTCCACCTGACCCTGGCCCCGGTCTATGAGACTCTCCGTATACTGTCTGACGCTTTGCCTGCCCAGACCGCGCTCATCGGCTTCGCGGGCGCGCCATGGACAGTGGCAACCTACATGGTCGCGGGGTGCGGGACACCCGACCAGCAGCCGGCCCACGCGCTGCGGAATGCAGACCCGGAGACCTTCGATGCGTTGATTGACTTGTTGTCCGAAGCGACCATATCATATCTGTCCGCCCAGATCGAAGCGGGCGCAGAGGCGGTCAAGCTGTTCGACAGTTGGGCGGGGTCACTTAAGGGGACAGCGTTCGAACGTTATTCTGCTGAACCCGTCAGGCGAATTGTCGCTTCGCTGAAGTCCAGATGGCCGGACGTGCCGGTCATCGCGTTTCCGCGCGGCGCAGGAGACCGTTACAGAGGCTTCGCTAGGGGCACCGGCGCCGATTGCGTCGCACTCGACACCGAAGTGGATGTTCGTTGGGCGTCAGAGCATGTTCAGGTGGACAGTTGCGTACAGGGCAATCTCGACCCCAGACACCTTGTGACAGGCGGTCAGGCAATGGTGAATGAAACCCGCCGAATCGTAAGTGCGCTTTCCGGAGGCCCATATGTGTTCAACCTGGGTCACGGAATTACTCCAGACGCGGATCCCTCGAACGTGTACCGAATTCTGGAAGCCATTCGGGGGTGAACCGAGCGTTGAAAGACTCCGGTCCATTCTACCCCAAAGGCAGTTCCGCGGTTCCGTTGCCACTATGATCGAAAGGCAACGGAGTGTACAGTATGGTTCCCGTCCCGATTGAGGCGTTCCGCCTTTTGGCCACAGACATAAGAGCCTTCCATGCCAGACTTCGATAACTGTTCCGAAGCCGTGATTGGAATACGTCTGTCCGAAAGGGAACGGGCGTACTGGCTTCTGCGGTGGACCTTGCCATCTGAAGTCGCGGCGCAATTGGATCGCTCTCGGTTACCTGAGATCATTGAGGAAGGGGACGAAGTGCTGCCGTTGTTCCGCGTATGGCTCGATGGCACCGGTTTCGTCTATGCGTCGACCGAGATGGCCGACATGAACGATACCGACGCCCGACAGCAGATGGTGGAGCGCGTTTCGAGGCAACTGGATGCGCTGACGGACGGTCACAGGAGGGGCGGCAACCCCGCTCCTGTCTACGCGGTTATCGTGTACACCGGCGATGCGGAAGAGTCTCCCACGGAATCCCCCAATCGGGAGCCAGCTCCGACCAACTGGCATATCCGGGAGGTTCACCTGGACGATCTGAACAGTTCTTACGACCGCGAATCCACGAAAAAACCTGCGGCTGCGAACCCACACTCGCCCTGGAGAAGGTAGGAAGAGGGGCCGGCGGCGGGTCAGCCAAACGTCAATCAGCTGTCGCCACGACCGTCGGTGATCTGACGAGACATGATCTGGCATTCATCCTTCTTTGCCATCAGCGCCTTATTGGCTCGGCGCCTGCCACTCCGTCGGCGAGTGCCCGGGCGAGGTGGATGCGGGGCCGGGACCAGCGGCCGAGCGCGTCCTACAGCACCTCGAGGTCGGTCTCCTGTACGAGACCCGGTGGATGACGGTCTTGCCTGGCGGCTTGCGGAGTCCCGTCTTAGGGTCTGTCCATGCGTGGACGGCCTCCAGCTCCTCCTGCGGCAGCGGGCCGGACAGCAGCGGCCGGGCCGACGAATACTGTACCCCAAGTTGGCATTGGCCTGCCTCGCACCCGATTGCCTTGCACCCGATGTCGTTTCCCGCATTGTGCCATCACAGGGTCCCCCGGATTGATCCGGCTTTATCATGTCGGAACAGTCTGGCGTGGAAGTGCTGGTACCTTGGAGGGGGCGGTCTGGGACCGCCCCTTCCGAAATCGCAATACCCGTTGCTTCAGCGCATAGCCTGCGCAGCCATAAGAATTTCCAATGCCAGAGGCTGCATAGGGCCAAAGTCCGGAACACTGTCACGGGCACCGCCCTGAACAAGAATTTCGGCGGCGCCGGTGAGCGTGTCGTTCGTCAGGCCGGATTTAACGTCCTCTATCGCTTCTTCCAGCGAAACCCAGTCACGCATCTGCATGGCATAGGCGGCTTTTTCAGCATTGCCTTCGATGCCGGTATCGGAATAATATTCCAGAACATGCTCTACCACTTTGTCCGGGTCGGTTGAGTTGATGTACTCATTCGCCCTGAATGCCGCTTCAACGAAAGCGGCAGCCGCCTCTGGATCTTCATCCCAGAACGTTTTTGTGACGATCCAAGGTGCGATGATATTGGCGCCGGCAATTTTGCCGTCACAGACCATAGTGTAATTGTCCGGATCCTGCGCCAGCACGATGTCAGACGAGGCCGCCGTCGTTCCTGCGCCCAGATCGCCGCTCTGCAAAGACTGCAGCGTCACAGCGGGTGACAGAGGCACGACTTCAAGCGCTTCGGGGTCTTCCACGCCAAGATGCTCGGCACAGGCATACAGAACCTGGCTCCATGTCGAATTCGGAACCGTGCCTATCTTGGTTCCGGCGAGTGCCTCTGCTGGTGTCTTTCCTTCAAGCACATCGTTTCGCATGAACAGTTTCAGGTTCTGCGATTCCTTCTGCATCGCAGCCACGGAGATAAGCTGGAACTTCTCCCAACCCGAAACAGCCGGAGGACCGCCGGTCCATCCTGCCTGCCACTGATCGGTCGCGCCTGTTGCCAGAGCCGCGCCGCCATTCGGGAAATACTCAATGTCCACTTCCAGGCCGTTCTCGGCAAAGTAGCCAAGATCGTTGGCCAGCCACATCGGAAAACCGGCCTCGTTTGGCTGGCTGTTCAGGTTGACCATTGACTGGGCCATGGCGATGCCAGCGGCAGCCATGATCGCCACGCCGGCCGCGGCCGTTGTCATCAGTGTCTTGATCTTCATTTCTCTTTCTCCTCCTTCATTGGGGTTCATATTGAGACGATTTCTTCCCGCACGAGTCCCCAGATCTCGCGCCGAAATTCGATGAATTCAGAATGTTCCGCCGCCAATTCGATGTCACCTGTCTTCCAGACCACATCACGTGGCAGGTTTATGACCCTCTTTATTCTGCCGGGTCGTTTCGTCATCACAACTACACTGTCACCAAGGTAAACCGCTTCTTCGACCGAATGCGTGATGAAAAGCACCGTGTAGTGTTTTTCGCGATGCAGCCGCTGAATCTCCTCCTGCAGAATTGTCCGCGTCTGCGCGTCAAGCGCACCGAACGGTTCGTCCATCAGCAGGATCTCCGGCTGCATGACCAATGCGCGGGCGATCGCAACCCGCTGCTGCATCCCGCCGGACAGCTCACTCGGGTAAGACTTCCTGAACTGTTCAAGACCCATAATCCTCAACTGTTCAGCCAGCCGCGTCTCCTGCTCGGCGGTGGAAACGCCGGTCATCTGAAGGCCGAACTTGATGTTCTGTTCAACGGTTTCGGACGGGAAAAGCGCAAATTTCTGGAATACGACACTGCGGGTCGGACCCGGCGGTCCGGCCGGTTTTCCATCAACCAGCACCTCGCCGCGCGTAGGGTTCTCAAGCCCCGCACCCACTGTCATCAGCGTAGATTTTCCACAGCCCGACGGGCCGACGACTACGATAAATTCGCCTTTCTGCACCTCAACGGAGCAATCATCCAAGGCATGAACTCCTTCGCCTTCGGATCCAAACCATTTCGAGATATTGCAGAGCTTGAGCTTAGCCGGAGCCGCCATTGCAGGGTTGGTATTGTCTGCCGCGATCTTTCCTGTCGATTGTTCCATGATCAGCCCGCCACCCTGCGCCAAGGAAGTACGTAACGCTCAGACCGTTGGACCAGCGTGTCGATCAGGACGCCTAGACAGCCAATTGTAATCACTCCGACGAAAATTGTGGCGACCGAAGCGTTCTCCTGCCCTTGCGCAATCATGAAACCCAGACCCACCTTGCCCACGACCAGTTCAGCCCCCACCAGCGCCATCCAGCCGTTGCTGATCGCGATTCGCAAACCAGTGTAGATGCTTGGAGCCGCCGCCGGGAGAACCACGCGCCGAAGTGTCCTGTACTGGTTTGCACCAAACACTCGCGCCGCGTCGATATAGATTTTCTGAACCTGAGCGACACCCAGCTGGGAATTGATCACGATAGCCGGGAAGGCTGCGACGAAGACCACCATCGCCTGCGTTGCCGTTGAGGCGCCGAACCAGAGAACGGCAAGCGGAATATAAGCGAAGGGTGGAATGAAATGAATGAGTTCAAACACCGGATTGAGGAAGGTCTTGAACCAAGGGTTCCACGCAAAGAAGACGCCTACGGGAATGCCAATGAACGCAGCGGTAAGGACACCCCAG
This sequence comes from Rhodobacter sp., assembly GCA_022824145.1. GTDB lineage: Bacteria > Pseudomonadota > Alphaproteobacteria > Rhodobacterales > Rhodobacteraceae > JAPOUP01. Next base: position 26,589 of record JAJEAY010000178.1, on the reverse strand, counting down.
CCCCAACGTTCAAGTGAGGACAGGATGTGTCCGTGGAGTCGCAGGCCGCTGAAGGGTTCGGTCAGAATCCATGCGAACTGACCGATTACCCGCGTGGGCGAGGGAAGGACACGCGGCTCAATCCACTGAAACAGGCTGGTTGCGCAGACCCACAGTATCAGGAGTATTGTCAGTGAAATGATCCCATAGGCCGCCGCCTTGCCTCGATCATTTACGATGCCCATGCGTTCAAGCCGTTCCTCAAGCACTGCTCATTCTCTCCGTGCGCCAAGGACCGACCAAGGCGCCAGCCAGCTCTGCGTCATGCCGATAAGCCCGGTCATACCAATTCCAAGAATGCCAATCATGAACATGGCAACAAGAAGAACGTCGGTATCAAGAAGCTGAGACGCGTTCACCGCCACATAACCAAGCCCGGCAGTCGCGGCCAGAATCTCCGCTGCGACAAGAGTCGACCAAGCGTTGCCAAGCGCCATTCGCGCTGCAGCAACCAACGTCGGCAACGCCGTGCGGCATACAACTCTCGTAAGGATTTGGCGGTCGTTCGCGCCCAGTGTTCTGGCCGCATCGAGCAACAGACGGTCAATGGAATAGACGGCCAGCATCGAATTCATCAGCCAAGGCACAAGGGCGGCGATGAAAACCACCGAGATGCGGGCGGAATCGCCGATGCCCAGCCACAGGATCGTCAGCGGAATCCAGGCCAGCGGCGGAACCGGCCGGATCAGTTGGAATATTGGAAAGACGATCCACTTGAGCCTCTTCCACCATGCCATCGCTATGCCCAGAGGGATCCCAACGAGCGCTGCCAGACTCCAGCCGGTTAACACAATGTAAAGGCTGCTCAAAATGTGATTGGGAAGCGTGCTGCCGATATAAGGCCGCTGCCACATACGAACAAACTTCGCCCAAACATCGTCCGGCGCAGGAAAGTACAGCGTGTGAACCGGCCCTCCCGGTCGAGTCAGCCATGCCCAGATGGCGACCCAAGCAAGGATGGCGCCAAGACTGGCTGCAACCTGAAGAGTCTGACTTCGACCCATGCCGTCCTCTACATTCCTCGACCACGACGCCAGCCACCAATGCGTGAGGTAATCGGCACTTCTGACGTGTGCCTTACCATACACATGCCTCGTTCTATGCAACACTTATATATTTGTCAAAAAAGTTAGCACTTGTCAAATCCGACCGAACCCCATAGGCTGCGGAAAATGCGCTGTGAGTAAACCAATGAACATTGTTCTCGTGCTGGTTGATAGCCTGACCCGCAACTGCCTTCGCGCCTACAACCCACAAAGCCCCTGCAGAACGCCAAACATTGACCGCTTTGCCGCACGCGCCCAGGTCTTCAACGATCACTTCGTCGGCAGCCTCCCGTGCATGCCTGCGCGGCGTGAACTGATCGCCGGTCGAAAGGAATTCATGTGGCGGCCGTGGGGATCGCTCGAAGTATTCGATCCGCGCCTGCCCCTGGAAGTCAGGAAGGGCGGCCATCACACTCACATCGTCACGGATCACTACCACTATTGGGAGGAGGAGGCGAACGGTTACATCCAAAGCTACGACACGACAGAGATGATCCGAGGCTATGAGGTCGATCACTGGCAGCCCATGGATCCAAACGAAGACAAGCCCGATTGGGTGAAAAAGGTAGAGGAGTTCCGCGCTCCCGAACATATCGGCCAGTATTACGCCAATACAAAGACATGGACGAAAGAAGAGGAGTTCTTCTCAGCCAAGACCTTTAGCAGCGCCTGCGACTGGCTCGACCGACATGCATCAAAAGGCCCGTTCTTCCTTCACGTGGAAACCTTTGATGTCCACGAGCCTTTCCATGTCCCCGAGCCATACGAAAGCATGTATGCCGAGGGTGCCAGCAAGAACGAGTTCAACATCTGGCCACCCTATCAGGTCTATGATGATCTGGACGCATTCATGAATCAGACGAATGAAGAAGAGCTGAACTTCCTAAGGTCACAGTTCATGGGCAAGGTCACCATGATGGACAATTGGTTCGGCAGGATGCTCGACAAACTGGACGAACTGGCGCTGTGGGAAGACACCATGGTGATCTTCACCACCGACCACGGTCACGACATGGGGGAACGGCGCACCTTCGGCAAGCAGCATCCGCACTTCGACAGCCACGCCAATATCCCCCTGATGATCTGGCACCCGGCCAACCCGGTCCCGCGCTTTGTCTCCGGCCTGACCCAGACGGTCGATCTATTCGCGACAGTCATCGAGGCCGCAGGGGTCAAGCTGACGACGGCCAACCGCCATTCGCGATCACTTCTGCCAATGGTGACCTTGGGGGCGCCATCGCCGCGGGACGCCGTGCTCTATGGCACGTTCGGCCAAGGAATATGCGCCACCGATGGCGAATGGACGATCCTGAAATCACCCGAGCCCGACCGGCCGCTCTTCCTCTATTCCACCGGCATCTACCGGCCATTGATAGTCGACAACCCGATTGACGGACGCCTCTCCAAACCTCCGAACAAACCCGTCGACCAAGGCTATTTCGACCCGTCCGTCGAATTGCCCATGTGGAAAATCCCGATCAAGGTGGATCCGCGTTCGGGCGAGAGTCTTTTGTTCAATCGTTCCGAAGACCCGGACCAGAGCAGGAACCTCTGGGAAAGCGACCCCGAACAGCGCGCGCGCATGTTGACGCTGATACGGGAGCTGATGGACGAGGAAGGCTACCCGTCAGAACAGTTGGCGCGTCTGGGATTGGAGGCCGCCGCCTGAGCGCGCGCACTACAGCCCCCACACGACCCGAAACCCGGTGTGTGTGGTCGTACTGTCGGGAGAATTTCCCGTGCGTGCGGCGATCCTGTAGCGATAGCAATAGCTCTTGTGACACAGAAACGAGCCGCCTTTGGCAAGTTTGAATCCCTTCATCCGCGCCTGCCGCGCCTTTGCCGCCCTCTTCTGCGACCGGATCACGAAGGGCTCGGCAGTCCATTCCCAGACGTTGCCGACTAGATTGTAAAGTCCATAGCCGTTGGCGAGGAAGCTCTTCGCGGGTGCGGTCTCGGCATAGCCGTCAGCGCAGGTGTTCATCTCGGGGAAACGTCCCTGCCAGATATTGCAGGGAAAATAGCCGGTGTCATCCGGCTCCCTGTTGCCCCACGGAAATCGGACATCTCCCAACCCACCGCGGGCCGCGTGCTCCCACTCGGCCTCAGTCGGAAGACGCCCGCCGACCCACGTCGCATACGCACGTGCATCATTCCAGGAGACATGTGTCACCGGATGATCAGGTCTCTCCTGTGCAAGATCCCGCTCCGGCCCATGAATGTGCCGCCAGTCAGCGCCATCAACGCGCCTCCACCATGTCACATTGCGCACCGCCTGCGTAGGCCCGACGCTTCTGGGCACCTGTGCCCAGAAAACGAACGACCAGCCAAAGCGCTCGGCTTCGGTGACATGGCCGGTCTCATCCACGAAAGCCGCAAACTGCGCATTCGTCACAGCGGATTCTCCAATGCGGAACGGCGGCACGCGCTTGGTACGCAGAGGGCCTTCGGCATCATCCGAAATGACCGGATCCCCCGTTCCGATCAGGACCTCACCGCCCGGAATCTCAATGGCTGGGGGAAGCGTTGCGGTGGAAGAGGGTAAGATGCGGAATGCCGTCGGAACTCTCGGTCGAATGGATGGCGAACAGCATCCCGGGTTGCCTGGTATCCCCTTAGGCATCCAGCAGGGCACGCGCCAGCACATGATCAACACAGAGATGTGTGACCAAACCGGCCTTCATCGCTGCGCAGGCCGCATCCGCACGATCAATCCCACACACCACCAGAAGCCGCTTCCGCGCAGACCTCAGGTCGTCGAGTGTGGCTGCAATCAGCCTGCTATGCGGAGGCATTGCGATCTCCCGTCCGTCGGACGCAATATATCGACAGCAGATGATGCCAATTGCGCCAGCCATTCTGGCTGCCTTCAATTCCTCAGCGGTTGCGATCCCCGCCGCCACCAGGTGAGTGTCCGAAGCAACGTTGCCGATCGAAGACACAGTCATATCCAGGGCCTGGAGTCGCCTGAGCTGCGTTTTGATGGTGGGCTCGCCCCGAATCGTCTCAGCCAGTGAAGCCGTCGAAATCAGCCCAGGCGCGTGCAGCGTGTAGCAGGCAGCCGCCTCCAGCCTCCGGGCAATCTGGATCGCGCAGTTCTCCGAGGCTGGAACCCGTTCTGAAATCATTGATCCAATAAGCTGGCAGACTTCCAGGTCGGCTACCGGACTCCGCGGCATCGCGTTGGCAACCGCCATGATTGTCTCGCCCCAGGCCACACCGATGGTATCGCCCGCTTCGACCATGTCGAGGATAGCGGCTGCCGCCACCCGCGCCAGCTGTCCGAAACTTTCGTCACGCGAAGCGTTTTCGCCAAAGGCAGAGGTCCGCGAGACATAAACGTCCTCGATACCAAACTTCTCCCGCAGATCCCGCGCAAGGCTGGATCCTGTCAGGACTTTTCCATCCACGCGGATATCGACGATCCCCTGTTCCCGGCTTTCACGCAGCATATTCACAATAGTTGCGCGACTTACCTTCATACGCCCGGCGATTTCGCTCTGCGTCATCCCTTCGCCATAGTACAGCAGCGCCACATTTGACAGTTGCGCTTCCCTTTCGCCTATCACGCGGGAGGGAGAAGTGAGTATGTTCATGCTATCAGGCATCTATCTTCTCAAGAGCTTATTCCTTTTGCCCAAGTTCCACAAGATGTTGTGACGGCGGCTGTAGGGCTGCATCGGCGGCCCAGGCACGGGATCGAAACCTGGTCCACTTCCGAGATCCCCTGCTGGAGGGTTCTGTCCGGATAATCGCCGCCCGCGGCAGCTTCCGACGAAGCAGCCATGCCCCGGATCGCTGGCGTGAAACGGGTCGGTCGTTTTCCATTGGTTGGGCGTGCCGGAACCACTGTGGCAACCGCATGGCACATCCCCTTGAGCACAGAATGTGGACCCGCCTTTACAGGGCGGGCGGTCCCGTCTCTTTATTCCCGTTCTGACCATAGTTCTTCCGGAACCAGGCATGGCATCGGTCAATTTCTTTCTGGCTCAGTTCCTCGACCCGTCCACGCAGCATTGCCAGATGCGTCGTCTTTGCGGCTTCTTCGATGTACATCGCAAACGAGGTCGCTTCGGTCGCCGACTTTCCCATTGTGAACACCCCATGCGCTTTCACCAGCGCGGCCATTCCGCCATCGGCCGCCTCAAGAATGGCTTCGCCGGTGTCCACCTCCCCTGGCGTCGCGTAACGCGAACAAGGCACGTCGCGGCCGAGGATATGGGTGATTGGCGCGAGAACGGCCGGGATGCGCTCGCCCCGCGCAGCAAAGCTCGACGCATAGGGCGAGTGTGTATGGCAGACGCCGCCCACATCCGCGCGGTTCCGGTAGAGATAAAGGTGAATGCCAGTGTCCACCGAGGGCTTCATCTTCCCTTCAATCACATTGCCGTCGAGATTGACGACAACCATCGATTCCGGTGTCAGCATAGAGAATTTCACACCCGACGGCTTGATCACCACGAACCCGCTGTCCGGATCGCGCCCGGAGACATTGCCCCCGGATCCCACAACCAGCCCGTTCAGGGGCAATTCGTGGTTCTGAGCGCAGACTTCTTCCCTGAGAGCCGCCAGCATTACGTCACCTCCGAATATTCCGCCGGGATCCCGCCGGGATAGATCACAACCTTAAGCGAATTTTCCGCCTCGACCAGCATGCGAAACGCCTCGGCGGAGTCTTTCATGTCGAATCGATGCGAGATCGCCTGATCCGCCATGATCCGCCCGGCTTCCAGCAGGCGGATATAGCTGTAGGTGTCGGTATGGTCCGAAGAATAGCGCGACGTGACCGTGACGTGATCGAAATAGGCCCGATTTCCGTCGAGCACCCAGTCCGTTCCTGGCGGAAGCGGTGCGCCCAGATGAAGACAGCCGCCCACTTCAACAAGCAACAGCGCCTGTTCCCAGGCCGACGGAAATGGCGCTGTCACGATCACGGTGTCGGCCAGTCGCCCGCTGTTAAGCGTCCGCATCATCTCGACCGGGTTCTCAGTCCTGGGATTGATCGTGTGCGTCGCCCCAAACTCCCGCGCCCGCGCGAGACGCCAGTCCGAGAAATCCAGTGCAATTACCTTGCCAGCCCCAAACAGAGGCGCCAAATGGACAAAGCCCTGTCCCATGAACCCGGCACCCACAACCGCCACCGTATCGCCTGGCTGTATGTGGCAGACCTTCAGCCCCGAAAGCACGCAGGACCAAGGTTCAACAGTCACCGCAGCCTCGGTTGAAATACTGTCAGGGAGCACATGCGCATCCATGGCCAGATGCTGCGCCGAGACGCGGTAGTAGTCGCAGACCCCACCGGGATCGAGCTTCATCCGCCTATAAAACGGATCTCGCGTGGGATGCCCGCGTAGCGAAAGGTGGGAATTGGTGCGGCCCACATGGTGATTGACGAATACCCGGTCGCCGATCTTGAATTCGCTCACACCGGCACCCAGCCCGACCACCTCGCCCACAGGTTCGTGTCCGAGCACCTTCGGCTCCGACTTGTACCAAGCCATCGTCTCACCGCCACAAAGACCGCAAGCCAAAGTCTTGAGAAGCATCTCGCCAGGCCCGATCTCCGGCACCGGACGTTCTTCGATGCGAACGTCATCCAGTGCGTGATAGACTGCGGCTTTCATCATGTTTGCCATGCGTCCGGCTCCTCGAGAGATCTCAGTCTTGTCCGCACCGCGCGCATGGCATCGGACAAGACCCTATAGCGCGCAAAGGCGCGGTCGTAGAGCGGGGCGTTGTTCAGATCGGGCAGGTACGTCACATGATCTTCAACCCGTCTGGCAAGCATTACCGGGTCGCCCAGTCCCGCCGCGCTCGCGCCAATACAGGCCGCGCCCCAGACGCCCTGATCCGAAACGTCGCTGACAGTCACGGCCTGCTGCAGGATATCTGCGATGATCTGGCACCAGATCGCGTTTCTTGATCCACCTCCGGAGAGCCGCACCGGTTCGGTCGGCAAACCACCTTGGGATGCAAAGCAATGGCGCAGGCTGAAGGCGGCTCCTTCCATCACGGCCCGGCCCATCTCGGCTTTTGAGGCCACCGCCGACAGCCCGTGAAATCCCGCTCGAATGTCCGGGGCGACAAAGGGCGCGCGCTCACCGCTGAGATAGGGAAGAAAAGTCACGCCATTCGCTCCGGGCGGCACATCCGCCACAAGCGAATTCAGCTTCCCGGCGATCTCGGCTGGGTTTTGACCGCCCAGCGTATGGGGATGCAGACGGGTGAACCAGTCAAACGCCGATGCCCCGCTCGCCGGCGCCAGAACCTTGATCGCAATCTCCGCCGTCGGGTGAAGCACGGCTGCGCCAATGAGCTCGGCTTCCGGAGCCAGGCTGTCGGACAGAATGTTCACTACCGCGGTCGTGCCCATGATCATCATCGTTTGCCCGGGCCGATCCATGCACATGCCGACAATCATTGCCGAAAGGTCAAGCGTCCCTACCGAAACCGAAATCCCCTCAGGCAATCCGGTCGCCGCCGCCGCATCGGAGGTCAGTCCGCCCAGCCGTGTATTGGCACTCCGCGGCAAGTTTAATTTTCCCGCCAGGTCACGACAGTCCAGAGCTTCGATCTGAGCGTCTCCATAGGACCGGGTGGCGAAGTCCAAAAAAGGAATCGAGGCGTTTGACCAGTCAGTTGCCCATTCTCCTGTCAGGCAGTGCCCGATCCAGTCGGCGCAGGTCACCACACGTGACACACGACCGGCAGCATCGGCGTCGTTTGCCCTCAACCAGCGCCAAAGCACCCCTGATGTCCCGGCCCAAAGCGCCGTGTGACATCCTCGCCCGATTGCGGTGGTGGCGTCACTGTCTGCAAATATATCGAGATCCGCAGCCGCCCGTGTATCGTTCCAGAGCATCGCGGGCGTCACCGGCTCTCCGTCAGCATCAACTGCCCAGAAACCGTCGCCCTGGCCAGCGATCCCAAGCGAAAGCACACTGGCCACGTCTATTTTCCCACCCAGTTCCGCCATTACGCGCATCACGCAGGCGCGCACGTTTGCCATGTCCTGCTCACTCTCGCCAGCGGCGCCCTGCCTTACCTCGCTCGGGGCCGAGGCTTCCGCAACGCAGACTCCATCAGGCGCATAGGCCGCAGCCTTGACCATCGTCGTTCCGACATCCAGACCCACCCAAAGCGCACTCATCCCTGTTCCTCCAGAATTCGGGGCGGGTGACTGATCGAAAGCGCGGGCAACGGTCTGTCCCAAGCCTCAACATATACCAGCGCCGTATGTGCGATGCTGCCTTGGCTAAGCTCCGAACACCCTTTGTCAATGGTCAGGACATTCGGATTGCCATGTACTTCCAGCCACTCGCCCCCGACGGTCTGCGGGTCGAACCAAGCCCCCGTGGCGAGCGCAACGCAATCCGGCCGAATGTCCTCGCTCAGCCGCAAACCGGCGAGACAGGCCCCGCGCGCATTGGACAGGCGCACGACATCGCCTTCGACAAGACCTCGCGCGGACGCCGCCGCCGGATGCATAAGCACCGGTTCCCGCCCTTTGATCTTGTCGTTCCGCGCCTCCTGCCCCAGGTCGTTCTGCGCATGAAGCCGGGTATCCGGCTGACCGGAGATCAGGTGCAAAGCGCCATCCGGCGCATCCAACAGGGATTCGACCGGCGGAATCCACTTTGGATGGCCCGGACAGTCGGCCAGCCTAAACCCGGAGATCGTTTCATTGAAGAGCGTGACCCGCCCGCTCTCCGTTACCAGAGGCGCACTCTCCGGATCCTCAACGAAGTCACGCATCAGTCGACGATGATCTTCAGCGTCGGGTACGGTAAACACGCCTTCGTCTCTGAACCGCTCAAAGTCCGGCAATCCGAAGCGGTGCTCCGCAGCGACTTCGGCGGCCCGCTCCCACAGGTCGCGCAGCCAGGCGTCAACCTCACGCCCCTCCGTGAATTGGTGTTCGAAGCCCAGGCGTTGTGCGATCCGACGGAAAATCCCGTAATCGTGCTGAGCTTCCCCCACCGGTGACAAAATTTGGGACATATAGATGAGGCGGGGGTCACGGCGGTTCATCATTATGTCGTCGCGTTCCAGCGGCGTCGTCGCGGGAAGAACGATATCGGCCCGACGCGCCGACGCGGTCCAGCTGTGTTCGTGTAGGATGACGGTGTCGGGACGCGTCCAAGCCACGTCCAGGCGGCGCAGATTCTGGTGGTGATGAAATGGGTTGCCGCCAACCCAATAGACCAGCCGGATATCAGGAAAGGTTCGGATCTCTCCGTTATAGCGGTAATGCGCTCCCGCATGCATCAGCATGTCGGCAAGTCGGGCAACGGGAATAAAGTCCTCAACTGGATTTTGCCCCTGAGGCAAAGAGGGCCATGGGATAAGCCGTGTCGGACGCCCCACCGGCGACGTCGATCCATAGCCGAACGAAAATCCCGTACCTGGCTGTCCAATCTCACCCAGGACCGACGCCAGCGCGAGAGCCGCCCAAATCGGCTGCTCTCCATGATCCGCGCGCTGGAGTCCCCATGCAACGGCAATCATGCTGCGCCTGCCGTGCAACTCCTGGGCCAACGCCCGAATCCTTTTGGCGGACACATCGCATATGAGCGAAGCCCAATCGGCCGATTTCGGCACGGCATCGGTCTCACCAGCCAGATACGCTCGAAACTGCGGCCAACCACTCGTAAATCGCTCAAGAAACGCAAGATTCTCGTGCCCGGAGGCAACGATTTCATAAGTCAGCGCCAGCATCAGAGCTGTGTCGGTTCCCGGCCGGATCGACAGCCACTCGGCACTCGCATGATCGCTCCTTTGCGGCGAAACAGAAACAAGCCGCGTTCCTCCTGCGGACAGCCGGTCAAGCCAATCCGGGATCTCGTGAAAACTCGAGCCCGACGCCGTGATCTGGGCTGTCCGGCCAGATATTCCACCGAAGGCCAGCAAGAGCTCGCAATGCTCCGCAACTTCCTCGATGCTCGTCATGTTGTCCTGCAGCTGCCTCTGGCTCATGCCCAGCAAATATGGAAACAACACTTCCGCCGCCGCGTGCGAATAGGTCCCCCGCGATCCGACATATCCCCCGAAGCAGTTGAGAAAACGGTGAAGCTGGCTTTGCGCATGGTGAAATCGTCCCGCGCTCGACCAACCATAGGAACCAGCGAATATCGCACCGTTCCCGTGAACGGTCCGCACCCGAATCAACTCGTCAGCGACAAGCCTCACCGCCTTGTCCCACGGCACGCGGACGAAGTCGTCCGACGGCCGGCCGGCGCCTCGGTCGCCTTCAAGCCAACCCTTACGGACGACAGGCGCAAGAACTCGACCCCGTTCATTTGTCGCCGCCGAGAGCCAACCACGTCCGATACGCGATGGCGCCGGATCGTCCGCGAGCGGATGAAGACCCACGCTTTCTTCAAATACGTAGGCACCCCAATGGGCCGCGGTATAGCGCATGCACTTCCCCTTTTGCGTCGAAACGCTTGTATTTTTCATATGACTAATGTAGTGGCATTTGTAAATCGCCAGAGGTGCTTTATGCAGAATGAAAGATCTACGGAAGCGATTGCACTCGGCATACGGCGCAGGGTTTTTGAACACTCGATCCGAAACAATGGCGGATATCTGAGCCAAGCCTGTTCGGCTGCCGAACAGTTTGCCTGGCTCTACAACGAAGAGCTGGAGCTGGGGGCGCCTACGCTTCCAATGATTCCCAGACCGTTCGGCGGCGTCCCGGCGCGAGGCAACGACGCCTATCACACGGGCGCTGGATACAACGGACCGGCAAAACCGGAATTCGACCGGCTGTTCATCGCACCAGCACATTACGCACTCGTCGCCTACGCCACGTTGATTGAGGTCGGCCGCATGGCGCCGGAAGGCCTCGAAATGTTCAACAAAGACGGATCGTCTGTAGAAATGATCGGTGCGGAACACAGCCCCGGCATGGAAGTGCACAATGGCACGCTAGGAGTCGGCCTCTCAACGGCGGCGGGACTTGCCTGGGGCCGCAAGCGCCGTGGCGAGCCCGGGCGAACCTGGGTTTTTATGTCTGACGGGGAGGTTCAGGAAGGCCAGACATGGGAAGCCATCGCCGCCGCTGCCTACCACCGAATCGACAACCTTTACGCGATCATGGACGTCAACCGCCAACAATGCGACGGCGCGATGTCGAGCGTCATGGATGTCGGCGACATCAAGGCCAAAATCGAACAGTTCGGCGGCGTGGCCGTGTGGGTCGATGGCCACAAACTCGATCAGATCCGCGAAGCCGCAAAGATACCCCATCGTGGAAAGCCTCTGATTATTCTCGCAAACTCGTCACCCTTCCGCGGAATGCCCAGTCTTCAGCGGCGCTTCCCGCGTCTGCACTACGTCCGCTTCAGGTCCGAGGACGAGCGATCCCGCCTGAACAGGAAGATTGCCCGGTCACTTGGCGTTAGCCCTGTTGCCTACGGGATGGCGCACTGATGGTGGAATTGGTCATACGCCCCTATGCACGGGCCTTCGAAGCATATGCAGCACGACACCCTGACGAAATCCTCTGTCTTTCTGCGGATCTGACGTCGTCCTGTGAGATCGACGGATTCCGCGGCCGCCATCCGGAGCAGTTTCTCTCGCTCGGCATGGCCGAACAGAACATGATGAGCTTCGCGGGCGGTCTCGGCCTTGCCGGGTATCGCCCGTTCATCCACACCTTTGGCGTCTTCATGTACCGCCGCCCCTATGACCAGTTGATTGCATCGATTGCCTATCCCCGACGCAAGGTCAGGCTCATGGGCTTCCTCCCAGGAGTAACGACCCCGGGCGGCATGACGCATCAGTCGATTGAAGACATCAGCGTCATGCGCTCGATCCCGAACATGACGGTTCTCGAGTGCGGTGACGCCACAGAGGTTGAGTCCATCTGTGAAGCCGCCGACAGCGTTGACGGCCCTGTCTGGTGCCGCGTCCTGCGCGGCTCGGTGCCCCGCCTGTTCGATACACCTATCAAACTAGGCGAGATTCGCGCGCTGTCCGAAGGTGACGACGTTCTCGTCGTCACATCCGGCATCTGCACGGAAGAGGCCATGCGGGCTCGCGCTTCCTTCGCCAAAGTCGGCCTCTCGATCCGACACCTTCACCTGCACACCATCAAGCCCTTCGACGCAACGGCCCTTCTGGATCACGTCGACAGCGTGACGCACGGCGTAATAACACTTGAAAACCATGTGACCGAAGGCGGCATTGGCTCGCTCGTTGCAGAAGTCATGGCGGGTGCCGGCTCAGGCAAGCGGCTAATGCGCCTTGGCTTGAGAGACACCTACGCACATGGCGGATCACGTCCTTATCTCATGAGGTACTATGGCCTCGACGCGCTGGCCCTCGTCAAAGGCATCGAAAGCCTGCTGGGCGAAGAATTCGGCATTACCGAAGACGATCTCGACGCGGCTCGCGTGGATGATGTACACTCGCTCGTCAAGGCAGAGGCTCTTTGAGTTATGCGGTCGTCAGGCAGAACCTCACTGCGGCCTGAAATCGGGTTTCGTGACCATCGTGCTGATTTGCAGGGGTTTTCCGTTCCTGCGGTCATCAGTCAACCAAGCAGCCTTACGGGAAAGTTTTGGTCCAGCCTTACTCCGAGAGGCTGAAGGGCACGTTCCTGAACGGATTCTGGCGCGTCAGGGCAGACTGCGGGAATCTGCGTTAGGGAAACTTTCCCTTAACTGGCAGATATTGGCGGCGATCAGCTGAAAGACTTGTCCCCGTAACGAAAACAGATCCTTATTCCGTGTGTGTGAGATTGGCCTGGAATCCAGTTCTCTTTATGTTCCGCCCTGCTTTCGCGACGGAAAGACGACCGGCCAGCCTCCTGCCAGCGGTTCGGGGATCCCTTCCCAGCTGACGGGATCCGCGCATGTTCGGGCTCCGAAGAGTCCACTGAAAGCTTCGCCGCCTGCGGCGAACCGGCCTGAACTCCGGCGGAGATTCGTCGGCGCGATAGCTTCGGGTGCCCTGGCTGTGATGGAACGAAGAGCTGGGAACTGAGAAGCGGATCCCGGTGACGGCGGGAACGGCGTTCCACCGCGCCGCCTGCCGCTGAATGCCCGGGCCGGCGCGGAAAGTACATCAAAACAAAATCCAACGGGAATCGCGGCGCGTTTGGTGAAGAACATGAATAGGATCACCGACACGGGAGTGAACGGGCATTGGAAGATTCCAGTCCATTCTAAGTCAAAGACGGCCCCGCGGTCCCGTTACCATTGTGGTCGAAAGGCAAAGAAGTGTACGATACGGTACCCGTTCCGATTAAGGCGTTCCGCCTTATGGCCACAGACACAGGAGCCTGCCATGCCGGACTTCGTTAACTATTCCGAAGCCGTGATTGGAATACGTCTGTCCGAAAGAGAACGGGCGTACTGGCTTCTTCAGTGGACCTTGCCATCTGAAGTCGCGGCGCAAATGGATCGCTCTCGGTTACCCGAGATCATTGGGGAAGGGGACGAAATGCTGCCGCTGTTCCGCGTATGGCTGGATGGCACTGGTTTCGTCTATGCGTCGACCGAGATGGCGGACGTGAAAGATACTGATGCCCGGCGGAACATGGTGGAACGCGTTTCGAGACAACTGGATGCGCTGACGGACGGTCACAGGAAGGGCGGCAATCCCGCTCCTGTCTACGCGGTTATTGTGTACACCGGCGATGCGGAAGAGTCTCCCACGGATTCCGCCAATCAGGAGCCGACTCCGCCCAACTGGCATATCCGGGAAGTTCATCTGCACGATCTGAACGGTTCCTACGACCGCGAATCCCCGGAAAAGCCTGCGGCTGCGAACCCGCGCTCGCCCTGGAGAAGGTAGCAAGAGGCGCCAGCGGCGGGTCAGCCAACCGTTAAACAGCTGTCGCCGCGGCCGAAGGTGATCTGATAAGAGATGAACTGGAATTCGGAAAGCATCGACCCCACCAGTTAAGGAGAGATCCATGCAACGCCGCCCTGCCGCAAGCGTCAATTCAGGCCGGAGGACGCTGCCAAATTTTATGTTGTCGTTTCTGCTACTTGCACGGCCAACTGTATTCCGATCGCACTCAGCGCCATGTCCATTCGGTCAAGCCGTGAGTGATGCTCTACATCCAGCACCCGGTCCACCTGTGGAAGGTGCCAGCCAAGCCGCCGCGCCAGCTCGGCCTTGCCGATTTTCTGTTCCCGCATTCCCTGGTAGAGAATTACCTTCACTGCCGTGAGCGTTGGCAGCGTCACGCAAACTTCTCCTGCAGAAGGAACCGGCACGTCCCGGTTTCCGTGCATGCGCGCAGCCACTGCTTCCTGAAGAGCCGACACAGACCGGGCCAGCGCTTCGCGCCGGTCGTCTCCGAAAGTCGTGAGCTCCGGAAAGTCCGGCGAAGTCGCCAAAAACCCACGGTCATCCTTCTGCAGATCTATTGGAAAGGACAGCATGGCTTCACTCCAATCCCGGGTCTTTCTTGATTCTGGCGACAAGCCCGCTTCCAAGCACTTTTCTCGATCCATGCGCTGGCAGCCGGGAGACTCGATCTCCCCGTCTGACGGTAAGGTGGCCGCTTCCTCCTTTATGCGTCATGAATACGCACCCCTTCCTTTCAGCCACCGCTTCAATTCGTTTGAGTTCACCGCGAATTCGTTTCCCTTTAAATTCCTGCTCTTGAAAAACTTCGTACATCCCTGATTTCGCTTCTTAAATTGGACTCTAGCGGTTTTCTCTGATCCGTCTGACTGAATTCATCCATTGACTTGACCTAAACACGACCGCACTCTCCGCGGCACAGGTCAGAAGATAAGCGTTCCCTGCAGCAAGGTCAACACTTTTGTTGTGTTTCCGCCATCTATTCACCAAGTCCTTTCAGCGCAGCGGACTGGCCGGCATGATCGCCACTCTTTCGGCTGCTGGATGAACCGGCACTTCTTGGCCCAACCGTTGGAGCAATGGAACTGGAGCGACCCGCAGCAGCAGTGCAGCGGGTGTCGCTGCTGCGGTCCCAGGTCCCAGTGGCTAATGCCGGGCGTGCCGCAGACCGAAGATGAGAGTCGGACAGAGCGACGGCGCACGGCGCCGTTCAGTTGTTCGGCCCGAGCCTCGACGCGGGCATTGGGCTGAGGCGGGCGGTACTACCGGCCAACATCTTCCGTCGCCGGACCAGCCTCAATCCGACCCTCACCGGCATCGGAAAAATTGGTGATGGCAACACTTCCCTGCGGAAACCGGGCAACGATGTTCAGCTTCCCACCCATTGCCTCAATGTAGGAGCGAAGACTGGACACGTACATGTCGGCTCGCCGCTCCAGCCTGGCGACCGCTGGCTGGTTCACGTTCAGCGCTTCACCAACGGACTTCTGTGTCATGGCCCGCGCCCGCCGCAGTTCATGCAGGGGCATGGCGGCGCGAAGTTCCCCTTTAAGTGCGTCAATCCGTTTCCGACGGCTGGGAGGAAATCCCTCCGTCAATCGGGCGAATTCATGATGCCCACCCATTAGATCTCTCCTTCTTCCCTAAGTTCCTTGAGATGGTCGTCATAGAGCTGATCCGCCACTGGCACGAACCGCTTGTAGAACCGATTGTCGCCTGTCTTGGCACCTCCAATCAGCAGAATTGCCGCACGCCTCGGATCAAAGGCGTAGAATATGCGGATGGGTTTTCCACCACTCTGAATACGAAGTTCCCGCATGTGTTGGTGTCGTGATTCCTTTATCCCTGAAGAATAGGGGAACTGCAGTCCAGGTCCGTCCTCTGCCAGCAATCCGACTGACGCAACAATGTTATCCTGTTCGATTTCATCCAGCTTTGCCCACCAGTCTCCAAACTCATTTGAGTATTCGACATCCCAAGCCATGATCCTTCGTATTCCATCGGCGGAATGAAATCAAGGATTTCGCTAGCAAAGACACACCAGCTTCGCTGCTGGTTCCGGAGAATCCCGCCAAAGAGGACTTCTCGTCTCGCTCGCCCGGCACGGACCCCGCGGAGTCTGGGACGAGAACCAATGGCAGTCAGGAATCGATGGCAGTGCTCCAGGCCCAAGCTGCTGTCTAGCAGGGCGAAAGCGAGGAACGGCGTTCGGCGGAATTGGAAAAGGTCCGCTGCTGGCATCAGCCGGTCGAAATGGCCCGGAATCCGTCGTTTACCGACGGAGCATGCGGAATTCATGAGAAGCATAGGTATCTAACCGCCCCCGGAATTCAGAATTCCACATGTCCTTCAATGCGGCTGTTCGCCTTCTGATCGGGAACGTTTCGGACAGCCTGAGCAGGAAAAAGGTCATAGCTTGACTGCATCGACCGGCGCAGCGATTAAATCAATGGCGTTCAACACCCAAATCCGACATCGGTCACGCGATGTTTTCTGCGAAAGTGACCATCACCATTGCGTTAACCTGTCTCTACATATTTTCCTGTCGTGAATTTCGGACTTTAGGATCCCGCCTGAGCACCATAGACATTCTCGGGCCTTGAAAGAGGTGCGGGGATCATGAACTTCATGGCCCTGGCGTTTATCTGAACTTCAGCATCTGGTGTAACGGTATCCTGGTTACGCTGCCAAAAAGCTTCTGGAGACTCCCATGCGTGATTTCCATCTCCCCGGTCGCTCACCGGTTTTCGCCGCCAATGGCATGTGCGCCACTTCGCATCCACTCGCGGCCAATGTCGCGGTGGATATACTTCAGGCTGGCGGCAATGCTGTTGACGCTGCGGTCGCAGGCGCCGCGCTGCTGGGCATCTGCGAACCTCAGATGACCGGGATAGGCGGGGACTGCTTCGCGCTCATCAAGCCAGCCGGAACAGAACGGATCGTCGCGCTTAACGGTTCCGGCCGTGCCCCAGAGGGACTCAACGCAGCGTCGTTGCGCGAAGCCGGCCATGACTCCGTCCCACTCTACCGCCCGGAGGCCGTGACGGTACCCGGCGCGGTCGACGCATTCTGCACACTCGAATCCGATTACGGGCGACTGGAACTCGATGCAGTTCTTGCTCCGGCGATTTCCTATGCAGAGGACGGCGTACCGGTTGCCCCGCGCGTCGCATTCGATTGGGGACACTCCGCAGACACTCTGCAGGGCTCTGCGCGCAGCTTCTATCTGACTGGCGGGCAAGCCCCGAAGACCGGCGCCAGGTTCCGGCACCCGAAACAGGCCGAGGTTCTTCGCCGCATTGCCCGGGACGGCCGTTCGGCCTTCTATGAAGGAGAAGTGGCTGAAGACATGGTCAACAGCCTCAACGCACTGGGCGGTGTGCATACGCTTGATGACTTCGCCCGGACGCAAAGCGACTACACGATGCCTGTAAGCGGAAGTTATGGCGACGTTGAACTGGTTGAGCACCCCCCAAACGGCCAGGGCGCGACAGCAATACTGCTTCTCAACATCCTCTCCGAGTTGGATGTCGCCGCAATGGAGCCCTTTGGCGCCATGCGTGCCCATATCGAGGCGGAAGCGACAAAACTTGCCTATGACGCGCGAAACCGGTTTGTCGCCGACTTCGACAGCTCGACCCGCATTGACCACATGTTGGCGCCGGAAACTGCAAGCAAGCTTGCTGCGCTGATCGATCCCCGACGCGCGATGCCTTCGGCCGCCATCATCACCGAGGCCGTGCATCGGGACACCATCTATATCACCGTGGTGGACAGAGACCGTATGGCGGTTTCACTGATTTACTCAATCTTTCATAGCTTCGGGTCCGGCATCGCATCGGAGCGCTTCGGAATTCTGTTCCATAACCGTGGAGCCGGGTTCACGCTCGCCCGCGGCCATCCAAACGAAGCCAATGCCGGCAAACGTCCGATGCATACAATCATACCGGCCATGCTCAAAAGAGATGACCGTACGATCATGCCCTTTGGAGTGATGGGCGGGCAGTACCAGGCATGTGGCCATGCACGATTCGTCACAAACCTGATTGACTTCGGCCTTGATCCCCAATCCGCTATCGACGCTCCGCGTTCATTCCACGATGAAGGCGCACTTCAGCTGGAAAACGGCTACCCCGATAGCGTTTGCGCCAGTCTGGCCGAGCGGGGTCATTCCATTGTCAGACCTGAAACCGGCATCGGCGGCGCCCAGGCAATCCGCATTGATCATGAACTTGGTGTTCTCGAAGGCGGATCGGATCCGCGGAAAGACGGCTGCGCAATTGGTTACTGAGTTTGAACCAGATACCTCGCCATCAATGCTCAATCAACGACCCGAATGCACAGACGCGGGAATCGCCGTCTGTGCATGAATCCCGTATTTCGCCGGAACGGTACGCCGAATTTCAGCGCGAGATGCGTAGGGACATCCAAGGATCCGTTCGAGTCCATTCGGTTGATCCCGGACAACACGCCGCTGTCCGGTCATTCGAATCATTGCCTGCGCAGAGGCCGCGATCGCTGCCGGAGCCGGATCAGCCAAAGAGAAATCAGTTCAACTGCGCCTGCAGCGGATAGTGCCCGTCCTTGAATTCTCCGAACAGCGAGGCAAGATCAGGGTGTTCAACCGGCTCGCCGGAATTGTCTGCCTCCAGATTCTGCTCGGACACATACGCCACATAGTAGCAGTGATCGTTTTCCGCGAGAAGATGATAGAATGGCTGGTCCTTCTTTGGCCTACCTTCCTTCGGAAGCGACTCGTACCATTCTTCGGTGCTGGAAAATTTCGGATCGACATCAAACACGACACCTCGGAACGGGTGCTTTCTGTGGCGGACGACCTGCCCCAATCCATACTTGGCGCGCTTCTTCAGCATTCCGCAATTACCTCCTGCAGGAGCGATCTGGCGTTGTTGTTGCAGCCTGCCCACGAACCAATGCGAAAATCAAGCAGATTCGCAATCCGCCTCGCAAGGCGGCAATCCAGGCGGGCGTGCAGGTTCCCGATGCAGCCCCTTTCCTGAGCTATGGTCGGAATACATTGCAAGACCTGCAATGCCGGGCCGTCATCCATGGCAGTCTGCGCCCGCCAACCCGGGATTGGTCAGGATCTTTCCTAACAACACCGCATTTTGATCGGAAAGATTGCATCGCATCAACCAATACAACCTTTCATTGCGGCCGGTTCCGCTGTAGCTTCCGGGAATACAGGCAGAACAAACAGCAGAAACAGGCAGAAGCAGATGGCCAAATCTATCGGCATATTGCTGGTCCTCGTTCTTGTGACCAGCTGTGGTTCCCATTCATCGGCGCCGCGGAATCTGGACGATGCTTGCAGCATCGTGAAACAGCGTCCCGCCTACCTTAGGGCATTCAAACGTACTGAACGGCGGTGGGGTGTTCCGGTCCATGTGCAGATGGCGACGATCTATCATGAATCCACGTTCAACAGCAAAGCCCGCACACCGATGCGCCGCGCTCTTGGCGTCATCCCGGTCGGGCGACAGTCCTCAGCCTACGGTTACGCCCAGGCGCTCGACGGGACATGGGCTGAATATAAAAGGGAAACCGGCAGACGCTTCGCAAGACGCGACAATATAGGCGATGCGACGGATTTCATGGGCTGGTATATGAACAACACCCGCAGGCGAACCGGAATCTCCCTGACCGACGCCCGCAATCAGTATCTCGCCTATCACGAGGGACAGACAGGTTACCTGCGCGGCTCGCATCGCGGCAAGCCGTGGCTTCTTGACAAGGCCGGCAGGCTGCAGGAGCGGGCAAACATGTACCAACGGCAGCTCAGAAACTGCCGTGCCGTTTGATCAACGACCGCGTTTCTCGATTTCCTGCGCAATGTTGAACAGGGAAGCCGTGAGTTCCGCATTGCTGTCGAGAGACCCGAGGATCACAGTTGTATCGGTTCCGTCGCTGCCCGTGATCACCCATTGGCGCAGTTCCACTGGCGGTCCGGAAAATACCAGGCGGATTGTGCCCTGATCCGGGCGCTTGCGGTCCTGAAGCGAAACGCTGGTCGCAATGCCATCGAACGTATGGCCGACAACCATGGCCGCCTCACCGAGGTCGACGCGGCGCTTAAGGATCAGGTGGAGCGGCGTGCGCCACAACGGATACTGCTCCGGTGGCTGGTTTGACTTTCCATCGAAGATCGCCAGCTGTCCGGCACCTGCCATAACGAGCGCGGCTTCGGGTGGATCGTATTCGAACCTCATGCGTCCCGGCCGTCTCATGTAGAGGGTTCCGGTTGAGATCGTGCCATCGGAGTTGATCTGGGTGAACGCGGATTTCGCAGCCACGAGGCCATTAAGGTACGCTGATATCCGGTCCAGAGTCAGCATGTCCGTCGCATGACCCGCAAGGGGCACGAAGGCTCCGGAACCAAGAACTGTGAAGGCTGTGAAAGCGCGGCGGGTGAGTTTCATGGAAACCACATTAGCGGCAGCAGCATGCGATTACACTCCCGAGTCCGCGAGGTCGCGGAATTTTGTTCAGGCAGCGGCAATCGGAATTCAATGCCGGAACGGAACTGGCGTCAGTGCGGTTCAGGCGCAAGAATCTCGCGTTTGCCCACATGGTTCGCGGCGGAAACCAGTCCCTGCTCCTCCATCTGTTCAACCAGCCGCGCCGCCTTGTTGTAGCCGATGGCAAGCTTGCGCTGGATGTATGAGGTCGAACATTTCCGGTCATTGACGACGATCGCCACTGCCTGGTCATAAAGAGCGTCGGCGCCATCGGTATTTCCGCCAAGCCCGAGAACAAGGTCAATATCGCTTTCGCGTTCTCCTTCGGGCCCGTCAACGACACTGTTAACGTATTCCGGCGGTCCAAAACCTTTGAGGAAGCGCACGACCTCTTCCACTTCCTCGTCGCTGACGAAGGGTCCGTGAATGCGGGCAATTCTGCCTCCGCCCGCCATGTAGAGCATGTCTCCCATTCCAAGGAGCTGTTCAGCTCCCTGCTCGCCGAGAATGGTGCGGCTGTCTATCTTGGAAGTCACCTGAAATGATATCCGGGTGGGGAAGTTCGCCTTGATGGTGCCGGTGATGACATCGACAGACGGGCGCTGCGTCGCCATAATCAAATGAATGCCGGACGCCCGAGCCATCTGCGCCAACCGCTGTATGCAGGCTTCGATCTCCTTGCCCGCGACCATCATCAGGTCGGCCATCTCGTCAACGATCACAACAATGTAGGGCAGCTTCTCCGGCTCGAACTCGTCTGTTTCGAACACAGGCTCACCTGTCTCGTCATCAAAACCGGTCTGCACCGTTCGGTTGAACATCTCGCCCTTGGCGAGCGTTTCCCTGACCCGTCCGTTGTAGCCTTCGATGTTGCGCACCCCCAGCCGCGACATCCTGCGGTAGCGTTCTTCCATTTCGCCCACGACCCACTTCAGAGCCACAACAGCTTTCTTTGGGTCGGTCACAACCGGCGAGAGAAGGTGCGGAATGCCATCGTAAACTGACAGTTCAAGCATTTTCGGATCTATCATGATCAATCGGCAGTCCTCAGGCGTAAGCCGGTACAGCAGTGACATGATCATCGTGTTGATCGCCACCGACTTGCCCGAGCCCGTTGTTCCCGCAATCAGGAGATGCGGCATCCTTGCAAGGTTCGCCACAACCGACGCGCCGCCGATGTCCTTGCCGAGAGCAAGCGGCAGGGCCATGCCGGAATCTCCGAAATCCTTCGACGAAAGGATTTCCCGCAGCATGACCTTTTCACGGGTTGCGTTTGGCAGTTCGATACCGATTACGTTGCAGCCAGGAACAGTTGACACACGGGCCGCCAGCGCAGACATGGACCGGGCTATGTCATCTGCCAGACCAATGATCCGGCTCGCTCTGAGCCCCGGCGCCGGCTCAAGTTCATACATCGTGACAACCGGACCTGGACGGACGCTGACTATGTCGCCTTTGACGCCATAGTCGTCCAAGACGCTTTCCAGCATGCGCGCGTTTTCGGTCAGAGCCGCTTCGCTCAGCTGATGGCGTACCTGCCCCACACGATCCTCCAGCAAGGACAGCGGTGGTGTCTCGACCAACGGTCGGTCGTCTCCAAAGCCAAGCCGCGGCTGCGCTTCCGCCTTGGCCTGCCGAGACTGCCTGTATGAAGGCGGCTTCGCGACTTTCACTACGGAGGCCGGTTCCGGGTTGACGGATGCGCGGGGAACCGACGCACCGTCGGCGTCCGGGAGATCAGGAAACCGCTCGATGGGTGGTATTTCGGAATCCATGAAGCCTTGTTCATCGCTCTGTTCGGCACCAGTCACCGGCGGTTCAATATGATAGCGATCCTGTCCACCCGGCGCGGCAGTGGAGCTGTCCAAAGGTTCAGAGCCAAGTTCCGCCGAACGAACCGGGGGTTCATGCCGTTGAACCATCGGCGCTGCCTTCTTTACAAACAGAATCTGCGATCTGATGATTTCCAGCACCCATCCGCTCAGGAACCTGCCCGCCGCTCGAAGTTCCGCCGTTGAGCAGCCCAGCACATAAAGACCGAGACAAAGCACTCCCAACGCCAGAAGCAGGGTAATCGCGTTCAGCGCCTCCATCACCGTGAACGGCATAATGCTCAGGACCATGCCCAGCACCATGTCACCAAACATTCCACCCAGGCCGAAGCTGTGCGCCCACCCGCTTCCAGGGATCTGCGTTGAAGCAAATATCGAAGTCACAACGATCCAAACCGGTGCGAAGATCATGCGAACCGGCATCCGTCCCGATTCAACATGGAGTGCGATCCGAACACCCCAAACGAGGGACAGCAGCACGAATCCCCAGCCTCCCCAGCCGATCACCATGAACAGAATTGATGCGACGGATGCGCCAAACCATCCAAGCAGATTTTGAGCAGGTGCGTCGGTGACGGACAGCCAAGTCGAATCGCTCGGCTCATAGGATCCCAACGCGATTGCCAGAGCGATGCCAGCACAAACCAGCGCGACCCCAACAACGGACTTGAATCCGCGTTCCAGCATTTCCTGGGTTTCCTGGTCCAGCAGCCTCCTGCGGACATTCGTCTGATAGATCGCCATTTCGATTCCTGCCTCAGCTGTAAACGCAGTCGCGCAGCTTTTTCAGGCCGCGCTCAAGCTCGACGATTGGAGCAACCATCGCGGCTCGGATGTATTCGCTTCCCGGATTGAAACCATTCACCTCCCGACCCAGGTAGGCGCCGGGAAGCACCCGTATCCCGGTCTCACGCCAGAGTTTCAGAGCCACCGCCTCACCGTCGGTCACACGCAGCCACAGAAAGAATCCAGCGGTGCACGGCCTGTAGTCGGGCATTGAGCCGAACAGCCGGTCAGCCAGGCGGTATTTCGCACGATAAAGAGAGCGGTTTTCGTCGACATGCGCTTCGTCCCGCCAGATCCGGGCAGCCGCCCGCTGCAGCGGCAAAGGCGGCGGAGCTCCACCATAAGCGCGCAGCTGCCGAAGACGGGCAATTCCCTTCGGGCCGCCCGCAACGAATCCCGACCTCAACCCAGGTAAGTTCGATCGCTTCGAGAGCGAGTTGAATGCCATCACCCGCTCCGGAGAAACACCCATTTCGGCAGCGACCTGCAATGCGCCGACCGGTGGTTCACCTGCGTAGAGTTCCGAATAGCATTCATCCGAAAACAACAGGAATCCGTGCTTTTCAGCGAGGGAAATGAGGTCTGCGAGATAGTCCCGTGGTGCGACAGTTCCCTGCGGATTTGAGGGTGAGCAAATATATGCCACGCCGACCCGATCCAGAATTTCCGGTGCAAGACCTGCATAGTCCGGCAGGAATCCGGTCTCAGCGGTTACGGGCACATAGACCGGTTCAGCGTCAGAAGCCAATGCTGCAGCGGAATAGACCTGATAGAAGGGATTGGGGATCAGCACTGCGGTCCGCGGCTTGCCTACGGCGCGAACGGGACACAGTGTCAGGCAGGCACTGAACAGTCCTTCACGCGTTCCGTTCAGCGCAATGATCTGACGGTCGGCTGACAGATGGACTCCGTAGCGACGCAGTATCCAGTCCGCGACGGCTTCGAGAAGCGCAGGCGCGCCGTCATTGGGAGGATACCGTCCAAACTCCCCGGAGTGTTCGGCAATGACATCCACGACCCAGTCCGGAAACGCATGCCGTGGCTCGCCAATCGACATATGCATCACATCTCCGCCCGGTGCGGTGCCGTCCAGCAGCGCCCGCAGTCGCGGAAATGCATATTCTGGCAGACCTGAAAACCGTTCGGGATTCTTCATTGCCGCATTGTTTTGCCTCGGGGTGCGGGATCATTGCCGTCCCGCTTGTCAACTGGGTAATCGATCCCTCCTTAAGAGTCAACAGCAACCCGGCTTCCGGGTGCGATCTTGGTACGGTTCACCTTTCGATCCCCTGATGTTCTTCTTGCGGATCGCGGCGGTTCAGGCGCGGCACCACGGCACCGAAACCGGTCGCGATGCCCGCTTCGGCGGCAGCGCGGTTCATGCGGCGGCTGTTCCGGAAACAGGCCAGCTGCTTCCGGATGCCCTCGGCTCCCTTCTCGTTGCGCGGCAGGACGCGCATCGCGTCGATCGCCTTTGATGGCCGGGATCCATTATCCGGAAGGATGGTGCCGCCCGACCAGCCTGGAAGCTCTCCGACGGCCCCCTTCCTCTGCGCCTGCCTTGACGGCATCACCGCCCGCCGCTGTTGCGCCGGATCTCCCGCTAGATTGTGGAGGAGCTGCGCCAGGGCTCGTGCGCGACCGCCCCCTGCGGCAAGCCGCCTTTCCTCAGCGCGGAGATCCAGCATCACATTTCGCAGGTCAGGTGGCGGCGTCCCCTTGGCATAGCCGTCTCCCAAATTCAGCACCGGCACTGTCACCGTTTCATGGTCGGCTCGCAACATATTGCCCGCCCAAACGCAGGCCACACCGCATCCGGTGGTGCACTTCAGGGAGGAACGGGGGCATCGTACCGCTACCACGAGGCAGCGGTTCCGCGCAGCACCCGCCAGAAGAACCCAAAGGTCCATCTTCCGTCAGTCACAAAGCCGGAAAACCTCGTTCACTTTATGGAAGGCTGGACGATCACCGCCCAAGACTTCCCGCAAGATGCACCCTACCGGAACGCAACTCCCAAGCCTCTATACTTTCAGGAATCCCTGGGCCAAGGTCGCAGGGTCAATCCGTAAGACACTCGACCGCAACTCACAGTGAGCTTGTATTTCGGCAATAGTGACGCTATATACTGTAAAAATAACCGTCAAGGTTCCTGAAATGCACATCACCAACTTTTCCGAAGATGGACAATTCGAACCGCGCAAGATCGCGACGGCTCTCCGAACTTCGGCGGAAGAGATTGCCATGACCATAGGGCTTGGCAAGGACGCCCTGCAGCGGCGAACCCGTATCAGCTCGAACAAGACACAGCGCCGCTTGCGCGAATTGGTAGAGGTCCTCAACAAGGTCGAACCGCGGTTCGGGTCGGAACTGATGGCCTATGCCTGGTATCGCTCGGAACCACTGCCTGGCTTTGACGGCCGCACCGCGATGCAACTTGTACAGGACGGCAAGGCACAGCAGGTTCTCGAATATATCGACGCAGTCGACGCTGGCGTCTTCTCCTGATGCCTCTGACCGCTGGGCGTTACACCGGGCCGCTCTACCGAGCCCTGAACCCTGCTTATGCCCGTCAACCTTTGTCCGGCCGGGGCGCTGGACTCTATGGTGGCCGCTTCAACGCAAAGGGCACCCCTGCCCTCTACACCGCGCTTGATCCCACCACAGCGCTCCGGGAGGCCAATCAGGTTGGCCACCTGCAGCCCACTATTCTGGTTTCCTACGCTGCCGACCTCGGCCCGATCTTTGACACCCGCGATGTGGGTGCGCTTGAGCAACACGGCATGACGGAGAGCATACTCGCCTACCCGGGCTGGCGCACAAAAATTCTCGTGGGGCAAAAAGTGCCTACTCAGGATTTTGCCGTTAGCTTGATCTCAGAGGGATTTGCCGGCCTTCTCATCCGCAGCTTTGCGAAAAGCGCCTCCACGGCCGACTTCAACGTCGTCTTATGGCGTTGGAACGGCGCTGGCTGCACCCTTGAAGTCGTGGATGACGAAGACCGGCTGTCACGGATGTGAGCACAGCGTTGGAGAAATCCCGCAGTTGATTTCCCTTGCATTCAATTGGCTGCGTATTGAGACCGACGTCTTGAGCATTCGAATTTGACTCGGCACAAACTGCAGAACCGAGATGAAACAGCTGTACAGCTGTTGATCTCCCCGTCCACACCTGAAAAGCAAAGAGTTTTTCCGGCCTATCAACGGGCATCCGAAAAGGTTTTCCAGGCACCGAAAATGGCTGTCATGACACATCCATACTCACGGCGCTTCCAGCGGTACTTAACCGAGGTTGGCTTGAACAGCGTACAAATTCACAGTTACAATCTCCGACATCGCTCCAAGCAATCCGCGCCCCAGTTTCAGTTCACGTAAGGCATCTGGGCTCATATTCAGATCCAATTGCAGGACAGACCGCACAATAGCGTGACTTGTTGCGAAATGACTGCCGCATGATCGAGCAACCAACGCAACATTTCAGGCTTGAACTTGCCGGGATTGTTGCAAAGGGTGCGAAATGTGGATGACAACGACACGTCTGGCGCGGCGCGAGAAAGTCACGACGCAAACCGTACGGCGCCGGATC
>JAJEAY010000233.1 GCA_022824145.1 Rhodobacter sp. | reverse complement strand
TGTTTGCAATCAGCAACAGGGCGGGCAAAGCCGAAACGGGATCACGCAATCACTGCCGAAAAAGCCGAACCCGAACCCGGATGACGTGCCGGCACGTCAAACACCGCGTCAAAACCCGCAGAGAAAAAATTAGCCGTGTTACTTATGCCTCTGGCGGGATCACGCCCTTGCGGAACATGAAACACCCGTAGAACCGCCGTTCGCCGGTTTGGATCACCGCATAGCTTTCTTTTGCGAGGTCGTAGAAGGCAAACCGTTCGATGCTGATGACGGGGCGCGGCTTGCCTTCTGCGTTGTCGATCACCGCCTGAACCTCTGCCTGCACCGGCTCGATCTGATCAGGGGCGCCGACCACTTCCATGCGGCCTGCGAAATCATCGACGAACGTGTCGAGTGGCAGAACGGACAAAATTGCTTCCGCAGCCTCCGCGGCTGTCAGGTTTTCCATCCGAAGAAGGGTTCCAAGCGTTGTTTCCCGAGCAATACTGTCGGCGGGGAAATTGGTGTCCGACAGGATGAGCGTGTCGCCATGTCCCATGGCCCGAAGTGCATAGAGCACATCAGCGTTCAATCTGTTGTCGATACCTTTGAGCATCCCGTCCTCCCTTGATCGCCACAGTCACCGTATGCGAGGATTTCCCCGACTGTCCACCGGACAGGTTTGGGGGAAGTGCTCGCATGAACCGAGAGACATTGTTCGAAGATGCCAAGGCGCTCGCACGGTCGCGTGTGACCGAGGAGATGGACCTTGATGAGAAGGTCGATCTTCTGGAACATGCCATGGCCGAGGTGTTGGACATTCAGGTTATGAAACCCTTCGTCGGTCGGGTCGGCGCAACTGTCACCGGATCGATGGAGCGCGCAACAGGGCGCTGGCTCATGGGAGATGATCCCCGGTTGGAGCCAATGCCCGAAAAGCCGACGCTTGCGGATTTCTTCCGCCACCGTTTTCTGAAGGACAAGGTGGGCGGAAATCATCTCCTGCAAAGCGCGAAGCTGGCGCAGGACAAAGGACTGTCCGACAACATCGTGCTGGCCTGTCTTCTCCACGATATTTCGGTTGTCGGCCTGATCCGCAACGATCACGGCCACTGGGCGGCGCAGATGGTTGAGCCTTACGTCGACCCGGAAGTCGCGTGGGCCATCAAACATCATCAGGCGCTCCGTTTTCGGCCCGATCCCGATTTCGATTATGAGTATCCGGCCTTCTATACGGAGGTCTTTGGAGAAACCTACGAACCGCCAGACTACATCAAGGCGGAGTGGGAGTACTGCAAAGCGCACCCATGGTTCGAAAGCGCGATGCAAGTCGTCGTGAACGATCTCTATGCCTTTGATCCGAACGTCACGGTTTCGATCGATGATTTCGAAGGCGTTATTGCGCGTGCCTTCCGTCAGCCGGAAGAAGGGCTTGGCTTCGATGGAAGCCCAGTCGCGCATATGTGGCGCACCGTGATCTGGCCGAATAATTTTCTCTGAGGCGCTCCGCTTGCGGTCTCCTGCGAATTGCGGTCCAAGAGGTCAAGTAAGTCACAGGAAAGGCGAAACGGATGAGCGATAAACCGATTGCGTTGGTCACAGGCGGCGCTCAAGGGATTGGCTATGCTTGCGCGGAGGCGCTTGCCGCAGATGGACACAAAATCGTCCTTGTAGACATCAATGCCGAAGGCGTTGCAGAAGCCGCCGAAAAGCTTGGGGCAGGGACGGTTGGCATGCCTTGTGACATGGGCGATGCCGATGCTGTCCTCGTTATGTTCGA
The DNA here is from genome assembly GCA_022824145.1 of Rhodobacter sp. GTDB lineage: Bacteria > Pseudomonadota > Alphaproteobacteria > Rhodobacterales > Rhodobacteraceae > JAPOUP01. The sequence goes on along the minus strand of JAJEAY010000233.1, from coordinate 3,688 downwards.
CCGGATCGAGGCGGATCACGGACCTGTCTCTGTTCTGGTGAACAACGCCGGGATCGCCGCGCCGGGCGATTTCCTGTCCTACGACCTTGATGACTTCGACACTGTTCTGGGCCTCAACCTGCGGGGCGTATTCGTCGCCACACAGCGCGCGGCGCGTTCCATGGTCGAAAACAAGATCGAAGGGGCCATCGTGAACATGTCCTCGATCAACGCCCAACTCGCCATCCCGGCCATCCCCGCTTACTGCGCATCGAAGGGTGGGGTGATGCAGTTGACCAAGGTCGCCGCCCTCGCGCTTGCGCCCCACAACATTCGTGTCAACGCCGTCGGGCCCGGGTCGATCGACACCGCGATGATGGCCAGCGTGAACGCTAATCCGGACGCGTTCAAAACCGCGATGTCTCGGACCCCGCTCGGAAGGCCGGGCACGGCGCGCGAAATCGGCGATGTGGTAGCCTTTCTGGCCAGTCCGAAAGCCAGCTACATCACAGGCGAGACAATCTATGTCGATGGCGGACGACTGGGCCTGAACTACACGATGTAAGCCATCGGCTGATAAAAACGTGATTGGGCGGTGTGGTGTTCCTTGAGGCAGGGTGGGGCACCGCGTGGTTTTTTGCGCGCTCCAGACTCATGACCGAAAGGCTCGACCATGCCGCAGACGCTTGCCCGTCTTACCCGTTCCCTGATCGCAACGCCTCTTGTTGTGCTGAGTTGTCTGGCTTTCGACGGTGGGCCTGCCGATGCTGCCGAGCCGCTTCCCGATTACGTGATCGAACAGTTCGGGGCACCGCCCGATGTGCCGGATGGACCGCTGACGAACGCCATCCAGTTTGCCGTGCGGGTGGCCTTTGTCGATAGCGTGACCTTGGGTGTCTGGGACGAGAACCAGACCCTGGCACTTCAGGAGATCGCGAATTCAGGCGATCCGCGTCTCGTCTGGATCATCAGTGATCTGATGCGTTTCGTGCCGTCTCAGCAGTTGCACGCCACCCTGTCTGATGCAGCAGGAACCCTTTTGGGCAAGGAGTTCACGGGCCCCAGCAACTGGGGTGCGGTCACGGACCATCTCCTCGCCTGGGACATTCCGGCGCCGCCAAACTACCTCGCGTCAAAGCGGGCCATATTCACGAACATCGTTCCGGGATGGAACGACCTCTTCATCGAAGGTGATATCGATTGGAGGATCGTCTCCTGGGGTGGTGTGCTGATCGACGCCCGCCCGTATGACACGACAGATGACGGCTGCAATTGCATCCCTGCCGTCGACAATCCGGAGGTCACTTCAGCCGAGGACGCGACCTGGCTCAAGGATGATGACATCGTTTTCGGGATTGTTCTGAACGGAGAAGCGCGCGCATATCCACGTCGGATCATGGAAGTCCGCGAGATGGTGAACGACACGCTGGGTGGGCGCGATCTGGGCATCCCGTACTGCACGCTTTGTGGTGCTGCGCAGGCGTATTTCACGGATGACGTTCCCAACGGCGTCGAACGCCCGATCCTCAGGACTTCGGGTCTTCTCAGCCGTTCCAACAAGGTGATGTACGACCTGAATACGAACTCGATCCTCGACACGTTCCTTGGCAAGGCTGTCACCGGACCCTTGGCCGAGAAGGGTGTCCAACTTAACCAAGCCACGGTCATTACCAGCGATTGGGGAAGCTGGAAACGCACGCATCCTGAAACGACCGTGATGCTTGAGCGCTATGCGCTTGGTCGTGATCCTGACTTCCGGAATGGCCGCGACGCCAACGGGCCGATTTTCCCAGTGGGCGATGTCGATCCGAGACTTCCCGTGCATGAAGACGTCATCGGTGTCGTCACCGCCTCAGGCAAACCCGTGGCCTTTCAGCGAAGCACGGCATTCGTGGCGCTTTCGCAAGGCGATGAAATCGTCGTCGAAAATGTCAGGCTTGAACTCGAAGCAGGCGGCATAAAGGCCGTCGATCAGGATGGTTCCGACCTCGGCAGCCACCAGGCGTTCTGGTTTGCCTGGTCACAGTTTCACCCGGACACCGAACTCTGGACACAGTGATCCGGGCGACGGGTTTCGGTCACTTGCCCTCGAAGTCCCAAACGTCCGAAACGATCTCGGTGAATGGCTCAAGTTCTTTTTCGTAGTGGCGCCAGCGTTCAACCGAACCCGAGTGGATGCCGGACCGAACCTGAACAACGGACAAAGTCCGCACGCGCTTCTGTACTGCCTCTGGTTTCAGGCAGGCGTCATCCCAGGGTAACTCCAACTGCGCAATCAGAGCTCGGATATTCGGCTCCGGATCCTCCACGAGCGTCTGGTAGTCCGATACAATCACCCGATCGCCGAGCACCTCTTTCCAGTAATCCATTAACCGATGATACTGGACATAGAAATGGGCGAGGTCTTTCAGGTTCGCCGAATACGCATGCTGCTCGACGCTGAGCGGGTTCGAATAGATCGAAAGCGCGATGGCGCGCGGGTCTCTTCTGGTCTGAATGAATTTCGCGTTTGGGAAGGCTGCGGCAAGGCTTCCAAGTCGTTGGTAGTTATAAAGATATTTGTCGAGCAGCCGACCCGGCGAGCCTGCCAGCCGCCGAATTTCTTCCGACGCGGCCTTGGCGGCTTCGGCGACAACCCCCGGCTCCGCAGGCATGCGCGCCGGGAAGAATGGTCCGGTGTGCGAGCCTTCTCCGGTACTCGTGACTTCAGGGTGCGCCTCGATCACATGCTCGGTCAGAGTAGAACCCGACCGAGGCATCCCGACGATGTAGATCGGTGCAACGTCTTCCACGCCAGCGCCCGCGAGCGACGCAATGGAGTCCGCCGTCCACGTGTCCCGAATGTGCTGTGCCTGCGCTTCCTGCGCCTCGAGATCGTAGCGCCATCCGCGCCCTTGAAGCGCGTTCGCCTTATGGAGCGCCGGAAACACGGCTTCATAGCGCTTGAGGTCCATATTGGCCTTCGCAAGAGCAAAGAAGGCTGACGATCCTTCAAGTCGGTCCGTTTTTTCAAACCGCGCTGCAGCAGACTGCAGTTTCTCCAGTACCGGGTCTTCCGGCGTCCAACGTTGGCTTTTTCCATAATGAAAATAAGCGAGGGCGTCGTCCGGGTTGTTTTCCACGGCCTTGCGAAGCAATGCATGCGCCTCGTCGAAGCGCCCAAGCTCGACCAGCAAACCGGCAAAAGGTGTGACGACACTCGGAAAGGTGTCAGCATTGGCTTCCCCGAATGCCACAGCGTCATCTGTCCGTCCTGCATTGGCGAACCCGTTGAACCGAACCCCGGCACTCCAGTCATTGATCCCCAAGGCCTTCTCAATCTGATCGAGCGCCGTGTGCAGCGCGTCCCAATCGCCCAATTCCAAGGCGGCTGTGCCGCGTATTTTCAGGAAGGCGGCATTGTCAGGCGCGCGTTTCAAGAGCTCGGTGGATTGATCGAAGGCTTCCAGAAACTGTTTCGTGTACAGGAAAGCGTTGGCGAGATTGGTTCTGACCTGAATTGAACCGGGGTCCAGTTGAATTGCCTTGCTCAATACAGCGACCGCCGCGTCCGATTTCTTTTGTTGCATGAGCCTTTTGCAAAACTCGCCGAGGCGCTCGAATTTTCCGCCGATTTCGCCGATTTTAGCTTGGTAGTCCTGGAGATCGGGGCCGCCACAAGCTATGGTGTGATTAGCAATAATCCCATAAACAGAGGCAACCCCGATGT
>JAJEAY010000117.1 GCA_022824145.1 Rhodobacter sp. | reverse complement strand
GGGTTCTTTCTTCGGATTCCGCCCGAACGCGGGAGACCTGGCGGTGGATCGAAAGCGAGTTGAACTCCGGTGCCGCCGTGGATTGGCTTCCGGCACTGTACCACGCAGATGCACAGACCATGCTGGACACGCTCCGTTCTTCAGGAGATGCATCCACGATCATGATGCTGGGCCACAATCCGGGAACCGCGGTCTTCGCGAACATGGTCGCAATGCAGTCACCGCCGCATCCTCTGTACAGAAACTACCCGACCGCCGCGACCGCTGGCATTGAGTTTGCCGCATCGCGGTGGGTGGATGTCGACTGGAAATCAGGAACAGTTGCCGATTTCGTGACTCCACGGGAGCTCAGCGCATGACCGAATTGATGACCGGGCTTTCTCGGGCTGCCGATGCCAGACAGTGATGGCAAAATGCCACTCTGACAGCATCCAAGCAAGCGGAGACCGACGGCGCCGCTTTCCATGAACCTAGCTCAGTCCAAGGCTCCCCGAAAGATCTCGACTGCCGGCACTCCGGCAGGATCAGTTCCGCCCGGTCAGTGACCTAGAATCTGGCTAAGGAACAGTTTGGTTCGTTCGGACTGCGGATTGTCGAAGAACTCGCTAGGTTCGTTCTGTTCAACGATCTGGCCCTGATCCATGAATATCACACGATTCGCCACCTGACGGGCAAATCCCATCTCATGGGTCACGCAGATCATGGTCATGCCTTCTTCCGCCAGTTCGATCATCGTGTCCAGAACTTCCTTGATCATCTCCGGATCAAGCGCCGACGTCGGCTCGTCGAAAAGCATGATGCGAGGCCGCATGCAGAGCGAACGGGCAATGGCCGCACGCTGCTGCTGGCCACCTGACAGCTGTCCGGGGAATTTGTTGGCCTGTTCCGGGATCTTGACCCGCTCAAGGAAATGCATCGCTGTTTCAACCGCTTCTTTCCTGGGCGTCTTGCGGACCCAGATCGGCGCAAGCGTGCAGTTGTCGAGGATGGTCAAGTGCGGAAACAGGTTGAAATGCTGAAAGCACATCCCGACTTCCGACCTGATCCTGTCAATGTTCTTGAGGTCGCTTGTAATCTCAGTTCCATCGACGACGATCTTTCCCCTTTGATGCTCTTCCAACCGGTTGATGCAGCGAATCAGTGTCGACTTGCCCGAGCCGGACGGGCCGCAGATCACGATTCGTTCCCCCTGATGGACCGTCAGGTTGATGTCTCGCAGGACATGGAACATGCCGAACCACTTATTCATGCTCGTGATTTCGATCGCGATTTCATCGCTGACCTTCATCTGGCTACGGTCAATCTTGCGGTCAGCAAGCGCCGGTTGGGCATGTTCAGCCATATCTCTCATTATCCCCTAGTGATGGTCGGTACGCAGGCGCCGCTCCAGATACATGGAGTAGCGGGACATTCCGAAGCAGAAGATGAAAAACAGGAGCGCGATGAAGGCAAACAGCTCCCAGTAGATTCCGTTCCATGCCGTATCGGCGCGGATCGAGTTTGTCAGGCCGATCGGATCCAGAAGCGCGATGATCGATACCAGAGTGGTGTCCTTGAAAATGCCGATGAATGTCGAGACGATTCCAGGAATCGAAATCTTCAGTGCCTGCGGCATGATTACCAGCCGCTGGCTCTGCCAGTAATCCAGGCCAAGCGAGTCAGCCCCTTCGTACTGGCCCGTCGGCAGTGCCGCCAGACCGCCACGGATCACTTCCGCCATGTATGCCGCCGCGAATAGCGTCACCATTATCATCACTCGAAGGATGATGTCGAAATCGGTGCCCGGCGGAAGGAAGATGTTCAGAAGCGTGGAAGCTACGAACAGCAAAGTGATCAGCGGAACGCCGCGGATGAATTCGATGAACCCCACACAGAGAGCCTTGACCACCAGAAGATCCGACTGACGGCCAAGCGCGAGGCAGATTCCCAATGGCAGGGAACAGCCAATGGCAACAACGCCGATCAGGATCGAAAGCATGAATCCGCCGAACACCCGGCTCTCAAGCGCTGTCAGGCCAATAGGAATTACGCCTTGCAGCACATCCGAGACCGGGTCGACAATATACAGCCACCAAATGATCGAAAGCAGCACAGCGCTTATGAAGGCGCCGAGAGATCCGGCCTTGGGTTCGAGAAGGCGGTACGCAATCCAGCCAACCGCAAAGCCGGCCGCAACCGCAGCGAACACCCAGATCGTGCCGCCCCACATCAGCCAAGGAAGCAGGAACGGATATGCCGCTGTCAGATAAAACAGCCGCTTGGGAACCTCAGGAAACAGAACCGGAGCCACCGCCAGCAATAGCAGTATGAATGCCAGGATCGGACGCCAGTAGAGTTCCGAAGGATAGAATCCGAACAGAAGCTGCAGCCATCTCTCCCTGATGACGCTCCAGCAGGCATGCCCGTGCGTGCTGCCCCAGGCAGCCTTCATGATCTCGCGGCATTCACTCAGGGAGTCCGCCACCCAGACCGATTGGAATATCCATGGGAACAGCCCTGCAAGAATGTAATAGATGAAAGCAACGGATACGACTGTGAGAACCGTGTTCTGCCAGTTCGAGAACAGGTTTTCCCGCAGCCATCCCACGGGCCCCACCGACGCTGGCGGAGGCGCCTGTTCCGGCAGCATGTCACTGCGGACGAAGGACGTTTCGGACATTTTAACGTTCCACCAGTTTCACTGATTTGTTGTACCAGTTCATTACCGCCGAAATGCAAAGGCTGATCGAAAGGTAAACAAGCATCAGGAGAAGCACGCACTCCAGTTCCCGCCCGGTCTGGTTCAAAGTGATTCCACCCAATGTTCCGGTCAGGTCCATGTATCCAACAGCGATGGCAAGCGAGCTGTTTTTTGTCAGGTTCAGGAACTGCGAAATCAGCGGCGGAATGATAACCCGAAGCGCCTGCGGGAGAATCACCAATGACATGATGCGGTTTGGCCGCAGACCAAGGGCGCCTGCCGCTTCCGCCTGGCCTTTGGATATCGCCAGTATGCCACCTCGAACGATCTCCGCGATGAAAGCCGCTGTATAGAGTGACAGGGAAAGCCAAAGAGCGATCAGGGAGTTCCTCAAATGGGTGCCTCCCGTGAAGTTGAACCCCTTGAGTTCCGGATATCCCAAGTGGAATCCCAAGGCCATCAGGACGGCAAGGGTCGGCACAACGAGCAGGCCGGTCGTGACGTGCCATGTTACGGGCCGGTCACCGGTGCGTTCCTGGATCAGTTTTGCGCGGTTCAGGTTCCAGCGAACGGCATAGACACTCGCCAGGAAAACGGCGAGAATCAGCAGCAGGTCGAGTGACACGTCAAACCGGACACTGCTGTCGCCGAATAGATGCACGTCTCCAAGGCTTCGGGAAAACAGTGCCTCAGGAATGTAAGCGCCCCGGTTGGTGATTGCGACGGACTCGAAAACAATCATCGACGCCGCCGGGTCGTCCCCGCGGAAGTCAGCCGGTCTTGGAAGGCTCTCAATGAGAATTGCCAGGGCAAGCAGGATCCACAGCAGCACGGGTACGTTGCGGAACATCTCGACATAGACGGTCATGATCCGGGCGACCAGCCAGTTGCGGCTGAGGCGCAGAACGCCAATCAGGACGCCGACGACGGTCGCCGTTATACACCCGAGAACCGCAACCAACAGGGTATTCAGCAACCCCAGAAACGACGCGCGCAGATGGGTATCGCGGCTCGTGTATTCCAGAAGCCTCTGGTTAATGTCGTAACTCGCAGGATCGCGGAAAAAATCGAAATCAACCGGTTTGCCAAGTGTCTGGAGATTGACAAGTGTATTGTTGACGAGCCAGCCCGCAATCAGCATGAAACCTATCAGAGCGACACATTGTATTGTTAAGGAACGATACCTGGTATCGTAAATCAACATGCTCAGACGAAACGTCGGATCCTTCGGAGAGTCGATGAACGTCGTCATTTAGGTTCCCGGGCTGCCCGATCTGAATTTTTTGGCGGTCAACTCACACTCTTGAACTATGGAACTACAGAATCAGCATGAAGTCGGGGCGCGGACTGGCCGCGCCCCGAATCCAGAATCTTACCGGAACGGAGGTGAATACAGCAGTCCACCATCAGTCCATTGCGCATTCAGGCCACGCGCAAGTCCGATTGGGGTGTTTTCGCCGATATGCCTCTCGAAGAGTTCACCGTAGTTTCCAACCGCGGAGATCGCCCGTACGGCCCAATCGGAATCAAGGCCGAGCATTTCGCCAAGATTGCCTTCGGTACCAAGAAGACGGTTGATCTCAGGATTGTTTCCGGCCTCGGCAGCCAGTTCACTGACATTGGCGGAGCTCACGCCGAGTTCCTCTGCCGAGATGAGCGCATTCAGTGTCCAGCGGACAATGTCAGCCCAGACATCGTCGCCATGCCTGACCAGCGGGCCAAGCGGCTCCTTGGAGATAATTTCGGGCAGGATGACATGGTTGTCCGGCGATTCGAACGAAGCGCGTGTTGCGGCGAGGCCCGATGCATCCGTGGTGTAGACATCGCAGGCACCGGCTAGATACTGCTGCTGGGCTTCAGCGTTCGTTTCGATCGGCACCGGCTCGTAGCTGATGTTGTTGACCCTGAAGAAGTCAGCCAGGTTCAGTTCGGTGGTCGTGCCGGTCTGGATGCAGACGGTAGCGCCATCGAGATCCTTGGCGGAGCCGACGCCAAGTTCCTTTGGAACCATGAATCCCTGACCGTCGTAGTAGTTCACGCCTAGAAAGGTGAACTTGAGATCAACATCGCGCGAGAATGTCCAGGTCGTGTTCCGCACGAGCAGGTCGATCTCACCGGAGGCAAGGGCAGTAAAGCGGGTCTTGCCGGTGGTCGGAACGAATTCCACGGCCATCGGGTCGCCAATGACCGCCGCTGCAACAGCCCGGCAAAGCCCGACGTCGAAGCCATCCCAGTTACCGTTCGCGTCAGGTGCGGCGAACCCTACAAGGCCGGTATTCGTTCCGCAGCTTAGGTTACCGCGCGCCATGACGTCATCCATCGTAGCTGCACTGGCAGCGCCTGCTGCAAGACCAGCAGCAGTCAGTGTTCCAAGAATTAAAGAGTTACGCATCTTCCTAGATTCCTTTCTCGTTTTCACATCTCCGTCAGGACTTGCTCCAGGCGGAAATTCCGTTAGCGGGGCGGACGTCAGCCTGGCAATGCCCGGAATCCATCCAATGCCTCATTCTTCATAAGTTAGAACTGCCAAGTCAAGGGGCTTAGATTAATTTCCTCAGGACTGCATTGAGGCGATTCACGGATTCGCCATGGCCCGCCCGCTCATCGACCGGCATGTCCGGTTCCCTCGTCAGGAAGCTGCGCGATCAAGGGCACAACATGACCGGATCCAGAAACTCGGATCATGGCACCGGAACCGTTCTAGTGAAAATCACGTGAAAACAGTTCATTGAGCGTACTGAAAAGCTGAAGTGAACGGCCGCCGTGTCGGGTGCTCCGCACGCTGTATCCTCAAAGGATACATTTGAGGCACCTGCCCCCGCACGGCGAACATTCATTCTCGACCACCGGGCATGCCGGTGCCAAAAAGACATTTTGTCCAGTCCAGCAGGCCTGCTGGCGCCAAAGCAACGGGAAATCCGATGATGACTCCGTCAGGATGCATCCGATCCGGTCGGCACCGCTGTCGGCGGACATCATTGACCGCTATTCCCTCACGGAATGCCGCACCGTTCAGCCTCGGGCGAGGGCAAGGAATCTGGCGGCAAGCAGGAATGCGGCTCGCTTGCGTGCAGCGTCCTGTGCCGCCTCAGTGTCTTCGCCCCACTGCTCAGTCTGCCAGTCCTCATCAATTCTCGAACAGGTCCACAGCGATTCCGGCGTCTCAAAGCCTTCGCTGACGGCAAGTCCGATCACCAGCGAACCCGAAATGCTTACAAGATCGTGCATCGCAGTCAGTTCGAACTGGGTCATCGCATCCAACGGGCCGCGCAGAACCTCCAATGTTCTAAGGGGCTGCGGATGATGAATCACGCCTTCAACAGGAACCAGACGGACACCAAACCTTTCGTGCACCCAGCCAAGAAGCGGATCCCATGCCGATCTCTGGCGGATCACCAGCCCTTCCGGGCCCGCCGCGCGGTAACAGGTCAGATCCGTGTCCGCGTAGGCCGCAAGCATCCCGGCGACCTCGGAAACGCGGCCCGACACGTTGTCAATCGCCGAGTTCACGGACTTTGTCACCGGCATTCCGTTCGGGTCAATCTCTTGATCCTGAGCGTTCCATTCCTCGGCGACCGCCTCCGCCATCTCCGCCGTCGGGAGAATCACAGGCGCTTTCGCAGGCGTCCGAGCTGGACGGCCATCGAGATGGACCATGAACCCGTTTCCGATTTCCACGGCTTGAGCGAATTCCCAGAATCGACTGGATTTCCACTCGGTCATGCGGTGCCGATTGGATCATCAGGCGCGTCCTGCACGCACCAGTCCAGCATGCGCCAGGTTCGGAGCATATGATCCGGAAGCGGCGCAACCAGAGTCAACGCCTCTCCGGTGACAGGATGGGCAATACTCAGCATCCTGGCGTGAAGGTGGAGTTTGCGGCTGAACCCTCCACCGAGGTAAGGCCCCCAGTCGCCGTGTTCGATTCCATGACCGGAACCGCCGTATTTCCCATCTCCAATTATGGGATGGCCGAGTTCCGCCATATGGGCGCGCAACTGATGGGTGCGACCGGTAACCGGCTCCATTGCGACCCATGAGGCTCGCCGGGAAAGACGCGCAAGCACGGCGTAGTCTGTCACGGCATGTTTTGCGCCCGGCGTCAGACCTATCTGTGACGGCTGGATACAGAGCATCTTCTCCGCTTCACCCGCCTTTCCATGGCCGGGCGATTTCACCAGCCCGTACTTAACGGATCCGTTCGGCGACCGCGGGACTCCCGCGACTGCAGCCCAGTAGATCTTCCGCGTTTCCCGGCTCCGGAAAGCATCCGCCATCGCGGCAGCCGCGCTTCGGGTGCGGGCCAGAAGCAGAACTCCCGACGTGTCCTTGTCAAGACGATGCACTAGCCGGGGTTTCTCACTGAAGCCAAACCGCAGCGCTTCGCTCAGTCCGTCCACATGGCGAACCTGCCGGCTGCCGCCCTGCGTCGGGAGTCCCGGGGGCTTGTTGATGGCAAGCAGATCGTCGTCACGGTAAATCACCGAGGCGCGGATCAAGCGCGCGTCAGCATCCGACAACGGGTTTCGCTCACTTCCGCGGTCCTTTAGGATCCGTTCGTTTGCATCCGGAAGCGGTGGAACACGTATCGCCTGGCCCGGGCCAACACGCGTCGCTGCTCTTACACGACTCCCGTCAACCCTGATTTCACCCTTCCGGCACAGCTTTTCGATCCTGGCCTGGGGAATATGCGGAAACCGCCGCCGAAGCCAACGGTCCAGCCGCTGTTCGACCTCCTCACTGCCCAGGGTGACAGTAAGAACACCGGTCATGCAAACATCACCCTTGAAACAATCAGACCCATTCCGATTCCGGCAAGCGACAGCAATACCGATGCCAGAACATATGCAGCCGCGATGCCTGGATGCCCGCGTTCATAGAGCGTTAAGGCGTCAAGCGAAAACGCCGAAAACGTCGTGAATCCACCCAACACGCCCGTCACCAGAAACGGCGAGAGTCTCGTTCCGCCGAACTGGCCCAGCACCACCACCATGACGCCCATCAGAAACGAGCCCACCACATTCACCGTCAGAGTTCCCCACGGAAATCCGTGGCCCAGCAAGCGGACGACAGCGACACCGGTCAGGTAACGGCCGGTCGCGCCAAGGGCGCCTCCAAGCGCCACCTGCAGAAGTGTAGGCCACATCTTCCAATCCTCAAGACGCGTCGTTCCGCGCTTCAGTCATTCTGCCTTCTGGCACGCAGTCTGGCGAAATATTCGACGCGTTTCTTCAATTCACGCTCATATCCCCGTTCCGCGGGCTGGTAGTAAATTCCACGCTCCATTCCGTCCGGAAAATAGTTCTGGCCACTGAACGCCTCTTTTTCGTCATGGTCGTAAGCGTAGCCTTTGCCGTATCCCTGTTCCTTCATCAACCTCGTCGGCGCGTTCAGAATGTGCTTTGGCGGGGTCTGGCTGCCCGTTGCCTTCGCCGCCACCGCCGCGCCTTTGAATGCAACATACGAGGCGTTGGATTTCGGCGCGAGAGCGAGGTAGGTCACCGCCTGTCCCAATGCAAGCTCACCTTCCGGACTGCCCAGGCGTTCATAGGTCTCCCATGAGTCGAGGCAAACGCGCTGCGCCTGAGGGTCGGCCAACCCGACGTCTTCGATCGCCATGCGGGTAATGCGGCGCGCAAGGTAGCGAGGATCCTCGCCGCCCTCAAGCATGCGGGCCAGCCAGTAGAGAGCCGCGTCCGGATCGGATCCCCGCACGGATTTGTGCAGCGCCGAGATCAGGTTATAATGGGCATCGCCGGACTTGTCATACTGCGCGGCCCGGCGCTGAAGCCTGTCTGCCAGAGAGTCGCGGCCGATCGGCTCGTCGGCTTTCCAGACTGAGATCTGCTCAACGAGATTCAGAAGCGCCCGGCCATCACCGTCCGCCATTTCCAGAAGCCCTTGCCGGGCGTCGACGGTCAGAGGAAGTTCAGCATCCATCAGCCGTTCCGCACGCCGGACCAATCGCTCCAGATCGGCGTGGCCGAGACGGTTGAGCACCAATACCTGCGCCCTTGAAAGCAGCGCGGCGTTGAGTTCAAAGCTGGGATTCTCCGTAGTGGCGCCAACCAGGACGATGGTTCCATCCTCCATATGTGGCAGGAATCCGTCCTGCTGCGCCTTGTTGAAACGATGGATCTCGTCGACGAATAGCAACGTGCCTTGGTAGTTGGCGCGGCGATGCTTTGCGGCTTCGAAGATCCGCTTGAGTTCAGCAACTCCCGTGAAGATTGCGCTGATCTGAACGAACCGCAGTGCGGTTGCGTCGGCAAGCAAGCGCGCGATGGTGGTTTTTCCTACGCCGGGAGGCCCCCAGAATACCAGCGACGTCAACGCGCCGGAAGCCAGCATGGTTCCGAGAGGGGCGTCCGCACCAAGAACATGATCCTGTCCGATTACTTCGGCCAGCATTGCGGGACGCAGCCTGTCCGCCAGAGGACGGGGCGCACCGGCAGCCTCCGGAGGTACGGATGGAGCTCCAAACAGATCGGACATGGTCCGACGATATTTCCAGGCAACCCCGAACGGAAGAGTGAATCCAGCGCGTGACTCTCGCCACTGGCATCGCGAATATCCGATCTGAAACGCCAGCATTCGCACTGTACAGCATTCCTGTGTCGACGGCTGCATAGAACGGCGTGATTCCGGCGGTTCGCCGCGCTATTTCGGAATCGTTTCCCGCGCCTGCTTGCCTAGGACGGCGGCGGTCAGGACGGCGGACCTCTTCATCTCATCGCTTTTCTGGTCGCCGCAGTAGCGCATGCGGCTCTCCGCCGCCGAGGCCTCGGCCGCGGCCCAGTCGACGCGTGAGAGATCACCCCCGCAGCGCAGCGTCTCCTCGGAGAGCGCCTGCATCGCGAAATGCAGTTGGCGCGGCCAGCCCTCGCAGGGCGCGGCGAGACGCGTCTCGTGGCCCGCCGGGTCGATCCCGAAATGCAGGCAGAAGCCCCACATCAGCGTGGCGCAATCCCTTGCGCACAGCCCGCCGATCTCATGGATTGTTGTGCCGTGCGTCATGCCCATCTCATGCGCCGCACTCCAAGTGTCTCCCAAGCCAGCGAGCACGAGACTCAGCGGAAGGTCCGCACTCGCGTCATGGATCCCCTGCAGGAACAGCGTATGGAGCTCATGAGACGGGCCGGACATCCGTTGCGCCTCGTCGACGGCGACGATGACGGGTGCCTGCTACCTTGCGGGAGCAAAACGGTCCGCGAGCGCATGGAGTGTCCGCGGGGCTTGGTTCGGATCCCTGGCCCAGGACACCTAGTCGGCGGCGCCGGCCAGGAGCGCATCTACGCCGAAACGCAGCGAGCCGGAGAGGTTGTGCCACCGGTCCCGCGGCATCCCGGCGGTCGCGGCGATCATCCGGATCGCTTTCGGAAAGTCGCCCATTAGAAGGTCGCTCGACAGGGTCACGACGCGGGATTGTCCGGATGCGCCGTCGCGCTCGGCGGACCGCTTGACCAGTTCGGCCAAGATCGAGATCTTGCCAGCCCCGGGTGCCCCTTGGATGATGCGGGTGCTCTTGGGTGCGCCGTGCGGGCCCCTGTCATTCCACGCCAAGCGACCTGCCTTTTCGATGTCGCTTAGGACGTCCTCGCGCCCAACGAAGACCGCAGGCGGGGAGCCTTCGGTCATTGCAGCGAAATCCTGGAGCCGTTCGGCATCGAAGGTCACGGGCGGCGGTCCTCTATCTGTCGGCTGCAATCATGCCACAAAAAGTTCCGAACGGAAGCAAGGCTGATCACGCCGTACGGGGTCGGGACTCGCCTCGAAACCTCACTTGGAAACCGGGAAAATCGGAAGGAAGGAGCGAAGCGCCTCCTTTCTTATTCCAAGGTTCTAAGGTTACCCTTTCAGGAGAACCTTAAGAAAAGGCGTTTCGCGCCTTAAACCTTCAGAATTGGGACGGCTAGACATGGGGACTGAATTAACAACCTTGACCTTTGCTGATCTGGGACCGGGCATCTTTGCCTGCGGGAGGTGCATAGGTCCGAACCCAGATCAGCGAAAGGACGGTGCCAATGCTTCTGTCTTAAGCGTTCTGATCTTCAAGAAGACCATATGTGCAGCTTCGGTCCGTTTGGGGTCAGCAAGGGTACAGGAGGCACTCCACAGTGCCGGCAGCTTGGCCCCGGAGGTCTTCGTAGTTCCATGTGGGAGGACCTGACGGAGATCACCACCGACTGACGCTTGGGCGGCCCGCGTCACGTAGCGGCCCGTAAGGCCCGGAGCGAGTCAGACGAGCCAATCACGACACCGCCGCTGGACGGCTTTGGTATGCCTGCGTGACACCGGTATGTGGAAAACAGTGCAAAGCCTGGAGCTGGATCCCCGGAAACTGCGGAAAACGGTTGAATCCGCCCTTGACTCAAGACATGGATGCTTGATCTGCATGATGGCAACTTCGCCAGATATCAGGTGCTCCTGTCGGAATTCCAAGCATGGCAAGGCGTGTGGGTAAAGTCATGAGCGAAAAGACCTATCCCACCTTGGCATCTGATGATTTCGCCCGTCGCTTTTCGATGCGGTCCGGACGCCTAATGTGGCTTCTCGGAGCGGGCGCCTCCGCATCGGCAGGAATCCCGACCGCTTGGGATATGATCTGGGAGTTCAAGCAGCAGCTCTACATCAGCCAACGGCGCATTGCTCCGAAGACGGTCGCCGATCTTTCCAATCCAACCGTTCGATGGCAGCTTCAGGATTTCATCGCCAGCCAGGAAGCTTTTCCTGAAGCCGACTCGCCGGAAGAATATGCGGCACTGTTCGAGGCAGTCTATCCGAGCGAGGCGGATCGGCGGACATATATCGGCGCCAAAGTCAGCGGCGCCAAACCATCCTATGGACACGTGGCACTGGCGACACTGATGAAAGCGGGCCATACCAAACTCATCTGGACGACCAACTTTGATCCGCTCGTTGCCGATGGTTGTGCAAGAGTGTTTGGAGGAACTGGCAATCTGACCACCGTCGCCCTTGATGCGCCGGACCTAGGGCGGCAAACGATCAATGACGAACGCTGGCCCGCAGAGATCAAACTGCATGGCGACTTTCGTTCTCGACGTCTGAAGAACACGGGCGACGAGCTTCGACAGCAGGACGCAATATTGCGAGACCTTCTTGTCGGTACATGCGCACGTTCTGGCTTGGTCATCGCTGGTTACAGTGGGCGGGATGACTCAATCATGAGAGCGTTGGAAGAAGCGTTGGAGCATGTATCGCCGTTTCCAGGCGGCCTGTTCTGGCTCCATCGTGGTGAGGATGATCCGTCGGACAGAGTGCGTAGTTTTCTCACTACCGCGGCAGACATGGGTGTGGACGGCGGACTTGTCCGAATTGAGAATTTCGACGAAGCGCTCCGGGATCTCGTTCGTCTTGTTCCGGAATTGGATACTAATAAACTCGACGAATTCGCCTCCGAGCGCTCAGTCGTGTCATCACCGCCGCGCATCACAAGTAATCGCGACTATCCGGTCATTCGGTTGAATGGACTGGAAGTGAAATCACTGCCAACGATCTGTCGGCGTGTTGAGTGCGACATCGGTGGGCACAAAGAGGTATCCGAGGCAATCAGCGCAGCAGGCGTGGACGTATTGGCGACGCGGTCTGCCAAGGGCGTCCTTGCATTCGGCACAGATAGCGACGTGCGCGCTGCTCTCTCCCACGTGTCCATCAAGGAATTCGATCTGCACGAACTCGAAACGCGCCGCCTCCGCTACGACAATCAGGAACGCGGATTGCTGAAGCAGGCGCTCTCTCAGGCGCTTGCGAAAGAACACCGCCTCGCGCTGAAACGCCGTCGGAACTTCGACTATTTTGCACCTGTCGATTCGACCGACCACAAATGGGATGATCTCGAACGCATTGTCGGCAGCCTGTCGGGCACCGTGCCGCAGGGAACCGATCTAACGTGGCGAGAAGGCATCGCAGCGCGGCTTGAGTGGGCGGACGACAAATTGTGGTTCGCCTTTGAGCCGCGGATCCTTATCGATGGTATCACGGATGAGAATCGTGCTGCAGCAACGGATTTCTCTCGTGAACGCAGCGTCAATCGCTACAATCGACAACTCAATGATCTCATATCGTTTTGGGGCAAACTGCTTGCTGCGGACGGCCGAGAGCTTCGCGCACTCAATGTGAGCACCGGTGTCGACGCCGCTTTTGTCCTTGGAACGTAACTGCTCACCCCCCCCCGTCCGGGCGCGTGCGCTTCCTTGGCCTGAATGCCGGGCTTCCGGCCCGCTGGACGTCTCCTTCCCGGTTCGGAATCCGCATTTGACAGCATAGCGTTCAGGCGCTATCCACGGGTCATGG
>JAJEAY010000266.1 GCA_022824145.1 Rhodobacter sp. | reverse complement strand
GCGGCCACGCGACGACAGGGCAATAGGTCCATCCGTCCGTCCCTTGATTTACCGCCCGCCGACGCACATCTTGCGAATGCGGGCAGGCAGGAATCCAGACGTCCGGCCCGCCGCCTGCCCTCGCCCAAGAGTCGGGGCTGTTATTCACGGCAACGCGGGCAAATCCTGCCCGCCTATGGCCGTTTCCATTTCACTGCATCGCCTCCGTCTTCTCGGATTCCGTGACCCGAAAAGAAAATACTAACCTAGCGGCAAATCTCTTCAAACAACGCGTCGGAAATTTTTCTTTTTTTCAAAAGCTTGCCATGAGCCGACGCCCTCAGATGTGCTGGGACCGCACATGGCTGAGAAAAAGAGAACCCGTTATCCAAGCTCATGCGTTGCAGTTGAAAACGGATTATCGAAAAGACTCCTGTCCACGGCTAACAGCCTGAGACCTTCCTCTTGAGCCTGGACCAGCAGCGGCCCACCAAACAGAAGTTTGTGGTCCAGAGGTGTTTCGAGTTCGTTGGCGACATGGTGCATGTTCATTGGCAGGAACGTCATGTTCAGAACTTCTTGTACGGTGACGACATCCTCGAAAGAGATACGGCTCCTGCGCTCGCCCGATCTGCTTGGGGAGCATCGCGCCACACGGACTCCTGCAGTCTCTCTCTACGCCGACCATCCCGCCTCGAGGGTCGATTTGTGTGCTGATTCACAATGCGAATGGCCCAAACCCGCCTGCACGAATTCAGTCAACGCACCGTCCATGCGCACACGGGTTCGCAAGACCCGGATCAATGAACCAACTGCCGCGCCGGGCGTAGCGCATTCCCGGCACGGATCCTGCTGTCAACGGTTTCACGCACGTCTGGTTCGCCAGCTCTCCGCGTAGTTTTCGCGCGCCTCCTTGGAAAAAGGAGTCGGCGACACCCTCACCCGAATGTCAGCCTGACGATGCGGCTCGGTCGAGGTTTTCTGCGTCGGTTCCGGTTCGCCCCACTTCAACGTCAGCACATCCCCTACCTCGATTTCCTGGTCGACCACACCCAAAGACAGCACGCGGCGTTCGTTCCAGCTGTAGCTGGTGAACATGCTCATCCCAACCATTCTGTCGTCCTTCAGCAGCATGTCCGCGCTGGCTGAGGCGTAGTTCACCATCGGAAAATCGATCCATTTGAATGGTGATCCGTCCTCAAAAGCCGAAGCGATCACGTTGAGGACGTCCTCCCGATTCCACTCGAACGTGACCTTCTTTCGGTTGGTGGGTGCGTCCTTCATTGACGCAAGCGCGTCCTTGCCGATGAAGTCGCTCTTTTTCCATCCGATGTAGAATCCGTATCCGAGTTCGAACGGGTTGACATAGTAATCCTCAATATTGCCGGAAACGAAGGATCCGCCAATCGCGCAGGCTGCCTCGTAGCTGTCGGCTCCGAGCCAGTCACGGTAGTCGGCGAGCATGCCATCACCGGTGTAGATGCCCGGCAGAGGCGACGGAATCCATCCGGACTCCAGCGTATTCGTGGCATAGGCGCGGCTTCCGCACTGAACCAGGTCAACGCCTGCATCCCGCGCTGCTTCGAGAATCGTCGAGTGGATGTAGTGCTTGTCCCTGTAGGGCCCCCAGATTTCCAGACCGGGCGCTCCGGACATGCCGTGGCGCAGGGCCTGAACGCGCCTGGAGCCGACATTGATCCAGTCGACATGGAAGAACCTGATTTCAGGGATGGGTCCGCCGTTCATCTTCTCGATGACCTTCGGCGCGTCGGGGCCCTGAATCTGATAGCGGTAGTGTTCGCGCAGAACACGTTCCCCGTCAGGACGGCTGGGAGAACGAGGATCGTACCGCAGCCGCACATTCCATTTACCCCAGGCAGCTGCAAACATCAGCCAGTTCGAGGTCGGTGCGCGTCCTACGAGAACGAACCTGTCGTCATGTTCGCGGAAGACGATGTGGTCTCCGATCACGTGGCCATTCGGAGTGACCGGCACATAGTGCTTGGCCCGGTTGAGGCCGAAATTGGCGAAGCTGTTGATGCCATGGAAGGCAAGAAACTCTTCGGCCTGCGGACCTTCAACGATCACTTCGTCCATGTGATGCGACTGGTCGAACAGAACAGCCTTGTCACGCCACGCCGCCTGTTCGACCCGCCAGTTCTGAAATTCGGGCGCAACGACAGGATAGACGTACATCCCGGCCTTGCTGTTTCTAAGCATCTCGACCGGATTGGCGTGTTTCCTGATCTCATCGTTCAGACTTGGCATTCTTTCCTCCCTGTTGTCTTCCGCATCCTGCTTCATGGCATGCGCTCGGTGTGCCATGTCCCATCTTGTTGCCCCGAATGGTCCATTCGCGGCAAAATCGCCGCGCGCGCATCAGGTCGCGATGCGCATTTCCGAATGCAGCGTCTTCTGTTTCCGGTTCCCGCACCTACTTTTCGCCGTCATCCATCCCGATTTTCACGTCGAGCAGAACCTGACGCCGTTCATCACGAATTACCTTGAGTGCGCGCTCCAACGCGGCGGGCACATCCTCGGCCAGTCCCACGGTCTCGAAACAGCAGCCGGCAGCGCCCGCGATTTCGCCATATGCAGGGCTCGGCACGAAGGGAACCATCGGCACATGGTTCGCTTTGGCGGCTTCGCCATCGGGATAGATGTCGAGGGTCGATATGCGCACCGCATCCCAGGAGCCGTTGTTCAAGACTACCGTGAGCACCGGCAGCTGCTGGGCGGCCGCCACCTGATGGCACGCGATCGGGTTTGCGAACATATATGATCCGTCACCGATCACGCAGACCGTCAGTTTGCCGCGATTTCCAAGCTGGTAGCCGAGAGCAGCCGGCAATCCCCAACCGAGACCTCCGGCTTGCGTGTTGCCAAACCACTGGTTCGGTCCGGCGACGCTGTATAAGGGAAGCGGCCCGCCCCGCTCGGCGAATACCGCCCCGTCGCCCAGAACATCGGAAATGCAACTGGCGATCAAAGGTTTGTTAGCAAGCCCGCCGGTGCATTCTTCGATCTTCGACGACATGCGGGCGCGGAATCTGGCATGGCGTGCCTCAATGCCCGCCTGCCGTTCCGGATTCCGCCTGCCGGGAAGAGCGGCCCGCAGGGCCTTGATCCCTTGGGCCGCATTGCATTGGATGGCCCGCGTCGTCCTGTATCCGCGGACCGGCATGCGGGCAAACAGAGGGTCGGGGCCGAGATGGATCACCTCAGCGCCTGGAGCCGGGCTGGCCTTGGCTTCGATCCATGCGACCGAAGCATCGACAACCAACACTACGTCAGCCTCCGGAAGGTGCTCCGCGACGTTGCCGCCCACTCCGTTTTTCCAGTGCGTTGGCAAAACGTTGCGGGTAACGAAGACTTCGCTCACCGCAAACGAGTTCTCTTCAGCCATCGCCATCAGTTCAGAACTGACCGCGCCATCCAAATCGCCTCTCGAGCAGATGACGAGCGGGAACCTCGCTGCCGCCAGCTTGGCCGCCGCCTCCGCAATTGCCTTCGGGTCGGGATGTGCTGTGGACGGCGCCACCTGGCAAGGCGCACCCGGCATTCCGGTTTCTTCGCAAAGCGGCTCTCGCGGCAGCGCCATATAGACAGCGCCCCTGGGCTCCGTCATGGCAATTGAACAGCCTCGCGAAACCAGGTCAGCGGCGTTTTCGGCATAACGCAGTTCATAGTCCCATTTCACGGCTTCCCGCACTATGCCCGTCTGGTCGAACATCTCCTGTCCGTACTGGATCGGCGTGCGGCGGCTGCCCATGCGGCTGCCTTCGGTCAACGGATTGCGCCCGGAAATCATGAAGATCGGTACGTCGTCGGAGCGCGCGTTCAGCAGCCCCATCGCAGCATTTGCAAGGCCCACATTCACATGCACCGCAGCAGCCGCCATTTTCCCGGTTGCAAGATAGTAGCCATGCGCCATCGTCACCACGACATTTTCATGCGCTGCAGCTATGGCTTCGGGTATGCCGGACCCACCGGTCCTGGCATAGGCTTCGATGATCGGCGCGAAGTCCGACCCGGGATTTATGAAGAGCTTTTCCACCCCATTCGATTTCAGAGAACGCAGAATAGCCTCTCCGGCCGACACCATCTCAGTCATGCGGGATCTTCTTCAAAGATTCTGGCGGTTACGGTCTGCGGCAGCGATGCAAACTCAAGACTCAGCCGCCCGCCTTGATCGCCGACTCCCGAAGCCTTTGCACAGGTGAGCGGGCTCAGCAGATCGCGGATTTGCCAGGAGTTGATCCAGGCATGGCCGACGCGGACCTTCGGAGCGACACGATGGGCGCGGCTAAGGTTCTCGGTCCAGATACAGGCTGCGAGTCCGTACCGGGTATCATTTGCAAGGGCGATGGCTTCTTCGTCGTCGTCAAACGGCGCAACATGCAGAACCGGATCGAAAACTTCCTGCTTTGCAAAGGGCGAGTCCTCAGGTGACCCGATGGCGACCGTTGGCTGAATGAAGGCCCCGTTGTCGCGTTCGTCTCCGAATGACGGGATTCCGCCACCGGCAACGAATTCGCCGCCATGTGCCGGTACGGTGTCCAGTAGCGCCCGGACCTTGTCACGGTGCCCGTGGCTGATCAGCGGGCCGATGCTGAACCCGTTGTGGTTCCGTTCGCCGATGATGATCCCGTTTGCGATCCCTGCCATCATCTCTACAAATTCGTGGAAGCGCGTGCGGTGGACGTAGGCGCGCTCGGTACAGAAGCAGATCTGGCCGCAGTTGAAAAAGGCGGACCTGGCCATGCCATCGGCAACGGCATCCATGCGCGCGTCCTCGAAGACAAGTGCAGCGTTCTTCCCGCCAAGCTCCAGCGAGACTTCCCGCAATCCGTTTGCCGCCGCTTTCATGATTGCCGAACCCGTGCCGCTTTCGCCAGTAAAGGTGATGGCGTCCACTTTCGGATGCGCAGTCAGGAACTCGCCCGCCGAACCGGCCCCGAAGCCGTGCACGAGGCTGAAAGCGCCGTCTGGGACATCAGAGTCGGCAATCACCTCTGCCAGTACCGCCGCAGAGGACGGGGTCTCTTCGGACGGCTTCAAAACGGCCGAATTGCCCATCACCAAGACGGGCGCGACTTTCATGCATGCCATGAGAAGCGGCACGTTCCAGGGGCAGATGCACGCGATGACCCCCTTTGGTCGCCGCGTGGTGTACCACATGCCCTCGAATTCCATCTCGCCTGAGAACCGCATGCTGCGGTTTTCCAGAGATGCCGCTGCATCTGCAAATATCCGAAACAGCCGCGCGGAACGGGCGCCGTCAAAGATCGACGCCTGCCAGTAGCTGCGGCCTGTGTCGGCGACTTCGGCTTCGACCAGATCTCCGGCACGCGCTTTCAACCTGTCGGCAAGATCATGGATCACTGCCAGCCGCTGCCTCATTGGAAGATCACCCCAAAGGGAGGCATCGCTTCCTATCGAAACGTCGTGGCCGCAATTGACCGCCTCATCAACCAGATCTGCGCTCGCCTCGTGAACAACCGCCACGCGGGCGCCGTCGAACGGGCTGGTTTTGTCGAACGTCCTGCCCGAACCGACCCATCGCCCAGCTACGAAATTCCTGAGTTCCCTGCTCATGCATACCTCTCGGGCCGGGGTCCATGCGCGATTGCGTCAAGCATGGCCTGGTTCAGGGCGAACATCATTTCGGCCTTGTCGGCTGCCGCCTGCGGGGCATCCCAGAGGTTAAGGGTCTCTTCCGGGTCGGCACGAAGGTTGTAAAGCTCCCCGAACTCAAGCCCCTTGTAGACCGTCATCCGGTGCGAGGGCGTGACGAGGTTCCGCATGTTCGGGCGTTTTTCGAAGCCGGGATAAAGCTTGTTCTCCTCGTGCTCGATCAGAACGGCTTTGCGGGCGGGTCGACCTCCGTCCAGCTGATCCAGAAATGGCCTGCCCTGCATTCCGTAATAGGGAAGCATGCCACAGCGTTCGAGCAATGTCGGCCCGATGTCGATTGAGGTGGCCAATCCGTCAGCCACCCGCCCGCCGTCCCTGTGCGGGTCGGCCCAGATGAACGGTACGCGGTTGATCGAACTGTGCGGGAACGGGCCTTTCAGCAGAAGCGAAAACGCACCCATATAATCACCATGATCCGAGTTGAAGATCACGATGGTATCCTCGGCAAGACCGGAAGCGTCCAGCGTTTGAAGGATGTCTCCCACCGCATCGTCGATCATGGTGACCATCCCCGCAGTAAGCGCCATTGCTTCCCTGATCTGCCGCTCGGAGGCCATGAATGCCTGCTGCGGATTCGATGGAGTTATGCCCTCGTCCATGAGCCGTTTCCATTCGCGAAGCTGCGGCGGCGGGTTTTTGTGCGCGCGATAAGGAAGATCGATCCGGAAGTCGTCGGGATCATACATATCCCAGTATTTTCCCGGAGGAGTGAACGGGTGGTGCGGATCCGGAAACGAGATGAAAGCGAAGAACGGATCGTCTTCTCCCGCACGCGATTTCAGGAAGGCCCGCGCCTCATCTCGGATATAGAACGTTGGATAGAGTTCCTCGGGCACTCGCGTGCGGAATGCCTGCGGGTTCGTATAGTTGTGCGGCAGCTGGTTCCTGCGGTCCCTCAGGCAGGCCCACTCACTGGTCTGGCGCCGAAGCCATTGCAGGTAATGTCCACCGCATTCATCGCTGTGGTTGGTTACCATCCGAACGTGGTCAAATCCGTAGTACGGGACCGGAAGAACGTGATATTCGGTTCCTTTGTAAGTATCGGGATGCTCGCTTGCGTACTTCATGCCGTTTGGCTTGCGGGCTTCGGGGACATCCGGATTCGCGACATGGCCCTCGTCTTCGCGCTTGATCGGGCGGTTCGTGAACGGCTGGAAATGGCTCTTTCCGATCGAGGCGGTGTGGTATCCTCCGGCGCGCAGTACATCGACGAAAGTATTGGCATCCGCTGGAAGGGGCAGACCGTTGTGACGGACGCCATTCACCGACGGGTATCTGCCCGTGAAGATGGCGCCCCTGTTCGGCATGCAGACGGGAGACGTCACATAGAAGTTGGTGAACCGGATTCCCCGAGCAGCGATGCCGTCGATGTTCGGTGTTTTCACGACCGGGTGACCGGCACATCCGAGCCAGTCCGCCCGATGCTGGTCCGTCATGAAGTAGATGATGTTGGGCCGCTTGCTCATGCTGCGGCCCCTTTCCGGCCTGGAACACCGTAGTGCAGCGCGATCAGGCCAAGAGAGGCCAGAACCGCAACGCAGCTGACCATCACGGACGGTTGGATCAGCAGGAGTCCGGCTGCCGCCCGTGCGACGGCTTCCCATACAGGCATCCTGCCCCGGTCAAACCGCGAGGCAGCGGACGCAAGCATGTAGATGAGCAGCGCCAGGCGAAGCAGAAGGAACACAAACCCGCCAACTGCGAAGACACCGCCAGCCTCGGCCACGATCAGCATTTGGGGGTTGAAGGCGAAGAAGAACGGAATCGCGAAGATAACGATACCAATCCGGGTTGCCTGAACCGCCGTCCCGATTGCACCGCCCCCTGAAATCGAGGCGGCGGCAAAGGCTGCCATGGCAACAGGCGGCGTGATTGCCGAAGCCACTCCGAAATAGAATACGAAGAAGTGCGCCGTCAGGTCGGTCAACCCAAGACTGGTAAGCGATGGCCCGAGGATGATGATGATCGTAAGGTATGCTGGCAGCGTGGGCATTCCCATACCCAATACAAGCGCGGCAACAGCGGCAAAGATCAGGGCGAGAAGCAGGTTCTGGCCGGCGTTGCTACTGATGACCTTTGCGAATTCCAGCGGCAGTCCCGTGGCCCCAAGTACGGCAATAATGATGCTGACAGTGCCAATGGCCATCAGCAGACGGCCGAAGGTCACACCGCCCCTCGCAAAGCTCTCGGCAACAAGAATCGGTTTCCTGCGCATCTCGGGATTCAGAAAACTCAGGACGAGAAGCACGCTCAGCGCGATCATCGCCGAGCCTGCGGCCGAAAAGCCCATAATGAGCGCGATGACAACAATCGAGATCGGAACAATGACCAGAATAAGGCTGATCCAGTCCTGGACCGTGATCGGGTCAAACTCCGCTTCGGGCGTTGCCTCGACACCGAGAGAGCGGGCTTCGAACACCACCGTCGTGAAGAGCGATGCGTAGTATGCAGCGGCAGGAACGATCGCCGCAACGATGATGATGAGATAGTCGATCGAAATGAAGTCGGCCATTACGAGAGCGGCTGCCCCCATGATCGGCGGCATGATCTGACCGCCCGTCGACGCTGTCGCTTCGACGCCACCGGCGAATGTCGGGCGAAAACCGCGTCTTTTAATCATCGGGATGGTGATGACACCTGTTCCGACCACGTTCGCAACGGCCGAACCGGACACTGTGCCGAAGAGAGACGACGCCATGATCGCAGCATGCGCGGGGCCGCCTCGAAACCGCCGCATGGCGTGGAAACTCAGTTTGATCATCGAGGCGCCGCCACCGGTTCCCTCAAGCACCGCGCCCATGATGATGAACGGAAAAACGGTGTTCACGAGGATCGCCAGGATATTGCCCATGACCCCGTCGCCCGTGTTGTACCAGAGCTCGGCCGGCGTATCCTGGACGAAATCCATGCCGGCATGGCCGAGTATTCCGGGCAGATGCTCGCCGAAGAAAAAATAGAGAAGGGCCAGAGTTCCGACGACAGCAAGCGGCAGTCCCCAGATCCGCCAGCAGAAATACAGTATGATCACGCAGCCGGTCACCGTCATCCATGCGTGGAAATCCCTGAAGAAGAAGAGTCCGACGTTTTCGATCCGCGTGACGGCAACGTTGAAGGACCAAAGCGCGTAGAGGCCAACACATACCAAGACCGCGTTGAAGACGGTCTTCAGGATTTCGTCTGCTCCACCTGAAAACCGCGAGACAGCAAGAAAGGAAATGATGAACCCGCTGGCAAAGACCGTTGGATGGAGGTCGGCTGCCGGAATGACTCCGATCGAAGGCAACGGCCCCAGATCCGGCACTGCATTGAGAAACCCCAGGACCGCGAAGCAGAAGCCAATGGTCAATAGAACGCTTTCCCTGAGCGGACGTGGGGAACTGTTCGACGAGGCCATGACAAGCCTCCAGGAGTTTGGAAACGGGACGGATGAAGGGCCGGGCATTTGGCCCGGCCCAGTGCGTATCTGCCTTAGGAACCGCCGCGAAGACTGTCAGGGATCGACACACCCATTTCGTCATAATAGCGAATTGCGCCCGGATGCAGGGGCGCCGCAAGCGACACGAAGGCATTGTCCAGCGTCAGTGGCATCAGGCCCTGATTGACCGAATGCGCATCGTCGAGATTCTCGAACATTGCCTTGGTCAACTGGTAGGCGATGTCATCATCCATGTCCTTGTTGACGCTCAGGAACATCACATAGGCCGTGGCCAGCAGGTCTTCATCGTTGTTGACCTGGTTGGAATACGACCCTGCCGGGAGCGTGTCCGCAGCGTAGCCGGGAGTGCTCAGGTAATCGTTCCAGGCATCGGTGCCGATGACGTCTTCGGGAATGCCGAGCAGGCGGAATTTCTTGGCTGCGCCGTATTGGTCGACTGCCGCCGACCCCATGGTTCCCGTGCGCATGAAGACGTCGAACTTGCCATCCTCGAACGCCTGGCTTGCCGCGGACCATGCGAGTTTGATCGCTTCATAGTCTTCGTTTGCCTTTAACCCGGTGATCGACTCAATCAGCTTTGTCGTCTGGGCCGAAGCCGATCCTGCGGGAGGCCCAACGAACACGCGCTTGCCCTTTATGTCTTCCCAGCTTTCGATTCCGCTGTCTTCATAGGTCATGACGTGGATGTGCCCGCCCAGAAAGGAAAACAGCGACCGGATATTCCCGGAGGCATCGATCGCCTGCTGTCCAAGATCCCTGTAAGGCCCTTTGCCAACCTGCATGCGCGAGAACGCGCCGGCTGGCGTGCTGGCCATGTCAATTGCACCGGTCGCAACCTTCAGCGCGGCTCGTGTAAGGGTCTGGTCAACGTTTACCCGGATTTCGTGGTCAGGCGCCGCGTATTTGGAGAGAAGCTGTGGAACAAGCGCACTCAGACCCGCTGCCGAGCCACCTTCGGCCTTAAGGGTGTCAGCCTGCGCAAATGTCAGCGACGCTGTTGCAAATGCGGCGGCAATCGCCGCCATTCGAAGCGTTTTAATGGAATCCTCCCAATTTTCAGTGTGCATAGCTTGCAGGTTCGGTGGATAAAAATAAAATCAGAAAACCAAAGCCCGTTATAGGAATCTGTATAGCCATGGATCCGCGCCTTCTGACCCAACTTGCTGTCGCGATTGATCTTGGCTCGATCAACCGGGCCGCCAAACGGCTCAATGTCACCCAGCCTACGCTTAGCCGCAGCATAAAGATCATTGAGGACCGAGTGGGAGCGCCCGTTCTCATCCGCGAAAGCTATGGTGTCATTGCAACGGATCTCGGTGAACGGCTGGCGGAGCGAGGGCGCTCGATACTGGCAGAAGCCGATGCCGCGGACGACGCCCTCAGGCAATGGCGGGAGGGAATTGTCTCGGATCTGCGTCTTGGTGTAGGCCCTTTTCTGGCGGCAACGATCATCCCCGGTCTTGTTGAGAAATCGCTCCGTGGCACATGGCCATATGCGCTTCTCGTCTTCAGCGCTTCCGCTGCACCATTGATCAGGCGGCTGATTGACAACCGCCTGGATGTCGTTCTCGCGCCGTCACAGCTGCGGCTTCACGAAGGGAGCCTCACACAGAATGTGGTTTTCCCTGACAGGCTGGTTATCGTCGCGGGTGCCCGATCGGAACTTGCACGACAAGGCGTGGCCGCGACAAAAGAAAAACTCGAAAGGGCACGATGGGTGATTGCCGGGGCGCGCGCTGGCATCCACGGCACGGAGTCCGAACTGTTCAGGTTTCTGGGGATTGAACCGAGGAAACAGAATATTTCGATATCCGGCGACTTAATGATTCCTCTGCATCTGCTGAAGACGACAGATGCCCTGGTCGCGTTGCCGGAAAGGCTCATCGGGCTGCTTGGTGACCTTGGCGGCGCCCGTATTGTCCAGTCAGAATTCCCCGAGATCCGGAGAGACATCGCGCTTTGGGTTCGCAAGCAGGAGCAGCATCGCATGGAGATCCTGCATTTTTCCAAGCACCTTGCGGAACATCTCCAGAGTTTCGAGAAGTGAACTGACCGAAGGTCTGACCACCGGTCTCGCGCTGCGCAGAAAGTTGACCTGTGAATTGATGTCGCCATCCGTCCGAGGTGCACTCATGCCTACTGCTTTTGCGGTGCGGCAGCACTATTGCAGCTAGCGAACGGAGATGCCGATGTTGTCACGCTCAACGATGCCGACTTACGAATCTATTCAGCTTTGCACGCAATGCTCCACAGGCCGGATCGTATTGCAGCAACGCTGCGCATGTGCGGCTGGACATGCCGGACTGGTATTTTCACCTCGACTTCGTAACTGGTTTTCTCCGACACCTTTTATGATTCGGACATCGGATTTTCGACGTTCTAAATGAACCACACGATCCAGTTGGAATGCTGTGTTAACTTGGAACCTTTCGGAGGCCACGACCAACGTGGAAAGTCGAAGCTGGATGTGCGGCTCATTGTCGAACGCTTGGCAACCATCCCCTCTGACTTACCAAAACAGAAATCGGATTCAACTTTCGAATACCGACGCTTTATCATCTTTGTTTTGCGACGTAAATCAAAAGCCAACGGCTAATTGTCTCTCTTTGATCGCCGTTAAGTCAAAGTGGGCGACCGCCTTTATCTTTATGGCATGAGTGAGGCAAAACACGTGAACCCATCCGATACTCTAGCAAACTAGGCTGTCAGGAACGGAACCGCACCCACCGTGATGTAGCGTTTATTCGACACCTGTACAAATCAGAAAATGCTCACACGTTTCTTAGACTATAGCTCGCAATCGAAGCGCCGAAAAAACGAATCGCTCATTGCAGCGAGTTACTTCCAAGCAAGCGCCTCTGCGCGAAAGTCACTCAACCAATCTAGAACTTGAGGCATGTTTTCTGATTCGTCCATTTCTACGCCCGATCTCGCAAGCGCCTGCCCAATTACAGCAAATTTTGGTAGTCGTGTACGATCCAGCAGCACACCATGAATCATATGCTGATTCTTCCATTGAATCTCGTCAGCCACCCGGAAAGGCAGAAGCGTTGCGTAACCCACATTACCCCGATGGGCGTCATCCATATAGTTTCTCGCAAACAACTTTGAGTGATCTGACACTGACTTTTCCGTCCAATTGTGACCGCTAGCCACCTGAGCAAAATAGAACAGAATTGGAGGAGGCCGAACGTCAAATTGCCACGCGATCACATCGATGCCCCCGTCCTTTTCGTTGGGCGGCGTGTAAGGCCCCGGTTTCTCCTTGGTCAGAAAGCCAGCGCCTCGCGCTTCAGCCCTCTTCAAAGTTGTGATGATGTCAGCTTTGTCGGTTCGCGGCCATCCAATGCTAGCGGCGCTTCCATTTGCCAAACCGGCCATAGCGAATGTCGAAAGAACCTGAAAGACGCGATTCCTCAGCCGTTGGATCAAATCATTGGCAACTTCGAAATCGAAAAGGCTGTCTCTGGTCAAGTGGGCGGTAATCAGATAGATCAAATATGGTGTATACTGATCGTCCTGCCAGTTATCCATTAAGACCAGTTCCTCGGCATCCGCTCCGAGATAAAAAGGATACGCATCCTCGCAATCTTTGATCCGGAAATCGACCTCGTTTTCAATGAGCTCTCGAATTTTTTCCTTTTCTGCGTCAATTCTGGCAATGTCGCCATCATTGTTACCACCAAATTCATCGAGGACTTCATGCGAATCATCGTCTTCCACCATCTCAAACTGCTCTTCGAGCGCTGCGTGGAGTTCATCAAGCCTCACCGTTCGAAACTCGTTGAAAAAGGCAGTAAGCTCCAACCAATCCACTAATTCATGATCCTTGGAGTTTAGGCCAGGCGTCACAACGGGTTCACTTACCATTTCAGTTTACGATGCTCCCTTCGAACTCAGACATCTGGCTATCAACGGTGGACTTAATTAATCGCACGCGTTTGAAAGCCGAGGCGACAATCTCTTGAAGCGCAGACTGGGACTCAGGATCAAAGCCATCTAAGGTCTCTAGCGCGAGCCGAAGCTGTCCATTTGCTTCAACAATATGTGTTGAAAAACGGCGGTCCTTAGGAGTCGCCATAATCAGCGCGTCTCCAAGGTGGCTGGTTTGCTCTAATACCTCGGTTCCAGGTTTGGACTTCAGCACTTCCCTCACTCGACCAAGGTCAGGGTTTTGGCTACGCACAACGGGCTGGATTTCACGCTCTTTTGAGCCGTAGAGCCAAATCAGGACATAACGAAGTTTGTCGTGGTACTCCGGGCTGACAGGGTTTTTGGGAGGGTTTTGATCTCTTCGCGGCCGCGGCATTCCGAGGTAATCTGTGAACTCTCCATAAGACAATCCGGTATACAGGTGCGAGAAGCTGAAGGCTCGCTTATACCTGTCATCTAAATGAAATATTTCGAGCCGCTCAGCCTGCATCAAGACGTAGTAGGCAGTGACCATCCGATGGATTGTCGCGTGTTTGTCACCCATTCGGTTAGCTATCTCATATAGCCGAAGTGGTTCTGCTAGACCAGCTTGGGAGTCCAGCCATCTGGCAGCGAATTTTGCCTTTGCAAAAGCATCCCAAGCTTGGGGGCCATTGATGTGCTTGAAACCGATTAACTCCCGTGCATCCTCTTCTTGCTCGACGCGGTAAACCAGGATGTTCTTCATCGTTTCTAGAATATCTGTAGTAAGTTCCGGTGTGCTTAGTTTCGCATGGCGAGCCAGCTCCTCATTCCTAAGGGCTTTTATCGCTGCTAGCCTCCTATTTCCTTCAAGCACCACCAACTCGTTCTGGCGTACGACAACCACGAGGGGCTCAATATTGATATAACCACTTGTTCCAATAGATTGAACCAGCTCGGACAGGTCCGCCGTTCTTGCCAACTCAGCCACAATTGCACGATCAGAATCTTCGTCTGGGCGCTTGTCAGGTGTAAAACGCGGATTGTTTTTGTCGAAGTTCAGAAGTTCGACGTCAACTAACCTGGTTTCCCTTACACCTACGATGTCGTTCCAGTCCATTTTGGCCTCCAGCCCTGTCTAGCGTTCGATGGTCAGCCCAGCGACAGGTTTAGCTTAAGTCGTTTATAATTTTCATTCGGTCTCTGTCGTAGTGGCGTTGATTGCTTCCTACGAGTGTAGGCGACGACAGAAATGGGCTTCGATTCCGACTGCCAGCGCACGAAGGCCGGGGTCGTCAAGGCGATTGTGCAGACAGACAGTGCGGTGGCCAGCTGGGGAAGTGAGGGCATGCTCGCTTCACTCCAGAAAATGCACACCGAGCCACAGGTCATTGGGCAGGTTAATGAACTGACGCACGCGATTGTCATCACCGGGTGCGAATGGCGGCCGATATCGGCCTGCATCTGCTCGGTAGCCGCTAGTTGGTAGCGCTGCGACGCCTCAGTTTGCTTAAGTTCCATTCGTTATTCTCTCGATAGTTCTGTCCAAGTGTGGACGTCACACATTGCGATTTCCTTCCCTTCCAGAACGGATCGTTGCCAGTGCACAGCAATCGCTCTGCGCTGTTCGGTCTTAAGCTCTGTTCCGAAACCGGATAAGTACTTGTCCTGCGCGACTTCGAATTCCTCCGGTGCCGCCAAATCATGCTTCAACCGGACATCTTCAACATCCACGAGAATCCAGTTCGGGTACACGTCGGGTCTGCGGTTCAGATCAGCCCGCGCTGCGACCGGTATTGTGCGTTTGCCCAGATCATTGTTTTGGTAGGTGCGAAGCGAGATTCCGAACGCTTGTGACAAATTTGGCTGGGAGACACCTAGCTTATTCTGCGCAATTGCGATGCGCATTTCGAAGGTGTCTAGGCAGTCATACAATCGATCAGTCATTTTCGACAGCAATCCATTTCCATCTGCGTTCATACGAGTGCTATACGCACAAACGAACGTGTTCTGTTGTATTTCGTCATCGGATCATGACGGTAGAACGCATTCAACCGGATTCGCGTTGTCTCCCCACTTCCAATCTGAGACGCAACACCCTGCCCTTCCGTCGGGGCGGCAGCGCCTTCTGCCTCTCCGGTACGGAGACTCCGCACAGGAACCGGCATCGGTTGCAGCGGGCTCGAGGGTAATCCTGCTCTGAGGGCGGCGCAAGACCCTGGCGCGGCTGGCCGAGCCGAAAAAAAACTGTCCGATCCCACCGCCTTTACATCTTGCGGCCGTGGTCCTAGCGCTTCGTCCCACTTCTCCAACGGCTCCGAGATCCTCGATTTACCCGGGCAGCCACTGCGCATTAAACTTACTGTTTCCAATGGGACCCTTTGTTTCGGGTCTGACTCCGTGCTAATTTCGCGTGACGAATTCGAGGAGCGCGAGAAAAAATGTCGGACCGGACGACCGTAATGATAGGGACCACCAAAGGGGCGTTTTTTCTCTCCTCATGCAAGGACCGGGCGGAGTGGTCATTGAGCGGTCCGCATTGCGAAGGTTGGCCAATCAACCATGTCGTCGGCGATCCCGAAACACGCGTCATTTGGGCTGGAGGTGGTGGCGACTGGAACGGCGCAGGCGTCTGGCGGACTGACGATGGCGGCGAAACCTGGTCACTCTCGAAACTGGCCACGGGCGAGATGGACGAATGGGCGGCAAGCGATCCAGACGTCGCCGAGATGTTCAACTGGGAACCGGTGGATGCCCCATTCACGGGAGAGGCCAAAGCGATTTGGTCGCTCGGATATTCCCATGGAACGCTTTGGGCCGGGGCGAAACCCGCCGCGCTCTACTGCAGCGCCGATGGCGGCAAGAAGTGGGAACGTGTGGAGGGGCTGGCCAACCACCCGTCACGCGAAGACTGGAACCCGGGCGCGGCAGGGCTGGTGCTGCACACAATCGTCCCAGACCCCATGAATGCAGAAAGAATGTGGATCGGAATCTCGGCCGCCGGCGTGTTTGCTACCGAGGACGGCGGCACGAGTTGGGAACGACGCAACAGGCTAGCTAACGCCGACGCGTGCCAGCATCACGACCATCCTGCGGGGCCAAGAGACGGCGAAACCGGCCACTGTGTCCACAATATGATGCGGGCGCCCATTGTCACCGGCGACCTGCTCTATCAGCAGAACCATCACGGGGTTTACCGCAGTCCCGACGGCGGACGAAGCTGGCACGACATCACAGAAGGACTTCCGTCGACCTTTGGATTTCCGATTGCCGTTCACCCGAGGGATCCGGGAACCGTCTGGGTTGTTCCACTCAACGGCGACTCCCAAGGCCGCTTTCCGCCGGGCGCGTCCGCCGCAGTCTGGAAAACCAGTGACGGCGGTGTCAGCTGGACCGCGAAAAGGAGTGGCCTTCCGGAACGCAACTGCTTTTTCACAGTCCTTCGCCAGGCAATGGCTGTTGATTCCGCCGACCCTGCAGGTGTGTATTTCGGCACAAACACTGGATCGGTCTTTGCCAGCACCGACGAGGGCGAGACCTGGACCGAAATCGCACGCCATCTTCCGACGATACTTTCCGTCGAGACGATGAAGCGCGGAAGCTAATGTGAATCCATCATTGGTGCTGGCTGTTGCCCATCGCTTGGCTGGAACGACCGCGCCTTATGCCCTCTTGGATTTCCCAAGCCAGTCATTCCGTGCGGTTGATCCGCGGCCGGGGATCCACCACGGATGAAACCAGATCCTTTCCTAAAGCTTACGGCACATGAATCGGCCCGAGTCCGTTCTGGACCTGCGTTTTCAGTTCCTGGAACTGCTCCAGATCCGCTACTTCTGTTGGAACGGCCGGCATGTCGCCTGGTTCCGCGGCCAATTTCTCCAGCACCAGCCCAAGCAGATCGGCGGCCGCTGCCTTGAGGCCAGAATTCCTCAGAAGGCGGACAGTTTCCAGCCCGATGCCTGATGTGCCCCCGTAACCATAGCCGCATTGCCGGATTTCGATGCCTACTGCGTCCTGAATCCGTTCTGCAACCTTGTCACCCGAACTCAGCGGGGCGATAACACAGACAGTCAGTCAATGCCAGACCAGGGACACCGCCATGTCGGGAAAACCCGATGACGCCGAAGTTCGCCGTTCCGTCAAACCCGTCATCGTCTACGGGAGCGACGCTCTGCAGACTCCAGACATAGCCGCCTATAGAATAGCCAGAACCGCGGCCGAAAAGATCGGGGAGCGAATCGTTGCGCCCCGCGACGGCGGTGCATTCCGCGTGGCGGCAGGACAGTTCTTTCGCATTTCCTGCATGGAGGGCACCCAGGTCGGCGATCTCAATCTCTGGTCGGCGAACAACCTTTCCGAGCATTTCTATTCGGGCAAGACCCGCGCGCTGCATGGCACGCATCTCGATACTGGCGACCGACTCTGGTCCTGCCTACCCTATCTGCGGCCGATGGCGACGATCGTTCACGATACCCTTGATTGGTACGGTTTCGACATGTTTGGCGGCGGTGTGCACGATGTGATCGGTACGCGTTGTGATCCCTATACCCAGCATCTGCTGTCGGGGAACGAGTATCACCATTGCTGCCATTCGAACCTCGCCCGCGCCCTCGCGAATGAAACAGGACTCCCGGTCCAGCAAGCCGAACTGCATGTTCACGACGTTCTCAACGTGTTCATGTGCACTGGTTTCACCCGAGACACCGGACAGTATTTCATGAAGGCCAGCCCGGCACGGCGCGGAGACTATATTGAGTTCTTAGCCGAAATCGATCTGCTGGGAGCGCTGAGCGCGTGTCCCGGCGGAGACTGCTCATCCACACATTCCAGCGACGAGGCGACCTGCCACCCTTTGCTCGTGGAGGTGTTCGCATCGGCCGGCGAAAGCCCGGAGAACTGGAGTCCGCCACTACCCAACGGATATTCGCGCGGACACGGAATTCAGGAGAACGCCGCCTCAAGTGCGACCAGCACCATGTCGCCAAAGGATCTCTCGCGGTCTTCGGAGTGAAGTTGCTCACGGGTCTGCAGATGATCTGAAACCGTCAGAACCGACAGTGCCCGGGCATGATGACGTGCGGCAAGAGTGTAAAGTTCCGCGGTTTCCATCTCGACCGCAAGAATTCCATGCCGCACCATCTGCTCCAGAATGTCGTCGCGCTCGTCATAAAACGTGTCTGAGGAATAAATTCCGCCGATATGCGTCCGGAAGCCATGTTTCTCCGCAGACACTGCGGCGGCCTGCAACAGACCCCAGTCGGCGCATGGAGCGAAATTCAGGCTTCTGAAGATCGTGGAGGATGGAGTCGAGACCGAAGACGCGGTCATCGCCAGCACAATATCCCGAAGACGGACGTTCGGCTGCATCGCACCGGTGGAACCGATTCGAATCAGGGTTCTTGCACCATAGTCACGCATGAGCTCGTTGACGTAGATGCTTAGGCTCGGCATGCCCATTCCAGAACCGTGAACGGTTACGCGATGACCGTTCCACGTTCCTGTATAGCCAAGCATACCTCTGACTTCATTCACTTTCTTCGGGGAATCCAGAAACTTCTCCGCAGCCCATTTCGCTCTGTAAGGATCTCCGGGCAAAAGCACTGTCTCGGCGATGTCGCCTTTGCCCGCTCCGATATGGATGGTCATTCAGCCAGCTCTCCCTATGCCGTTTCCGCCATTCCCAACAGAGCATATCCGTTCAGGAACTGCACCACCGTTCGTATGCACATTCATCGACTTTTCGAGGCGCGGAACCGGTGGTCTGTTTTTCGCAGGGCCGGGGTGATGGGGAGCACTTTGGCCTGCTCTAGCGGCTGACTTCCGTCAGCTCAGCCGCGTCAGCGGATTCCGCCTCAGTCGCTGCTTCTGTCACTCGGCGGCGACCGGCTGAGGCTCCGCCAGTTCGACGATATCGAACATAATCCGTGTAAGATCGAAGTCTTTTGGAGTGTAAACTTTTGCGACGCCAAGGGCGAGAAGGCGATTTGCGTCCTCCTCTGGAACGATTCCCCCAACAATCACCGGAATATGGTCCAGATCGGCATCCCTGAGCCGTTCCATCAGTTCTTCCATTAGGTGAATATGGCTTCCCGAAAGGATGGACAGTCCAAGAACGTGTGGCGGGTCTGCCTTGCAGGAGGAAACAATTTCGCTCGGCGTCAGGCGGATCCCTTCGTAATCAATCTCGATTCCACAGTCGCGGGCACGGGCCGCAATCTGCTCGGCGCCGTTTGAATGGCCGTCAAGACCCGGTTTTCCGACAAGCAGTCTGAGGCGGCGGCCGAGGCGGCGGGAGGCGGTGTCAACGGCGGTGCGGATCCGGTCAAGATTCTCGATACGGTTCGATGGACTCGCGGACACCCCGGTCGGTGCGCGATACAGCCCGAAGGCTTCGCGGACGACGTCTCCCCATTCACCTGTGGTCACGCCGGCCTTTGCCGCGGCGATGCTCGGCGGCATGAGATTTCCGCCGCTGGCGGCAGCGCATCGCAACGCCTCCAGAGCCTTGTGGACAGCGACGCCGTTCCGGGATGCGCGCCATTCATCAAGTCGCGCGATCTGCTCCGATTCCGCCTTCGGGTCGGTCACGATAATCGCCTCCGGACCGCTGGGAAGCGGTGACCGTTCCCCGCCGGTGAACCGGTTGACGCCGACTACCGTTGTCTCCCCTGCCTCTATCTTCGCAATCCTTGCGGAGTTTGATTCCACAAGCTGGCGTTTCATGTAACCGATCGCCTCTATCGCACCACCCATCGCATCAATCTGCGCAAGCTCCCCGCGGGCGCCTTCCTTGAGCTCCTCGACCTTTCCTGCCACAGCCTGGCTTCCGTCGAACAGATCACCGTATTCAAGAAGGTCGGTCTCGTAAGCGAGGATCTGCTGCATTCTGAGCGACCATTGCTGGTCCCAAGGTCTCGGCAGGCCAAGCGCCTCGTTCCAGGCCGGGAGCTGGACCGCACGGGCACGCGCGTTCTTTGACAGCGTGACCGCGAGCATTTCGATAAGAATTCGGGAAACGTTGTTTTCCGGCTGCTGCTCGGTAAGGCCGAGTGAGTTGACCTGAACGCCGTACCGGAATCTCCGGAGCCTGGGGTCTTCAATTCCATAGCGGTCACTGGCGATCTCGTCCCAGAGCTCGACAAACGCGCGCATTTTGCACATCTCGGTGACAAACCGGATGCCCGCATTTACGAAAAAGGAGATTCTGCCAACCATTTCCGGAAATCGCTCGGACGCGACCTTCCCTTTGAGGTCGTCAAGAACGGCAGTCGCGGTTGCCAATGCGAAGGCGAGTTCCTGTTCCGGCGTCGCGCCTGCTTCCTGCAGATGGTAGCTGCAGACGTTCATTGGATTCCAGCGGGGAAGGTGTTCGCAGGTATATGCCACGATATCGGTAACCATGCGCAGGCTCGGCCGCGGCGGACAGACATAGGTTCCGCGGGAAAGGTATTCCTTGATGATGTCGTTCTGGACCGTTCCCTGAAGCGCACTCACATCGGCGCCCTGCTCTTCGGCAACGGCAATGTAGAGTGCGAGCAGCCAAGGGGCCGTGGCATTGATCGTCATCGAAGTGTTCGCTCTGTCGAGAGGAATTTGGTCGAAGAGAGCGCGCATGTCGCCTAGATGGGCGATCGGAACCCCCACCTTGCCGACCTCGCCCCGCGCAAGTTCATGGTCGCTGTCGTAGCCGGTCTGGGTCGGCAGATCGAATGCGACAGACAGGCCCGTCTGGCCGTTCGCCAGATTGCTGCGGAACAATTCGTTCGAGGCTTTCGCGGTGGAGTGTCCGGCATAGGTACGAAAGAGCCACGGACGGTCACGGTGTGTTTCGGTCATGCGATGCCTCGGCTTGTCGGTTCGGCAATTTAATTACGTTTGAGGCGTGATACTTGGAATTTTGTGGCGCTGTCAATGTGCTGCATTGCAGAATTCAGCGATTCAAAAATGGGTTCGATGCCGAAGCGGAATTCCCGTGACGCAACCCGGCCCGGAAGCCCATGCCGGAATTTGGGATACATCCCTCACGAAGTCACGGCCCAAGGATCGGCGCAGCGGCATTGGACCAGGTGTTCGGCGCAAGCGGCGTCCAATGACGGCAATGCCAGTGAATTCTGCCGCCCGCCGGTCAGCCACGCTGCGGACGGCCCTGATTGGATGCGGTATCAGAGGAGCATTTGAATGCCTGCGCCGATCTCTCGTCAACGCCCGTCATCGCCAAAGTCCGGCAATCGCCATCATGCAGACAAACCGTCGGCAACAGCGCAGCGCTGAGCGCCTGAGCGAAGTGGCGACCGCAGCGCCGCTCGCATCGGTGCCCGCATAACCTCCTATTTTAACGCACTTATCACTGAAAGCCGAATCGTGCGTTTCCGCGTTGAATGGCCGGAGGGCTTCATGGTTCTGGCTCAACCTTCATGATCCTGCCAGTTCGTCCTTGATGGCGGACCGAAAGCCGAACCAACCGATCAGCACCCGCCAAAACAAACTGAAGCCCAACCGTCTGTGCTTGGTGCAAGCACAGGCGCCGTGGAGGCTGGATTCGACCAACTTACCAAACCTTGACCCGAATCGAATCCCGGCTGAGGAAAGACGCACGCAGGCCCGTTACTGTTTGCATGCAGCAGCAACCGCTCCGGAACGGGCCCCGAACCGGTGAGTGCAGGCGCTGTATGCGGCAATGCAGCAGAGCTTCTTCCGTCTCAACGAATCCGGAATGACATAAAATTTCAAAATCAGCGCCTGATCGGTTGCAATGTTACCCGACCGCACTTAATGCGACTCGCAAGTCCCGCCCCGATTCTGCGGTGCGGCAACGCAGATGGACCAAGGAGAGAGCGCCATGGCACCCGATCAGAATCCTCTTCCGGCAACATACGAAGCGCCGGAACAGGAACTCTACGCGGTCGGCGAAATGCCGCCAATGGGTTACGTACCTGAAAAAATGCATGCCTGGGCGATCCGCCGCGAGCGGCACGGCGAACCGGACCAGGCAATGAAGCTGGAAGTCGTCGACGTCCCGAAACCGGACAGCCATGAAGTGCTGGTGCTCGTGATGGCCGCCGGCGTCAACTACAACGGCGTGTGGGCGGGTCTCGGCATTCCCATCAGTCCATTTGACGTCCACAAGGCCGATTACCACATCGCCGGATCGGACGCATCGGGCATCGTCTGGGCTGTCGGCCGCAAGGTAAAGAGCTGGAAAGTGGGCGACGAGGTCGTGATCCACTGCAACCAGGACGATGGCGACGATGAGGAATGCAACGGTGGCGACCCGATGCTGTCGTCCAGCCAACGGATCTGGGGTTACGAAACGCCCGATGGATCGTTCGCCCAGTTCACCTGCGTACAGGCCCAGCAGCTCATGGATCGCCCACGGCATCTGACATGGGAGGAGAGCGCCTGTTACACGCTTACGCTGGCCACAGCTTACAGAATGCTGTTCGGCCACCATCCGCATGAACTGAAACCGGGTCAGAACGTGCTCGTCTGGGGTGCGTCGGGAGGCTTGGGATCCTACGCCATCCAGCTTGTCAACACAGCGGGAGGCAACGCCATCGGGGTTATCTCCGATGAAAGCAAACGCGACTTCGTAATGGACCTTGGCGCCAGGGGCGTGATCAACCGGCGTGATTTCAGCTGCTGGGGCCAGCTTCCGGAGGTGAACACCGAGGAATACCGCCGCTGGTTCAGCGAAGTCCGCAGGTTCGGCAAAGCGATCTGGGACATCACCGGCAAAGGCGTCAACGTCGACATGGTGTTTGAACATCCAGGCGAGTCAACCTTTCCGGTTTCCACGTTTGTCGTGAAGAAAGGCGGAATGGTCGTCATCTGCGCAGGCACGACCGGGTACAATCTGACGCTGGATGCGCGTTATCTGTGGATGCACCAGAAACGGGTGCAGGGCAGCCACTTCGCGCATCTGAAGCAGGCAGCGGCAGCGAACAGACTGATGGTCGAACGCCGGCTGGATCCGTGCATGTCGGAAGTGTTCCCATGGGCGGAAATACCCGCCGCGCATGTGAAGATGCGCCGCAACGAGCACAGACCCGGAAACATGGCGGTTCTGGTTCAGTCGCCGAAAACCGGACTTCGCACGCTGGAGGATGCGCTTGAAGCCAGCAGTACGGGATGAAGCGGACATCTCCGGCCTCCGTTGCCCAGAGACGCTCGGTCGCTTGGCATGATCCGAGAAGGGAACGCAGTTTCTAATCCCTTGATGACGGCATAAAGTCAGGCCATGGCTTTGACCGAAGTGCAGTTCTCAAAAGACCAGGCGGAGGCCTGCGACCGCGTATTCGAACTGCTTCGTGAAGCGGGCGTGGACGTTCAGAGCGGCAGACTCAAGCCAGCGCGAAAGCGACGGCCGAATGTCATGGCTGTCCTTGGGCGCGCCGGATCAGGCAAGACAATGCTGCTTTCGCGCATATTCCATGCGCTGGATGACGTCGGCGTCCAGACCGTCACGGGCGATTACCAAAGCAAAAGCTGGAAGAAAAAACGAACGCTTTCGATACTCGCTCCCACAAACAAGGCAGCCAGCGTTCTGCGGGGCAGCGGCGTTCCCGCGACAACAATCCATCGCATCCTGTACACACCAGTCTATGACCCGGAATACGAAAAGGTCGCTGAGTGGCTGGCGTCGGGCGGCAATCGGCCCGCAGTCCCCGGGCTGACTGACGCGGCGCTCGACCGTGCCCGGGAATTCTACAAAGCCCACAAATCGGTTCCGGGCGCCTTGGCTACCGCTGGCCTGCGCGGATCGGATTTCATAACCGGCTGGACGCGGCGCGACGACCCCCTGGACATCGGATTCGTCGACGAGGCGTCCATGCTGGACGAGGCCGGACTCGAGGATCTTCGGAAAATATTTCCGACGCTCGTCCTGTTCGGCGACCCGGCGCAGCTCGCGCCTGTCGGCGAATCCGGCGAGATGGTGTTTGACCGGCTAGACCGGTCACGCAGGTTGGGACTTTCCCGCATACACCGGCAGGCTGCGGGAAATCCCATCCTTGATCTCGCGCATGCCCTGAACGACGACAGTCTCGGATTCGAGGACTTCGAAAACCGGATCGCGGAGGCCGCGCGTTTAGATGACCGTGTTTCGGTCAGCCCGCGCGCAAGCACCGACCTGATGGCACGGTCGCCGGTTCTTGTCTGGAGGAACGCAACCCGTGTGCGCCTGATTCGCGCATTCAGAGGCGCGCATGGCGCCCCGCCTGACAGCCTTCTTCCGGGGGAGCCCCTGATCTGCGACGGAGTCGAGCTGCCGCTGAAGCACCGCCGCCGGAGAATAGAGCTGGAGGCGCGCGGACTGATCAAGGGAGCCCAGGTGATCTATCTCGGCCTTGGGAAACGGCCGGGATTCTCACGCGTACATGTGCTGGGCGCAGAGGATCCCCGAACCGGTGTTTCCTCCATTGTGAAGATCGAAGATCCCGATCGAGAGGAACCGTACATACCCATAGCGGCCCGAATGGGTGCCACGTTTCTGCACGGCGCTGCAGTCACCATTCACAAGGCGCAGGGTTCGCAGTGGCCGATCGTGCAGGTCTTCGCTCCGGACATCTGGGCGGCGGCACGATCGGAACGGGTCGAGTCGGGCCTGCCCTTGTGGAAGCGGCTGGCATATGTTGCAATCACCAGAGCGCAGGAAAGGCTGGTCTGGGTAACAAGATATGCTCTTGCAAAGCCGGCAGCGGCACTGACGGTTGATGATTTAAGGACGGAGCCAACGGCCCTGACACTAACAGCCCAGGAGGCGGAACAATGAGTGGAGCAATCCTGATTACGGGAGCGTCAAGCGGAGTTGGACGCGCGACGGCCGAACTGTTCCTGAAGAAAGGCTGGACCGTCGGCGCCCTTGCGCGACGGACCGAAGCGCTGGCGGAACTTGCGCTGGCACAGGACAATGTCGTCGTTCTTCCGGCGGACGTGACTGACCCAAGCGCCGTGGAAAACGCGTTTGCGCGGTTCAGGCGCACAGCGGGCAGGCTTGACGTTCTGTTCAACAACGCAGGCATCTTCGGCGTGGCGGCCCCAATCGATGAAGTGCCTGTGGAGACCTGGATGGACGTGGTGAACGTCAATCTGAACGGAATGTTCCTATGCGCGCGGCAGGCGTTCTCGGCCATGCGCGGGCAGGAACCGCAGGGCGGGCGAATCATCAACAACGGATCCATCAGCGCCCATGTCCCAAGAGACGGGTCGGTCTGCTACACATCCACAAAGCACGCGATCACAGGCATGACGCGTTCACTGAGCCTTGACGGAAGGCCGTTCAACATCGCCTGTGGGCAGATTGACATCGGCAACGCACGGACGCCTATGGTTGAGCAGCAGTGCGAACGGGCACGGTCAGCCGGACTGCCAGAGCCGGAGACGATGGATGTACGCCATGTCGCGGAGTCCGTCCTCCACATGGCGGAGCTGCCGTTGCAGGCGAATGTCCAGTTCATGACCGTAATGGCAACCAAAATGCCTTATATCGGCCGAGGTTAAGCGCCGTCACCGAAGCACGAACCGCCAGGCTTCTCCTGTCACCAATCAAATCTCCCTGCATTGAAGGACCGCCCCATAAACCCCGGACCGGAATTCATTGCGGTAGATGGAAATCGATGTCATGGACTGACCGCCGAGGTCCGCCAACCCGCGGAAAAGCCTTCGAACTCCGAACCGGAAGCTGCCAGCCAACAGGATATCCGCCATGGCCCCGATGATCGAACTGCGTGACGTGCGCAAGACCTATTCAGGTGGGACCGACGCTCTCAAGGGCGTGTCACTCCAGATCGAGGAGGGCGAGATTCTCGCCCTTCTCGGGCCAAACGGTGCCGGAAAAACTACTTTGATTTCAGTGATCTGCGGAATTTCAACCATGACTTCCGGCTCGATAAAGGTTGGCGGCCATGATGTGGTCACCGATTACCGCGCCGCGCGGCAACTCGTGGGAATCGTGCCGCAGGAAGTCAGTCTCGAACCGTTCGAACGGGTCGGAAACACCCTTCGCCTGTCACGCGGACTGTTCGGCCTTCCGCGCAGCGATGCTTTCATCGAAGAGATTCTGAAGACGCTCTCGCTCTGGGACAGACGCGATGATCAGGTGTTCGGGCTCTCCGGCGGCATGAAGCGCCGCGTACTGATTGGAAAGGCGCTGGCCCATGAGCCAAAAGTGCTCTTTCTTGACGAGCCAACGGCTGGCGTCGATGTGGAGCTGCGCAAGGACATGTGGCGAACGGTCCGCAGCCTCAAGGAACGGGGCACCACGATCATACTGACCACCCATTACATAGAAGAGGCGGAGGCCATCTCAGACCGGGTCGGAGTCATCTCAAAGGGCGAGATTCTGCTTGTTGAAGAGACAGATGCATTGATGCGCAGAATGGGCAAGAAGGAAATGATCATCGAACTGCAGGAACCCGTC
This sequence comes from Rhodobacter sp., assembly GCA_022824145.1. Lineage (GTDB taxonomy): Bacteria > Pseudomonadota > Alphaproteobacteria > Rhodobacterales > Rhodobacteraceae > JAPOUP01. The sequence continues at coordinate 13,424 of JAJEAY010000266.1, read as the reverse complement.
GGTGAAATCCCTGAGAGCCTCGCCGGATATGGCCTCAGGCGAGGGCATGACGAGCATTCGCTGGTCTTTTCCTACGTCTCAATGGCCGGGAAACGCCCGGGAATCACCGCGTTGCTCTCCGCTATTTCGGCGGCGGGCCTTGTTCTGCGTGACGTCCAGACGCGGCAGTCAAGCCTTGAGGACATTTTCGTCGACCTTGTTAAGGATGCCGCATGAACTGGCACGCAATCCTCGCCATCTACAGGTTCGAGATGGCCCGCACATGGCGCACGATCTGGCAGTCGATCATTTCGCCGGTCATTTCGACGTCGCTCTACTTCGTCGTCTTCGGAACTGCCATCGGCAGCCGCATCTCCGAGGTCGATGGCATCAGCTACGGCGCATTCATTGTGCCTGGACTGATCATGCTGTCTGTGACAATGCAGTCGGTCTCCAACGCGAGCTTCGCAATCTATCTTCCCAAGTTCACGGGCACGGTCTATGAACTGCTTTCCGCGCCGCTCAGCTTTATTGAGATCGTGATAGGCTATGTCTGCGCGGCCGCAACGAAATCGCTGATAATCGGCCTGATCATTCTGGCGACCGCCTTCCTGTTCGTTCCGCTGCAGATCCTGCACCCGATCTGGATGCTGGCCTTCCTTGTGCTCACCTGCCTTTCCTTCAGCCTCTTCGGTTTCATCGTCGGCATATGGGCAAAGGATTTCGAGGAACTCCAGCTGATCCCGCTTCTGGTCATTACGCCATTGGTATTCCTCGGCGGTGCGTTCTTCTCGGTCTCCATGCTTCCGTCCACATGGCAGACAGTCGCCCTGTTCAATCCGGTGATCTATCTGGTTTCGGGTTTCCGCTGGGCATTCTTCGGCCTTGCCGACGTTTCGCCCGGAATCAGTCTGGTGGCGATTCTCGGTTTCACTGGCGTCTGCCTCGGCCTTGTCTGGTGGATATTCAGGACGGGATGGAGACTCAAGGACTGACCGGGTCGGTTCGAGAGAGCATTGAATGAACAATTCTCCCAACCCATCCGGGCTCGGTGAGAGCTGAGAGTAGCAGCGCCGGATTTCCCACTTCAACCTGCCGTCCGCGCAATGACTTTAACTGACTCTTCGCTGTTCCCGCAAACCTGAAACTTCGGCTCAGGCGTCGGTCACGGCTCCCGAATATGCTGCGCTGCAGAGCCGCACCACCCGGCAGAACGAAACAACTGCGGCTGCGGTGCAGGGTTCGGCCTTGCCCTCCGGCCTCCACGCCACTAAATCCACCCCATGAAATTTCCAATCCCATCAAGATTCAGAAGGAGCCCCTGTGTCGCGGTGATCCGGCTTACCGGCGTGATCGCCAGCAGCAAACGGGGCGGCACCCTCAGCGATTCGGACCTCGCACCGATGATCGAGCGGGCGTTCCGCAAGGGAAAGCCTTCCGCCGTGGCCCTCGTCATCAACTCTCCAGGCGGAAGCGTGGCCCAGTCAAGCCTCATCACTTCGCGCATCCGCCGGCTGGCCAGCGAACGGAACATCAAGGTCTACGCCTTTGTCGAGGATGTCGCGGCGTCCGGCGGCTACTGGCTGGCTTGCGCCGCCGACGAAATCTGGGTCGACGCCGGTTCGATCGTCGGATCGATCGGCGTCATCTACGCGACTTTCGGATTGCAGGACTTCATCGGGAAATTTGGAATCGAGCGCCGGGTGCATACCGCCGGCGAGTCCAAGTCGATGCTTGATCCCTTCCGACCCGAGCGGCAGGAAGATGTGACGAAACTCAAAGGCTGGCAGGCCCAGATCCACGATACGTTCATTGAACATGTCAGGTCAGCACGGGGTTCCCGGCTGAACGACAGCGCGGAACTGTTTACCGGCGACGTCTGGGTAGGCAGTTCTTCGGTGGATATGGGCCTCGCGGACGGAATCGGCCATGTCGTTCCGAAGATGAAGGAAATCTTCGGGGCAAAAGTCCGCTTCCTGCAATATGGACCGAAGCGCGGGCTGTTCCAGCGTCTCGGCGGACGATTGATCGAAGACGCTGTCAGCGTTGCGGAAGAACGCATTCATTACGGGCGGTTCGGCCTGTGATTGTCAAGATCATCATCCTTTTCCTGGCGGTCATGGCAGTACTTGCGATGCTCGGACGGCTAAGGCTTCCAGGAAGGACGGGACACCGCAGCCTCGGTTGGCGCAGATGTCCGCGCTGCGGTCGACACATGTTCGGTAAAGGCCCGTGCCACTGCGGCAAGGGCTGACCAATTGGATTTCGCCTATGCCGCTCTTGGCCTGGCAATTCTGCTTGTGGCTGGCGATGCGCTTGTCCGCGGAGCCGTAAACCTATCCATCCGCCTGCGAATCCCCGCATTGATCGTAAGCCTGACGGTCGTCAGCTTCGGCACATCGGCTCCGGAAATGTTTATATCGGCCCGCGCCGTTCTTGACGGAGTGCCCGGCATTGCGCTTGGCAACGTGGTGGGTTCGAACATTTCCAATGTACTCCTGGTCCTTGGACTGCCGGCGCTGATCTCAGGAATCGACACCCGGATTTCCGGAACCGGCCGGTCTTACCTTTTCATGGCGGTTGCCACCTTTCTGTTCATTGCGCTCTGTTTACTTGGCCCATTGACCTGGATGCATGGCATAATTCTACTGGGATTCCTGGCCGCAGTGACTTTCGACCAGATACGGCAGGCGCGGAGCCAGCTGCGTGACCCTCACAGCGAGCCCGGCGATGTCAAAGGCGCCGATCCGTCAATGTCCCCGGTCAGACTCGCCCTGCTGATGGCTTTCGCCCTCGTCGGACTTCCGTTCGGGGCCGGTCTGCTCGTGGACGGCGCTGTGAGCATAGCGGGCACCTTGGGGATCAGTGAATCCGCCATCGGGCTTACGCTGGTGGCGGTAGGCACTTCGCTTCCGGAACTCGCCACGACGGCAGTTGCGGCCATTCGGCGCCGTGCCGACGTCATCCTTGGCAACGTGATCGGTTCCAACATTTTCAACCTGCTGGCAATCATCGGCGTCTCATCGCTGCTTGGCGCTGTTCCGATCGAACCTTCGTTCCTTGAATTCGACCTATGGGTCATGCTTGCCGCATCGCTGTTCCTCGCGCCCTTCGTGCTCGCCGGGTACAGGATTTCCAGGATCACAGGAGCTGTCCTGTTCACGCTGTATATTGCCTATGTTATGATTGTGCTCACATGACTCCTGAACAGTGCCACGGACGCAGGCCGTATGCAGACACCTAACGCATTGGTGACCGGCGCCGGCGCGCGGCTGGGACGCGCCATGGCCCGAGCGCTGGCGCAGGAAGGGTTCAACGTCGCCGTCCATCATTACAGCACGCCCGCTGACAGGGCTGTTTCGGAGATCCTTGAACTGGGCCGCAGCGCAGTCTCCCTTCAGGCCGATCTTCTGGACGAATCTGCCACACAGGCCCTGCTTCCGTCCGCAGCCGAGGCACTCGGTGGCCCGATCACGGTACTGGTCAACAACGCTTCGATCTTCGAATACGACAGCATCGGAACCGCTACCCGGCAAAGCTGGGACCGGCATATCGAATCCAACCTGCGCGCTCCCTTCGTACTCATCCAGGCACTGGCGGCACAGGCGCCAGCGCCGAAGAGAGAGGAAAACGGAGAGCTTCGGGCTGAAGCGCTGGCGATCAACATGATTGACCAGCGGGTCAGGAAACTGACACCGGAATTCATGACTTACACAATTGCGAAATCAGGTCTTTGGACCCTCACAAAGACCGCGGCCCAAGCGCTCGCACCCCGTGTCCGGGTCAATGCCATCGGCCCGGGACCGACGTTGCAGGGCCATCGTCAGTCAGCCGATCATTTCGCGAGGCAGCGTGCCTCAACGGTTCTCGGCCGCGGCGCCAATCCCCAGGACATCGTCGATGCGCTTCGATTTTTCCTGCATGCGCCTGCTGTGACAGGCCAGCTTCTGTGTGTGGACGGTGGCCAGCACATTGGCTGGGCCACGTCGGATGTCCTGAACTCCAGGCCGGAATAGAATTTTCCCCTGCGAACGGCCATGCTGCGGCGCGTCAGACTTTTGCACCGATTCCGAAACTGTAGCAATTTCGTTACATTTTAGGCGGAAAAATCAACCGCTTACACGCGAATTTTAATTTATTCCAAAATATCAATGACTTGTGAACTTGCCTAAAATTTAGGCAATTCAGGGAAGCGGATGGAATCTAAGCGAAATTCCTGAAAGCAAAAATTCTGTCACCAGGTTTATCCACAGCATCCGTGGATTACTTTTCGCTTGCCATTCGGCACACATCGGTTCAGCCAAATCAGGAAGCGAGGGTTGACGCTTGACTGAACATAACTGCACTGAACGCCAATCCAGCGGATACGGACTGATCCGGGAATACGTTAAGACGCTGGGCGGTTCACCGGGCGTTTACAGAATGCTCGATGCCCGGAACCGGGTGCTCTATGTCGGCAAAGCCCGGGATCTGCAGGCACGGGTTTCGGCATACACAAGGCCGACGGGGCATTCCCCGCGAATCGAACGGATGATTCGCGAAACGGCTTCGATGATGTTCCTCACGACACGCACCGAAACCGAAGCTCTGCTTCTGGAGCAGAACCTCATCAAGCAGCTCAAGCCCCGCTACAACGTGCTGCTCCGGGACGACAAATCGTTTCCCAACATTCTCGTCACAATGGATCACGCATTTCCGCAGATAAGGAAGCACCGCGGCGCGAAGAAGGAGAAGGGAAGCTATTACGGCCCGTTCGCCAGTGCAGGCGCCGTGAACAGGACGCTGAACCAGCTTCAGAAGATCTTCCTTCTGCGCAACTGCACCGACTCGACCTTCGAAGGCCGAACCCGTCCCTGCCTGCTCCATCAGATCAAGCGCTGCAGCGCACCCTGCGTCGGCAGAATCAGCGAAACGGACTATTCCGCATTGGTTAAGGATGCGGAGCGCTTCCTCCAGGGAAAGACAACCGGCATCCAGGCGCAGATGGCTGAGGAAATGCGCGAAGCCAGCGGGAAACTCGAGTTCGAACGCGCGGCTGCGATTCGCGATCGCATCCGCGCGCTTACGCAGGTGCAGGGAGTCCAAGGGATAAACCCGCGCAGCGTGCCGGAGGCGGATGTGATTGCCCTGCATATGGACGGAGGCGAGGCATGCGTTCAAGTCTTCTTCATCCGCGCGAACCAGAACTGGGGCAATCGGGATTACTTCCCCCGCCTAGGCGGGACGGAAAGCGCCTCTGAAGCGCTGCAGGCATTCATCGGGCAGTTCTATGCGAACAAGCCGCCGCCGCGTCAGCTGATCCTCTCCGACGAAATCGAAGACGCCGACCTGATGGAGGACGCGCTGAGCGGGAAAGCGGGCCGACGGGTGAGGATTTCCGTTCCCAAGCGCGGCGAGAAGCACGAACTCGTGGCAGGAGCCCTGAGGAACGCGCGCGAAAGCCTGGCCCGAAAGATGGCGGAGACCGCGACCCAGGCACGGCTGCTGACCGGAATAGCCGATGCCTTCGGCCTCGACGGCCCGCCAAACAGAATCGAGGTCTATGACAACAGCCACATCCAGGGCACGAACGCCGTCGGCGGCATGATTGTCGCCGGGCGGGACGGCCTGCTGAAATCCGATTACCGGAAGTTCAACATAAAGGACAGCGCGCTTTCTCCCGGCGATGACTTTGGAATGATGAGAGAGGTTCTCTCGCGCCGATTCCGGAGACTTCTCAAGGAGGATCCAGACCGGGAATCCTCTTCCTGGCCAGACCTCCTGCTGATTGACGGCGGAGCGGGGCAGGTGAGTGCGGCACATGGGACAATGGCCGAACTTGGCGTTTCGGACATTCCCATGATCGGCGTCGCCAAGGGAGTGAACCGCAACGCAGGCAGGGAAGAGTTTCACCGGACAGGCGCACGGCCAATGGCGCTCCGCCACAACGATCCCGTGCTTTATTTCATCCAGCGCCTGCGTGACGAGGCCCATCGCTTTGCCATTGGCGCGCATCGGCAGGTCCGCTCCCGGGCTGTTGGCGCAACACCTTTGGACGAAGTCCCGGGCGTCGGCGCCGCCCGAAAACGCGCGCTTCTGCAGCATTTCGGCAGCGCCAAGGCCGTCAGCCAAGCTGATCTGGCCGACCTGAAGGCGGTAGACGGCATTTCCAGCAACCTGGCCGAGACCATTTACGCCTTCTTCCACTGACGGGTGCAGGATAATCCCGATCTCCTATTGAGCGGATTCAATCCGCTACCTGATAACGGGTACAAGACTTCGCGATTGCGGCAATATCCGGATCAGTGTCGGCGACACCGTTCCGGGACGCCGGTTTGTAGCTGTAACGGACGTCCCTGACTCGGGATGGAAAGATCCTTGCGGCGGAAACGGCCGTTGCAGCACCGCCGAATGCGCAGGTGCCCAGCACCTGCTCGGCTCCCTTCCGCTAACGGGTCACAGGTCAGCCACATGACGGCGAAGTGACGCGTTCCGTCCGCAAGGATGTCGGTCATCGATCAAGCGGTCCGTCCTGAATGGTGGAGCAGTCTGCCCTGGAAACGCATTCCGCCGTGCCGCGACTTCCAGACTTACAGTTTGGTATTCGCGACGCCTTCCACGACGCTCACCAACGCGCTAAAACCGAATCCATGCAATGGACGGTCCCAAACGTTCTTACAACGCTCAGACTCCTCGCCGCACCCGGTTTGGTGGTCATGTTCCTTTATTTCGCACGGCCTTGGGCCGATTGGTTCGCCATGCTGCTGTTCGTAGGCGCCGCGGTCACAGACTATTTCGATGGCTATCTTGCCCGGCTCTGGAAACAGGAATCAAGATTCGGCGCCATGCTTGACCCGATCGCCGACAAAGCGATGGTGGTCATCGCACTGCTGGTAATCACCGGCTTTTCGGGAATGGATCCCTGGATCCTATTGCCCGCGACGGTGATCATCTTCCGGGAGATCTCAGTTTCCGGCCTGCGGGAATTTCTTGGCAACCATACCGGCAGACTGTCGGTCACGAATCTGGCGAAATACAAAACCTTCACCCAGATGATCGCGTTGACGGCGTTATTCGCCACGGGGGTATTCGAACACAGCGCCGCAGCGCGCGGGGTCGGACTGGACGGAGGCACCGCGACCGGAGTAGGTTCCGCATATGCGCTGGCCGCAAACTGGTCTTGGTGGTGCGGCACCGTGCTGCTCTGGATTGCGTCAGTTCTGACGCTTGCCACTGGACTGGACTACTTCAGCAAAGCGTGGCCGCACTTCGGTAATGAAGGGGAATGACGTGACAGTGGAGGTGCTCTATTTCGCCTGGGTGCGCGAGCGCATCGGACTTCCGAGGGAATCGGTCGAAACCGAGGCTGAGACGGTGGAAGACCTTGTCGATGAGCTGAGATCCCGGGAACCCAGATATGCGGCTGCATTCGCAGACACGTCAGCTCTGCGTGTCGCGCTTGATCAGGAACTGTCGGATTTCTCCGACCCGATTGACGGAGTAAGGGAAGTGGCCTTTTTTCCACCCATGACGGGAGGCTGAATTGGCGGTCCGCATCGAGCCCGGCCCGTTTGACCTCGGCACTGAACTCGCCCGGTTCGCCGGGAACCGCACAGATATCGGCGCTCAGGTCAGCTTCACAGGAATTGTGCGCGATGACAACGTCGGGCTCAGGTACATCGAGATCGAGCATTACTCCGGCATGACCGAAAAGGCCGTTGCTGGAATCGAGGCGGAAGCGGTTGCACGCTGGAAGCTGAAGGCCAGTCTTGTGATCCACCGTTACGGGCGGCTATCGCCCGGCGAACGGATCATGATGGTCGCAACAGCCGCCTCTCACCGTGCTGACGCATTCGCCGCGGCTGAGTTTCTGATGGATTACCTCAAGTCGAGGGCGCCTTTCTGGAAAAAGGAAGTGACTGCCGAGAGCGAAGGCTGGGTTGCCGCGAAAGACACCGATGAACGGGCACTCCAGCGCTGGGACCGATTCAGTTCCGGCACGGAAGGAACATAACGGTAGAATAGCCCGAAGACCGTTGACGCAGGTCGCCCGAAATGGATTGCGGCCGACCTACTGGTTCTGGTTGACTCGCTCGATGTAGGCACGAAGTTCGTCCGACTCTCGACGCAGATCACGGAGCGATTCCATTGCAGCGCGCGTCTCCGCCTTTGCCTCATTAAGCTTGCTGAGCAGTTCCGTTTCGCGCCTGTTCATTTTCTCAACTGCCTGATCGCGCGCTTCTTCCGCCTCCTGCAGCGCCTTGGCCATCCAGTCAATTTCGTTGAGCTCGGAACCATCAACCCTGATGAACCTTCGAATCAGCCAATGCGCGAACCAGCCAAGAGCGATCGCCAGAAACAGTACAACCGCCGTAACCACGATAAACTCAGTTCTGTTCATTTTCTTCCCCGGTTTCTTCCCCGGTGCCCCCTGCTTCATCCCCGTCGGCCACCAGTGTGAACTCGATACGCCTGTTCGCCTCGCGCCCTTCCTTGGTTCCGTTGTCGGCTATCGGGCGTGTTTCGCCATAACCGACAGGAGTCAGGTTTCCAGTCAGCACGCGGCGCATCTGAAGCGCAGTCAGCACCGCTTCAGCCCGCCCTTGGCTAAGCCGAAGATTCATCTCTTCGCGGCCCTGACTGTCGGTATGGCCGCCAATCTCCATCCTGACGTCGGAACAGCCTTCCATCACCTCCGCGAGCCGGTCAATCACCGAGAAGCTGCGATGGCCGATTTCGGAAGACCCCGGCTCAAAGCCGATCTGCTGGCTATCGAGAATGGCGTTGATGCCTGCCACACATTCTTCCGGTGAAGGAAGGCTTGATTCGGTGCTTTCAGGTTCGACATAGTTGACTTGGATTGCGAATTCCTCCGCAACTCCCAGTCCCGCCGAAAGGATCCGGGAGATTTCGTCACTGGCGCCGGGGTCGTGCGCGATGCCGCGGATATCGATGAATTCGGACTGTATCAAAAGGCTTCCTTCCGCCAGCAGCGATAGCGACTCAAGACCGGCAAATACCTTTTTTGCCCAACCCTGCGGCAAACCCGCGTCCAGCCGCAGCGCCGCCTGCACGCTGACGCTTGGGAAGAGCGCCCGCGCAAGACCCTCGACGGTGTCCCGAAGGGTTTCGTCGGTTATCCTGCCTCGCAGCAGCAGAGAGCCTTCCGGACTGACTGTCGCTGCAAATTCAGGCAATGCATTGGATTCCGTCTCTCCCGAACTCGCGGCGATACGCGGGTCGGATTTGATCGCGGTCAGCGAGAAAATTTCAGGCAGCGCCGCGTCCAACTCTTCAATCACACGCTCAAACACCACCTGTTCGGTCTCCGCCGGGGCAACGAGTGACACCCGGAGATCCGAAAAGGTAACCGACCCCGCCCCAAGGCGTTCAACGGCAGTGATTCCAGCCACGACCGCGTCCGGCCAACTCGGACTTGGTGAACCAAGGCCAATCCGGCAGGTCGCATTTCCCATCAGGCCGGCCTGAGCGGCAGCGGACAATATACGCTTCCTGCCGCTCTCGCTGCGGGCAGAACATGCGTCAAACCGTCCTCCGTTCGCGTCAACCAGAAAACGCAGGGTGAACGGAGCGATCACCGGACGCGGTGCGGAAATGTCCAGAACCAGATCGACTCCATCCGGCACCCTCTGCCGCAGCTCTGCCTCAAACCTTCCTTTGTCTATTTGACTCTCGGAAATCGCTTTGACTTCCACCCTGTCGGCCTGAACCGCGATTCTGGACCACGGCAGCCGTCCCAGAGTCTCAAGAGAGAATTCGAATGCCTCCATCCAGGCAGGCGGAACAGGATAATCTCCGTGATCAAGCAGATCCCGCACCACGCCGCCATTGGTAAGTCTGGCAATCGCCGCCGCCATCTCGTCGCGGTCCAGCGAACTGGGAACAACGCCGATCACCGAAATTTGCCCGTCACTGCTCAGGAACTCGACAGAATACTGCGTTGGGACGTCACTCGATGCCGGCACGACATCCATTTCGTCGATCACCAGGGCGGTATTGACTGCAGTGCCTGCGAGACGTTGCGCCAAGTGCCTTGCGGCCTCATCCGGTGCGGTGCCGGATAGAATCACCTGCAGTCCGTCGACTCTGACTTCCACCCAACCCATGCCATCGGAAGAAAGCGCCTCGCGGACACTGGACCGCGCAAGCCTTTCGATCTGCCCTACCGCCAACAATGCGGTAGCGACCGAAATCAGCACCATGCAGGCAATTGCGGTGAAAATGTAGTGAAACGAACGCATACCTGGCAACGTCAGCAGAACTTCCGCCGGTAATATGCGGCAATTTCCGTTCCTGCAATCATGCGAAGAGAGCGGCGGCAAAAAACATCGCAACAATCAAACCGGAATCCCGGTTTGACCGAAACAGCCGCAGGCAAACAGCGGGGTCATTGATTTCAAGCTTGCCCGTCTGCCAAGCCAGATGCCAACCGAACGCCAGCGGGCCGCACAGTGCGACAGCGGTCGCAAGACCGCTTGATGTACCTGTCATCGCCGAGATAACGGCGACTGCCAGGAGACCCATAGCGAGAAACTGGAAGACAATCAGGAATCGGCGCGTTTTCTCGCCAAAGAGTCTGGCGGTGGACTTTATGCCCACCAACGCATCGTCCTCTTTGTCCTGGTGCGCGTAGATCGTGTCGTAAAACAGCGTCCAAGCGATTCCCGCCAAATACAGGATCAGGGGAGGCCAGCCCAGACCATCCGTGACCGCAGCCCAGGCCAGAAGCGCACCCCAGTTGAAAGCCACGCCGAGGAACACCTGAGGCCACCATGTAAACCGTTTGGCGAACGGGTATATCACCACCAGCGCAAGTGAACCGACGCCAAGCAGAATGGCCATGCCGCCAAAGGTGGCCAGTACCGCGAAAGCGGCAAATGCCTGTGCAATCATCCAAAGAAACGCACCTTTGACCGATACCCGTCCGGACGGAATCGGCCGCGATGCCGTGCGCGCCACCATTCCGTCCAGATCACGGTCCGTTATGTCATTCCACGTGCATCCCGCACCCCGCATCAGCGTGGCGCCTATTCCACAACCCAGCAACACCCACGCTTCGGCCCAGCCAAACCGCCCCTGATGCAGGCAAGCCAGCAGGGCACCCCACAAGCAAGGCAGCAGCAGCAGCCAAGTTCCGATCGGCCTGTCGGCACGGGAAAGCCTCAGGAAAGGCCGCGACCAGTCGGGAGCCCGGTTGTCCACCCAGTTGCCGTCCACAGCATCGCTCACCCGCGTGTCCGTCTCTGGAATTTTGCCCATCGCCCGAATACCCTTTCCGACCATGACAGTTCCCAAGGTCAGACTTTATGTAGAACATCCACTTGCGGCAGGACAGTCCTGCCCGCTGACACGCAAGCATATCCATTATCTGTTCGATGTCATGCGGTTTGGCCAAGGCGGCGAACTTCTGGTGTTCAACGGCAATGACGGTGAGTTCCTTGCGTTCGCAGAAAGGACAGGCCGGCAGAGTGGAACGCTTTCTGTTGAAAGGCAGACGTGTCCGCTACAGCAACCGCCGGACCTCTGGCTGCTGTTCGCTCCGATCAAGTCTTCAAGGACGGATTTCATCGTTGAAAAGGCTGCTGAAATGGGCGCCTCGCGCATTCTGCCTGTGCGGACGCGCTTCACCAATTCCGAGCGCATTCGGCACGATCGACTGCAGCGGCGTGTCATTGAGGCGATTGAGCAATGTGGCGGCACCTTCGTACCGGAAGTCTGTCCGTTACAGCGACTCGACACCGCGCTCAGGGCTTGGCCATCAGACCGCCGCCTTATGTTTTGTGATGAGGCGCTCTGCGGCGCGCCTGGAACTCTGGAGTCCGGCCGGGAAGGGAAATGGGCGATCCTAATTGGCCCTGAAGGCGGTTTCAGCGACTGCGAGCGTGAGCGGCTGGCGGAAATGCAGTTCGTAGAAAGAGTGAGCCTCGGTCCACGCATCCTGCGCGCCGATACCGCAGCAGTCGCGGCGATGGCAATTTGGCAAAAAGCGCTCGGAGACTGGTGATTTCTCGGACATTGCAAGTCTATCTTTAGGCGAATTGAGGGTACTTGCAGCCAGTTTACGATTAAGGCCTGTAAACTTTTTGCAGCGCCGAAGGTTCGACGTCCGAAAGATCGCGCAGGCTCCGCAGATCAACCGTCGCCGGAAATGTCTCCGTCGTCACGAAGGAATGCGGCACACCCAAGCCACGGTGACCCGGTGCAATCGTTAGGGAATTATATACCTGGCTGGCCACCAGGCCGCCTCGGTACTGATTTCACGGGTCTCCGGGGTCGCCGACGCCAACGCCCCTCGCCTTGCGGAAATCGGCCGGTAGGCCGGTACGCGTCTGACCGCAACGACCCTCCGCAGTCGCTCCTGTCCGGTTTCGTACTGGGCCTGCATGGTCTTCATGCGCCCTGCACCTTGGCGGCCCCCTTCTAGGCCGCAGCAAGCGGTTCAATGTCCGACAGATCCACGCTTCCGCGCGCCGCCGCCATGTCGAAGATGTCACGAGGCTGGATACGGGAACCCCGGTACGTGATCTTCTTGGCGAAGATTTCCGGGACGGTTTCCAGGAGGACTTCCCGTCCGAGAATTTCCCGTGTTCTGACGCAGTCGTCCGTGACGTGATCCGCCACAATGAAATCAATCTCGCCGATGCCGTCGAAGACAGTTTTCAGATGTCCCAATCCGTCGCCGCTGTAGGTCGCTGGCCCGATGTCGAACTGAATTTCTGCGACTGTCGCCGTGACATACGGCAGGAGTTGCGGATCATCTAGAAAAGGGTCGGCATCGTGGCTTTCGCGATGATCGATCTGTAGCATCTTCGCGGTGCCGCAACCAAAGGTCTATCCATCAAGGACGCCACCGTCCCGGTCCACGGCTGCAATTATTCCGAAAGCCTCCTCAAGAAGATTTTCCCAGCGTGAGGGCGACAGCGTCATGCCAGAAGCGAGAGATCCTGTCCCGACCAGTTGGCGAAGGACTCAGCGGCCTCGACCAGAACGCTCTCAGGAATCCCGTGTAGCTTCGCGAAGGCCCGCTGGATCTCACAGGACGTCTCCATGAAAAACGAGTTCACCTGACCCGATTTGACGTCACCTGCGCACAGCGCAGCCGCAAGCGCGCTTCCGTCCATATATGTCCGGTAAGGCGCGTTCACCGTTGTCAGCAGCGTTGATTGCATCTCTTGCGTCATGACCTGAAAATAACGATTCCGCCCTGAAATGGCAAGGAAACTATATACTTGGCTAGCCATCAACCCGCCTCGGTACTGATTGCACGGATCACAGGGACTGCCGGTGCGGATGCGCCTGCGGCTGGACATCCCGCGTCCGCTCCCGGCACATGCTGTCCGACGGTTGTCCGATTTTCTCGCTGACAACTTCGGCCCGATCGAGTCTCAACCGGGCTGTGGGGAGAGTTCCTATGATGCTGACCGAGAGCGGTTCGTTGGCGCTTG
>JAJEAY010000104.1 GCA_022824145.1 Rhodobacter sp. | reverse complement strand
CATCGTCGACCACCAAGACACAGAACGCCGTGACCGCCGAAGACCCGCGCGCCGCACCACTTTCCCCATAGAGCAGGAAACGCCGCAGCCTCGTTCAATCAGGTTAGGGCCGCTCTGCGAGCGTCACTAACCTTAAGATTGGGGAGCATCAAAAACCTAGGGGTCAATCGACGGCACCGCCAAGCAGGATTTGCTTCAAGCCACGCCGGAGCACCATCATCTTAGACGGTGGATCACGAAACCTTCTTCTCCGCCAAGCATTGACCCCTAGGTTTTTGATGCTCCGCTATGTGGATATTTCCAGTTGCACAAGCTGGATTTCAGACAACGATCGGCCGAGGCATGTTGGCTGCGACCGAGATTCGACGCCCGACTTGCCGACTGCCGGTCAGGCAGGTGCGGCGGCAACAGTCGGCATCGTTTGACACGGAGTGGAATCGAACCGATGACATGCTACGAAATCCTTGAAAGAGGTCGCAAGCGGGAAGCGTGGAAAGGGCAGGGAGTGCGGAGACTTGGAGACTTGCGGACAGGCGCCCCGGCGCTGGAGTCACAAGGGGGCAAGAAGATCCTGTACAGTTGCAAGTTCGCTACAACGGAAGGTTGCCTATTGGGTTCATCTTCCTGCTGGATGCCGCTGTCAGCCCATGGCCGGACCGAGCTCACACAGGAAACCAACGTGTAGGTGTGGTCTAAAACTCGGCTTGCAATCGCCGGGCGAGGGGGCTTTCTGGTGGACAAAAGTTTCTTTCGTCGAGACGTTTGGTGCGCGGTTACGTTCCAAGGACAGAAGGGCAGGAGTGTTAGCCGCTAGTGAGTGCCATGCACTAGAATCTCAGGGAGAGAGGAAGCCGCAAGAGCGTCTCCAAAGACACCTGTGTCAAATTAGATGGATTTGAGGCAGACATCGGCACACGACGGCTGACAAGCCAGTTACAACGAGCAGATCATGATAAAGAACACCCTCGCACTAAATTTGATCGCCGATGTCATGGCATGGGATAACGTGCGGGCTACGGACGAATACGATTGGTTGCGCCTGATGTCCGTCGTAAAATACGACAGCTACGCAGACTTCGCAGCGGGGTCCGGTTTCATCGAAGCTCTGGTCGATTGGATGCGCCAATTCGACAAGGAAGATCGCGAAACGGCCTATCGGCTCGTAAAGGAACGATTAGTTTTCATATCGACAGCTGAAATGCAGCGACTGATCGAAGCGTTTCTCCCAGAATTTGTGACGCCTTATTTGCGCAGTTCTGTCGCGTCAGATCATGGCATCCAGCCCTATGAGGTTTGGGCCGACAAAGTACCTTCGGCTGCATTTGCCGACCGTCTGCGAAAATGCCTGTTTGTGGGTCTGAGCGACGGCAGCCGGATTGACATTTTGCGGCGCGCCAATGCGGGAGAACTCTCCCAGGAACAGGTCGTGCCAATGATGAACGTCGATCGGGAAAAATGGGTCAGCCTCGGTCAAGACCTCAAAGACGATTGCGGTGATGATGCCAAGTTTGAGGACGTTTACCTGGTCGATGACTTCACAGCGTCTGGAACAACCTTCATTCGCTTGAAGGATGGTCAGCCGAAGGGCAAGCTCCCAAAATTTGAAAAGATGGTCTCTGACGCCCGCAAGGTACTTGGGACGGCGTTTCCCATCGCTGAAAACTACCGACTTCACATCCATCACTACGTTTCAACTGTCCAAGCGCGTCAGGTGCTTCTCGATCGGATTGAAGAGGTCATCCCCATGCTGCCGGCAAAGAGTTTTCGAGACGAAATCGCGGTCCACGAAGGCTTGCTTCTCCCGGACACGCTACCACTAGGCACTGTTTGCGAAGGAACACCCGTTGGCGGAAATGTCGAAGCCGGGACAAATGGTCTTCGTGGGACGTATCCTGAAGATCGAGAATACATCGACCTTTGCGAAAAATACTATGACCAAAGCGAGTTCAAACGTCTTGAGAGACACTGCCGAGAAGCTGGCCTTACCACGCTGTGCTACGGCTATGGCTATTGCGCCCTGCCCCTTGTTCTGGAGCACAACACACCGAACAACACCGTCCCGCTTCTTTGGAGCGAAACAGGAGAGCCGACCTCACCAATGACACGATCTCTCTTTCACCGGCGAGACAGGCACGGGTAACATGGCCAATCCCTTTCTCAGACGCGCAACAGAATACATCCGAGATCCTGAGGCTTTCCTTTCGATTGTCAGCCCCGCGCCTCTGACCACATTTCTCGCACAAAGATCATACAAAAACGAGCTTTTTACTCATCCGATCCGAATTATCGGCTCGCCTGGAACCGGCAAGACGATGCTTGCCAACTTGGCGGAGTTCAAAATGGTCGAGACCATTTTGCGCGATGTGGCAAACTCAACAAACAGACCTTTGGCTAAAGCGCTCGCTGATGCTGGTTTTGTCTCAAAGAAAATGACGCCGAACGTGGCGGCCGTACGAATTCCGATGGAGTCCGAGTATCGTGCGTTCTGGGAACTGCCGTACGATTCGGCCATCAAAACGAAACTCGCCTTTCGGCTCCTCCAGGCACGCGCAATTCTGGCAATGATCCGCGGCTTGACCGCGTCTGGCGAACGGTCCATCGAGAAGATCAGGTTCATTCCGCGTGCCGCCTATGAGGCGCATCTCGAACAAATCGGTGGCCTCTCGGCCGAAGGCATGAAGAGGATGGCCTTGGCAGTCCAGAGGGCGATTTATACTGTGGGCGCAGGGCTGCGACCACCAGAACTCGATAAACTCCCGCATGACGCAATCGCACCATACGCGCCATTTGATGCGATCGAAGCCGTTGAAATTGATTGGGACGGCGCACCGATTGAATTGCATCCACTCGCCATGTTGGACGACATGCATGAGTTGCATCACGATCAACTTGACGAGCTCTTTAGCCTTCTCTCGCACAGAGAAATGCGCTTCGGGCGTTGGATGATGATGCGGTTAGATGCGCTCAGCCCAGGCGACGTTCTGAGAACCAATGTCCAACCAACGCACAATCGGACGGAAGGCCGCGACTTCATGGACATCTCTATGCAAGTCGATGGCGACAAGGGCGCTGCGCGGACGAAGTTCCGAAAGATGGCGTTGGAAATGGCCAACAAGTACCTGCCACGCGTGGAGATATTCGCCAATCGTGAAACGCCAACACTGGCAAATCTCCTTCCGAAGAACTCACCGAGGTTGTCGGCCGCCAATCTTCGCGACCTCAAAGAGTCGCTCGACAAGGTTCAAGACAATCTGAAAATTTCCGCCAGTCGACGCGAAGAGATCGAAGGCTTGATCGCAGACTTTGCCAGATCACGAGACCCAAACGAAATTGGCGACGACATCGCTGCCGCCATGTGCCGCATTCTCATGCATCGCTACGACAAACGGCGCGAAAACATCACACCGTCGCTTTTCGAGGGTGTCAACGATCCGGAGCCATCCAAACCCCTGAAGGCCACTAGGGATGTTGCCAATGGCGCGCGTATCCATCTCCACCATGAGTTTGGACGGCCTTTGCACTACGGGATTGAGGCGCTCTGCGACGCAAGCAATGAGAATGCCGAGGTGTTCCTGCAATATACAGGCGATCTTGTTGCGGAGGTCGAAACCCGCCTGATACGGCGTAAGAGCCTCGCCATCCCTGTCGAAGACCAACAATCGGTTCTTCGGCGCACAGCTCAAACGCGAATGCAGAATTGGGCATTCCCGATGGCAACACCGGTTCGGCGGGTTGTCGATGCCATCTCGGAGGTCTGCCTCAAGGAGTCGTTGTTGCCCAATGCGCCCCTCGACCAAGGCGCCATGGCCGTAGCAATCCTGGAGAGCGAATTTTCCAAGATCCCACCCGACAACGAGGTCTTGATGGTGCTGAAGCAAGCGGTGGCTCACGGGGCAATCAACATTGAGCGCGACTACGGTCAAGGAGGCAAACACTGGTGCCTCATCGAACTCACGGGAACCGTCTCATTGGCAAAGGGGCTCACAATGATCCGAGGGGGCTTTGTAAAGAAGAAGGTCGCCTTTCTCGAAGACCCGATCGGGCAATCCCATGCGTGATCACTGGGCAAATTGCATCCTCCACAGGGACGAAGAGGTTGCGCGCTTCATCGGCGACTACTTCAAGGACACAGATCGGCGGGTCCTTCTTCTGGCCGCCGCGGGATTTGACCCGCGAACCAACCATATTACGTGCCAACTGGCCGGGACCCTGCATGACCGCATCTCCGCCATATTCATCCGTGAGGAGCGCTCAAATCCGTCTGCACAATTGATCGAACGCGCCGATGATAACGAAGCGGTCCTGCGAGCACTTGTCCCGAATTGCGAAGTGATCCGGATCGAGATTTTCGCGGATGACGGCGCGCCGGTCGGAGGTCATCGGGTCTCTCAGGAATTGATCCAAAGACCTCTTCCTGAGGATGTGACTGACGTGGTGCTAGATTTCAGCGCCTTGTCGATCGGCGTCGCTTTTCCGGCCGCCCGCCTTCTACTTGATGCCTGCGAGACTGAAGACGCCCGTACGTTTCATCTCATGATAAGCTCAGATCCTGAGCTCGATGATCGCATCCTGAGCGATCCCTCGGACCGGCCGAGCCCAGTGAAAGGCTTTGCTCCAGAAATAAGCGACGAGGACTTTGGGGACGCTGTGATTTGGGTCCCGCAGCTCGCTCGGGGCCGGTTAGCTACGCTCATCAAGATCAGCGCCGGTTTGGGTGACTTCTACAAAGTCTGTCCACTACTTCCCTTCCCGGCAAAAGAACCCAGACGCTCAGACAATCTCGTGACCGAGTACCAACCGGCCATTGTCGACGAATGGAACGTTGACCCAAGAGATCTGGTTCATGCATCTGAATGGAACCCGCTCGATTGTTATCGAAGGCTGTCCCGCCTCAAACAGCGCTTTGACCGCACCATGAAGGGCACCTATGTGCCGCGGATGATCCTTTCCCCAATCGGGAGCAAGGTCCTTGCGGCTGGCGCGCTCATGGCGGCAATCGATCACAATATGTCCGTCCAATATGTCGAAACGGACAGCTACGCGATCGCGGACGAATTCCAAGACGGCGAAAGCGCCAATTCAGAAGATCCGTCTTTCGTCCATTTGATCCTTTCGGGACCTCTCTACAAGAACTTCCCGTCCCGGGCTGCCCCCCTGCCTGATCTGGGAGCGGCGACGTCATGACGGTGCGTTTCACCGAAAAGCTCGATACGCTAAGCAAAACCCTTGGGACTTTTGATGGCTTCGATCCGCGTCCACTGTCTGAGGAGCTCGGACGTGGTTCCGCCTCTGGGGTGGTGGCGGTTGGATCGGGCGGCTCTCTTGTTGCCGCCCAATACTTCAGCCGCTGTCTTGAAACACTGGGTGCCGGTCCGGCCTCTGTTCAGACTCCAATGGAGGTTGTCCTAGGAGTTTCCAGCCTTGCGAATTCCGTTGTTTGGCTCTTCAGCGCAAGCGCTGACAACAACGACATCGCGGCTGCGGCGCGTGCGGCTAAAGACCGGGGATGCGCTCGGGTCGTACTCTGCACACGGAATGCTGGCGGGAGCGTTGCCGACTGGGTGAGATCCTCCGGCGGGTCGGTCTTGGTCGTGCCGGTCGCCGAGGAAAAGGACGGATTTCTGGCGACTCATTCCTTGATCTCCACCTGCACGGCTCTGCTCCTCGGGACAAATCTCGCCGCGCATGCACAAATCAAAGACGTTATCCCTAATCTCAAAGATCACCTCTCCGCCCAACTCGCTGAGAGATCGAAAGGCACCTATCAATCGTCATTTGCGCCCCTGGCCCAAGGCGCAGTCCTTTTGCTGATTTCCGATCCCGCTCTTCGGCCAATCGCGACACTCCTCGAAACGTCGCTCTGGGAAACCGCGTTATGCCCGGTGCAACTCACCGACATGAGGAACTTCGCACATGGGCGCCATACGTGGCCGCACCACCACAGCGCGCTAACTCTCTTCTTCGCCCTCACCACGGCAGTATCCGAGCCTTCTTGGAAAAGCATTTCAGACGCACTTCCGTCCGATCTTCCATCATGGCACGCGCATTATGCGCTTGGCGGGCGACATGAGAACCTCTGTGGCATCATAGACGGCCTGTTCTGGATCGAAGCGATCGGTGCAATAACGGGCATCGACCCAGGCAAGCCCGGTATCGCACCTTACGGGCGCGCGATTTACGAAGACGATGCTCTGCTGACCACTGCGAGTGTGATGCCCCCACCGGTCCGTCAAAAGCTCGCCACGGCTCTGCGTTGCGAAGACCATGTTCCCACGGCGCCAGACATGCACCAAGCTTATATCAATAAGCTTGACACCCTGAGATCGAAGGACATTGGCGCGATCGTCTTGGACTTTGATGGAACTGTCGTCGCCACGAATAATCGCTTAGAGCCACCGCCTTCCGGAGTGGTCGATGAGATCATCCGGCTCAGCGCACTTGGCGTGCGCATTGGCTTTGCTTCTGGACGTGGTGGTTCGCTCGGGCAGCAGATCCGGGAGGCTCTCCCCCCAAAGATGCACAAAGATGTCGTCATCGGTTACTTCAACGGGGGGCATATTGCTCGTGCGAATGTCGATTTGGATCAAGCCCGACCGGCGCACAATCCACTCATTGATCAGGTGGCCGATTGGTTGGAGGGCCGACCAGACCTTTTAAAGGCGAGATCGGTCCCGCGCAAAGAGATCCAGCTCTCTATTCCCCATGTGGACCTCCTGCCGCCGTCTCGTTTCCTCGAAGATGTGCAAGACTGCCCGCTCATTGCGGAGGGCACTGTGCGAATTGTCGCCTCTGGACACAGCTTCGACATCATACCCGCGACCTCCAGCAAACTAAGGGTTGTAGAGCAGCTTCAGCAAGACATTGGCGCGACGAAGGCCGTCCTGTCGATTGGAGACTGCGGTCAGCTCTACGGCAACGATTTTGAATTTCTCGCGCGGGACTTTGGCGTCAGCGTGGACCATGTCTGTCCCGGACTGAGCGGAACCTGGTCACTCTATGGCTCTCTCGTGACCGGACCTGACGCCCTTCAGAGAATACTGGCCTCGATGATTGCCTCTCCCAAAAGTGGGATTCGTTTCGATGCGTCAGGACTTTTCCTCGACAGCGACAGCTGAAAATGGTACAATGCGCGAACATGCAGCAGGCCACAGACATCTCTGGACCTCGACTTGATGTCGCCGGAACCGGGTTCACCGTGCTCGACAAAGTTTACCACGACGGTGAGCTGTCAGATGAGGCCTTGGGCGGCAGTTGCGGGAATGTGCTGGCCTCTCTGGCAATGCTGGATCGGCATGTGGCGCCCGTCTTGCGGCTTGGCGACGACGACGAAGGAGACCTGCTGATCAGCGAGTTTGTGCAGGCTGGCGCCGTCGTCGATTTCATATCCCGCCACAGTGGTTTGAGATCGCCCATTTTGACCGTAGAGATCGACACCCGCTTGACCGACCACACATTCAGTTTCACGTGCCCGGAAACCGATAGCGCGCTTCCCACCTATGAACCCATTGCCCTTCACGAGCTTTGCCACGCCGAGCTTGTCTTTTCGGAATGCTCGATCTTTTACACAGACAGGCTATCTCGGTCGATCCTGGACGCAATGGACCTCGCCCATCGTTCAGGCGCAGTCATTGTGTTCGAGCCGTCTGATATCGATGACGATGCGCTCTTTCTCGAGGCTCTGCGAATGACGACAGTGCTGAAGACTGCAGCGGACCGGCTTGATGGCGCATTGGACGGCCCTTTGGAGCGAGCCTCTCCAAAGGTCCGCGTCACAACGCATGGTGCAGCCGGGTTGGAAATCAGTGACGAGTCTCAGGACATTTGGTGCGCCGCAGTGCCTGCGACCCAACTGCGTGACGCCTGCGGATCGGGGGATATGGTCACCGTCGGAATGATCGATTGGCTGCTCGCCAATGCTTATTCGACAGATCACGTGTTCGCAGAAAGCCTGCGCCAAGGGGTCATTGCTGGTCAGCGCTTGGCTGCGGAAAACTGCGCCTATGAAGGTGCCCGTGGGTTATTTCGCCATCGTGGTGCCGCCTATGCGAGATCCATATTGCGGCAGCAACATCCTTAGATCATTCTGCAGCAATGCCTGACGTCGCGGTGCCAGTGCCTGCGGCTCTGAGCTCCGTTCTCAGCTCCATCAACATTGTCCCGAGCATGTTTTTTCCATGCCCGTTGACCTCGCCCCAGAGGCGGTTGACTGCGTTGTCCACGGTCGCGCTTTCGACCAGCCGGGCATCGCCGGTCGCCAAAAGCAGTTCGCGAAGGTCTTCATGTTGCGAGAATTTGGCCCGGAGCACCTCGCGCATGCGGTTGAATTTGATCTTTGACCAGCCAGGCGCAATGTCCCAGTAATATAGCCCATGGGCCGCCATGGCCAAAAGGGCAGGCGTCGGCGCATTCATCAGCCATGCTCTCACTTCCTGTTTGCGTGCCTTGCCGGCCTGATAGGCATGCTCGCTGGTCGCGAACACCTCGCCTTCAAAGGAAATTTCGCGCCGGTAGAGGTTGCTGAATGCTCCGTACGGCTCCTCGCTCGCTCGATAAAAACGAATTTCGTCCATGGTTTTCCTGCCTCGCTTTGCTTGTTTTTTCGTGTGAACGTAGAGAAGTTACCCACAGGCAACAAGGGAAAAGGCTGGTCGCGCCCGTCTCCGGCAAACTAGGTCGTGGCGAAACTTGGCGACTGTAGCCTAACTGGGGACCACCAAATTCTGCGGGGTCACGTGGCTAGCTGACTGTGCTTCCTGTCTGTTTACATTATGTTGGAAAGGCCACAGCCGACGCAGTTTTCAGAGTCCCCATCACTGCTGTCCCAGGAAAATCGGATTAACATTCCATAAGATACTGATGTAAATACACGAATCGGATTTTCCGGGCGCGACCGACTTGAACCGGAGTTCCGCTCAAATCACTCTTCCTTCCTGTTGAGCACCATCAAGAGGG
>JAJEAY010000151.1 GCA_022824145.1 Rhodobacter sp. | reverse complement strand
GCATCGTCGACCACCAAGACACAGAACGCCGTGACCGCCGAAGACCCGCGCGCCGCACCACTTTCCCCATAGAGCAGGAAACGCCGCAGCCTCGTTCAATCAGGTTAGGGCCGCTCTGCGAGCGTCACTAACCTTAAGATTTTGTTCGCCGCCCAGTCACGAAATCAGGCTCAATATGAAATTAAGGAGGGTCTGCAAAGTTGGATTTGCAGAAACGGCATCGACAAATCCCATAATTGCCGTGTAATGATTTACCACCAATGTGGTGATGCCACTTGCCGCGATGGTACCGAATTGGTTGTAGACGCCTGCCTTGAACTGAGTCCATGCCTTGGGTAGTTCCTCACCTAGCGCTCGGCGAACCAATCGATATGCGCCAGTAACGAAGGCTTTAACGTAGTTCTGCGCAATATTTTCTGAGAGAGCGATCTCGGACTCCGTGCCATTCTCCAAGACCGCTTCTTCCAGTGATTGGCCCATTTCATCAATGGCATTAATTGCTTCCTTTGAGGCAAAGTCTCGAGAATCCTTGAGGAAGGGTTGCAATGCCAACCATCCTTCGGCGACTTTCCCTCTCCCAGATGCTCCAAGGCGTTGTCGGTCAATCAGGGCAGCCTTCGGGTCATTCGCTACATATATGTTGAAGGCCTCGACAAGATCACGCAAGCGTTCAGAGCAGTTGGGATTTAGTTTGGCTGGATTGAAGTCCTCGTTTCCCACTTCATCGTGTGCCGCGAGACGTTTGCGGAGTGCATTGCCACGAAGCCATAATTGCATAACGAGGATATTGGCGCGATCTTCTTGGATCAGGTCATTGAAAGCTTGAACTGGCTGAGACAAATCTCCGAGAAAATTGTGCCCAGCTTCCAAAAGGACCGTTGTTTTTTCTTGAATCTCCTCAAACAGCGAGTCGAACTCCACCATTTCGAGGGTTTGACTTGTGGGTGTGTCGGGGATTAGCCTTAGTCGCTGGTCGTCATCTACGAAAAAATGAGGCGCTGCATCTGCTTGCGATGGCATTTTAGGTTCTTCGCCGTCGCTCAGGCTCGATCCCATCGGGTGTTGGTCAATGAATTCGTCCAGCGCGTATTGAGGTACAGGAGCCACTTCCGGCCAGCGATCACCTGACTTGATCTCGCTTATGCGTCCGGAGTTCACCGCTCGCTGTGGTGTGTTGAAGAAGAACTGGATTTTCTTGTTTGCCCAGCCTCGTTGAAGCATTGCTTTGATTAACGCGACTTCGTACGGTTCCAATTTCGGTTTAGCCAACTGAGAACTCCAGGCTCATGTTTCTTCCGGGGTGTTCAGTGCTGCCAGGAAATTCGACGCTCATTCCACCAATTGGGAATTTATGCGTCCCCAGCAAGTCATGATTGCCTGTTCGTGGAGTGAGGTAGGCGATTCGTCAAGCTCGGTCGAATCCGGCGATTTGTCGAATGACGCTCCAAGCAATTTGGGCGATGTTGAAAGAACGTGCTGTGCAAAGCCTCTCCCTTGGCTAGAACGCTTCGCTGTTTACCGACGACGGTGTTGAGATCCCAAGCTTGCTCCTGAATGTGTCGATTCTCCCCAAGCTGTCAACATAGTGTGTTCGACTGATGTGTCCCGCGTGGGCTCGTTTGTCCAGCGGTTCGCGTGTCTTCAGGAGGTTTCGCTGACAACGCAAATCTGACTGTGGGACAGACGTGATCTCTGAGGTTGGAGAAGTGACCTAGAGACGCGAATGCCATAACACTTCCAGTTTCAACCGCGAAGAGGCCAAAGCTAAGAAACACGAAGGGTGGCCAAGGAATTCATTCCTGCATGACCTTGTTCAACGCACTGGCGCACCGTGGAACAGTCTTCCCGCTTTCGCTGAGTTCTCCTCAGGAATTGCGAGCATGCATTTGACGACGGGATGTAGTGCTGGATTTACTCAAGAGCTGGTTAGTCAATTGGCATCTCGTTACGGATGGCAATGCGAGTGGCGATTGCATCAAAGGTGAACTGATGACCCAGAATTGAGAGTTTTGACTGAGATCAATTTGAAGAATTCGAGGAGGTTCGCCACTCACCTACTGGACAATCAATTTGCCGGCTCATTCCTCGGTCGTTGCGTATTTTTCGGTGGAGTGGTCCCGAGCTTGTGGACATGCCGCAAAGTCTGGTTGCGGTCGCGAGTGGGAGTTTCGCTGCAATTTTTTAGGGCCGTACCGGTTGAGCGTTATCGCGATGCAGGTGGCATACGATGCCGCTACGTTGGTGCATTCCGCACTTTGATCCTTAGACAGGGCGGGACGTTGAAGAGATCGAAGCAGGATGTGGACTGTGACGACGGGAATTGGCACGGAAAGGGTGCCGCGTAAACCTTCAGCAGACCTTTCTGGGACAATCTTCCTTCGCCGACTCTGTGGTGTTGCGTCAGCATTCGACTCAGAGGAGAATTCAGTTACTGCAGGAAACGGGCATGAAATCCTGGACGGCTATCCGACCCGGATTGCCAGGTTCAAAGGTAAGGGACTTGTCGAATTTCACCAAGCCGAGTAGCCGCCGTCCACGTTCACGAGCTGCCCTGTCATGTATCCCGCCGCTTCGGACGCGAGAAATAGCATGACGTCGGCGATCTCGTCCGTTCGCGCCATGCGACCAGCCATCACCAATTCCGACACGCGACGCTGAAATTCATCCGAGTGGCCATTGAACACCGCGCCCGGCGCGATGGTGTTCACGGTTGCCTGCCGTCCCGCCCAGTAGCTGGCAAGCCAAACCGTCAGCCCGTGAATGCCAGCCTTTGAAATGCCGTACGCGGAAAGGTTCTTGAACGGCATGTCATCGTAAATCGCGTGATGAGGTCCGCGTAGGGCATACATCGAGGCAACGTTGATCAGACTTGCCGGGTATCGTCCCACAATGTCCCGATCCATCTGGCGTGCCACCATGAAGGCTCCGGTCAGGTTCGTGCGAATTACCTTCTCGAAGTCCTCGGTTCTCGTGCTGGCAAGATCCGGAAAGTCCTGCCCCTGGGCCACCAGGAGTTCGCCAGTGACAGCGGCATTGTTGATCACGACGTTCGGATCCCAGCCATCTCCCATCACGCGTCGGAATATGCCCTCAACCGCTTCCTCATCGGTGACATCAAGCTCGTAGAAGCGGAAGTTGCCGGCATCGCCTCCGTGCCGGTCCTTGAGCCCTTCGGCCCGCTCGCCCGGCAGGTCGGACGCCACGACCCGCGCGCCGGACGCGAGCATTCGCCTGACATAAGTTGATCCGAGCACGCCGCCAGAACCAGTGATGAAGACCGTGCGCCCTTTCAAGTCAGCCATGCCGCCGCTCCTTCATGAGGAACTCAACCAGCTTGAAGTCCAGCTCAGTGTCAATGTCCAGGCAGCGCTCCGGCGGCATCAGGTAGGGAAGCACCCGTCCGTGGAGCAGTCCATTCGCGTCCCTCAGGTACCTTGGATCCACGACATAGGTCGATGCGGCATGTTCCCAGACCACTGGTGCCTGCTGACGGGCGACGACATCGTCTGCAAGCGGCTTTGACACCTTGAGATACCCGTCCTGATCGGGTTCCACGAGATTGAAATAGGGATTCTTCCGCGCTTCCGTGCAAGACATGACCATGTCCGGACGGTCGCCGAGGAACGTGTTCAGGGCCCCGTCGATATCCTCCACAGAGCGCAGCGGCGAGGTGCAGTCGAGGTCAATGAAGACGTCTGCCGCCCCTGCGAGTTCCACCGTCTTTGCAAGTGCATGTTGCCAGACTTCCCACTTGGCGGCCGTGTCAGTGGCCAGTTCGGCTGGCCTTAGCCCAATGTCGAGGCACCCCTTGGCAATGGCGTGTCGATGAATCCGGGGATCGTCGGTACTGACCACGACGTGGTCGACATCCGGATGCGCCAGGAGCTGATCGAGCGACCAGTCGATCAGGGGTTTGCCCAGCATGTCACGGAAGTTCTTTCCGGTCACGCCCTTCGATGCCATTCTGGCTCCAACGTGCCCGACGATCATTTGTTGCTCCAATTGATCTCGCCATGAAACTGCCGCGCCTCCCAGGCCCGCGCGATCAGCGCCGAACTCTCCATGACCAGATCCAGCCGGGGCAGCAACGGGTTTCCCTGCGGTTCCCGACCTTCCGCCAGGTCCATGAAGTCTCGCATGAGTTCCAGAAACATGCTGTTGCGATCAATGGTCCATTCGCGATTGACCTCGTGCCCGTCCTGCCAGCGCATCTCCGTGCCTGTCAGGAAGTCGATGTCGAGGCCGCCGCGAAGTCCCCGCAGCGCGAGTCGGCGAATACTCCTGGGCGACAGGTAGTCCATGGCCACATCTCCAGCCAGTTCGCGCCGTCGGAGGGTGACGCGGGTCGCGAAGTCCACCCTGGGAAAGCGCCGATGGCCAATGCATGATACCTCTCCCAATGCGAGCCCCGGGAAAAGGCAGGTGGCCATATCGATCTCATGGCAGAGATCAAGGAGCACCCCGCCACCTTCATGACGCGCTGCGTAACTGCCGGAAAAGCTCCAGCCCTGCCGCCAGTTGCGAACGTCGTGACCGACCTCCATGCTGAAACGGAATGTCTCCACGGGATCTTGCATAAGAGCCTTGAGGGCTGGATGGTACCGCATCATGAATCCGGCGACGGATCGGTCGGCGACTGGCTTTGCGGCCTTGAAAAGGGATTGAAGCCCCGAGGTTCGGAAGGCCAACGGCTTCTCGACATAGATCGCCGTGCCAGCACGCGCGCACAGTTCGACCAGCTCGAGCCGCACATCTGTCGCGGTGGCAATGACTGCGCCCGCTGCCTCCCGCAGTTTCTGCTCAAGGCTTTGGGTGTCCAGTCCACGCCATGGGAGAAGCGTGCTGTCCGCCCCCAACGCCTCGATGTTTTCGTGGTGGCGTCGCCCGATCGAGCCGCTTCCGATGACAATGTAACGTCGTCCCATCTGCACTCTTTCCAATTCAGTGCCGGCTCATTTGGCAGGAAGGCCTGGTCAGCGATGCCTCGAAAGCAGGGGCTGGATCGCATCAAAAATTCGCTTTGAAGCACCCTTGTGGCTCGCATGAAAGGACGTGATCCTTTCCGACGTCCCTCGTGCGATTGCCTCGCGAACGGCGTCAGGCAGTTCTCCAGGCTCTTTGCAGACCGTCAGCCATCCTGCGGCCTCCGCCTCAATTGCGGGAAACTCGATCGTTCCCACGTTGGGTCCGGTTACTGCCCGCTTCCCGAGCGCCATTGGCTCGATCACGTTGTGCGCGCCACGGGAGCCAAATCCTCCGGCCACGATCACAACGTCTGCCGGTGCAAGATAGAAATTCATCTCGCCAAGAGAGTCACCGACCAATATCTGTGCATGTCCTGGAGCGGCAAGGAGATTCAGCTCAGAGTCGAATTCCTGGCTGCGCGACATCGTCTTGCAGCCTGCTGCTCGCAACCGTTCTCCTAGTGCCTGGAAACGCTCTGGGGCACGTGGCACCCATATCACGAATGGCGGTTCAGGGTCGGCGAACAAATGCGCAAGTGCCCGCAAGTAGATCTCTTCCTCTTGTTCCATGACGCTTGCGATCGTGAGGACAGATCTGGCGCCTAGACTCTTCCGTAGTGCTTCGCCTGCACGAATCTGCGTTTCAGGCGGTTCCATGTCGAATCGTGTCTCCCCCGCATTGCGCACGTCTATAGCGCCAAGTGCACGGAAGCGTTCCGCCTGGGTTTCTGACTTGGCAAATACGGTTGTCGCGCGTGCAGCGGGATGACCAAAGAGCATTTTCTGGCGCCTTGCCTTCGACCAAGTGCTCGACGGCACTTGCGAATTGATGAGTGCGAGCGGCACACCCGCCTTGCGCGCCGCCTCGATCATCCAAGGCCAAAACTCCATTTCGACGACAAGGCCGACTTTTGGTTCGTAGGTTCCAAAGAATCTCCGCCAATATGCAGGACGATCAATTGGAGCATAGCGCACGGCCATCTGGCCGGAGCGTATCTCGACCGCGAAACTTTGCTCTGCCCTGACTCTCCCGGCTGGCGTGGCGTGCGTCGTCAGCACACGGTGCCCGTCTTGCAGCAAAATCCGGATCAGAGGCTCTGCAGCCGTAACTTCACCGAGCGACACTGCGTGCATCCAAACGTCCGCCAGGAAACGAGTGCCCTCTCCTTTCCGCTCCTCGAGATGCAGGCCGTAGCGGGCATCGCGTCTGGCACGCCTCCGGAAGTACCGCCATGCAAGTGACTCAAGCGAGCTGAACGCAAATGCATACAAGAAAAGGAATATCCGATAGCGAAGCCCTGCGGGCGCGGAAGGACTCAAACCGTTCATGTCGCAATCAAACCCTCGACATGCAGCCTTTAGCAATGGCTCTCAAGAAAGCGGGATACTTCAAGGGTGGACTCCCTGCAAGGTTGCGGAAAGTTGGCTCAACGGTTTAACCGTAGTGGCAGTGTACATGGAATGCATCCAAGTTGTCGGCTTCGCGTTGTGGGCATGGGCACGAGCAGCATTTGCGGCGGGAGGTTGACCCATGCAGATCAGAGACAGAAAGATAGGTCCGGAGCACGCGCCTCTCGTGATTGCCGAGATTGGCATCAACCATGGGGGTGATCTGGACCTGGCGCGCCACATGGTCACTCTGGCGGCCAAATCCGGGGCTGAAATCGTGAAGCACCAGACGCATTTCGTTGAAGACGAGATGACCGACGAAGCAAGGTGCATTCTGCCTCCCAATGCAGGTGGCAAGTCGATTTGGGAAGTGATTGAGGCGTGCGCCCTCTCCGCCGAGGAGGAGGTTCTGCTGAAGGCGCATGCCGAGGCCGAGGGATTGATCTACATCTCGACGCCGTTTTCTCGTGCCGCCGCCGACTTTCTCGACGAGCAGGATGTCCCGGCCTTCAAGATAGGCTCGGGCGAGGCGGACCACCTTCCGTTCATCCGCCACGTAGCCTCCAAGGGGAAGCCGGTCATCATGTCAACCGGGATGCAGGATATAGGCAGCCTTTCACGCTCCGTTGCCATCCTGGGGGACGCGGGAATCGACTATGCGTTGCTCGAATGCACCAATCTCTATCCCTCGCCTCCGGAAATTGTCTCGCTCAAGGGCGTCACCGAGCTCAGGAGAGCTTTCCCGAACGCTGTCGTGGGCTTTTCGGACCACTCCATTGGTCCGGAAATGGCACTTGCGTCAGTCGCCCTCGGCGCTTGCATTCTCGAACGACATTTCACCGATACACGCTACAGGGGAGGGCCGGACATCGCGTGCTCGATGGATCCTGCCGAACTTCGCCACCTGATAGATCGCAGCCGCGAAATTCACGTGGCATTGCACAACGAGAAGAAACGCAGCGAAGCCGAGGAAGCGGTGTACCGCTTTGCCAGGACGTCAGTTGTTGCCGACCGTGATCTGCCAAAGGGACACCAGATCAAGGAGGCGGACATCTGGGGCCGCAGGCCGGGTTCAGGAGAGATCGCCGGCCATGACTTTGACAAGGTCGTGGGCAAGCGGTTGAAACGCGCGATTGATAGAAACTCGCAACTCAAGTGGTCAGACTTGGAATGATCGGCTTTGAAGGTCTCGATGAACAAATGCGTCCAAGGGCGAACGGCCAAATATCGCGCCGTGGCCGATGGGCAAAGTTACGTTGGTGTGTTGAACCGCGACCGGATTGCGTACATTCTGCGCGGTCTTGCTGCGCATGTCCGCGAAGGCAGAATTTGGCAGATGCTTATTGCAACCTCTCCGAGGTTGTCCAAAGCATGCAAGGAAACAATCTGCACCAACTGCCGGAACCCCTCAACCCGGCGCGTGCCGATTTCAATGAGGGTCCCGCCAATGCCCAGCCAATCGGTGTGCGACCCGCCCGCCCAGCAATTGTGGATCTCTCCGATGCCTTGGCGAGGGGCCCGAGGAATCATCACTCCCTGTCCGATGCTGGCGATGGTCCGCACTTCCATATCTTTGGCGCAACGACCAGTCAGCGGGCAGTCTGACCATGACACACATCGTCTATGGAATTGATGACAAGTACTTGCCGTGCCTGATCGTATCCATGTTCACAGCCTTGAAGCGCATCGACGGTCCGACCCTAGTAACAGTCTTCACTGCGGGGCCGGAGTTCGACACATCCCACATTCATGTTCTTGCAGGTCATTTCCCAGAGGCGGTCGTCGAAATCCGTCGCTTTGATTCCAGCCCTCTAGCTGAATATGAAAAGTCCGAACTGGCCGCTAGATTCCCGGCCGCGAGCATGCTGCCGCTATTCCTGCCGTGGCTGGTCGATGGCAAGTGCCTGTTTCTCGACGCAGACACATTGATTCTGGATGACGTTGCGCAGCTGTTTCAGACGGAACTGAATGGCAGCCTAATTGGCGCCTGTCGCGTGTACCCAGCCGCGCTTACGATCCAAAAGGTCTTTTGCGCGGATCCGAGCATATTGGCAATCCTCTTGCGCTCCAGATACAGGAGAAAGCGAGAGGAATACAGGACATCTGCGGAATTGATGGGATTCACAATTCAGGAAATGGCATCGAAGTACTTTTGCTCCGGAGTGATCCTGTTCGACACACGTGCAATTCGTTCTGCGGATCCTGATTGCAATATTGTAAGTATGGATGGGGCAGGAAGGCACTGGGGCCAGATGGCGGACATGGACCTACTGAACAAATATTTCAAGGACCGTGTTCATTACCTCGATTTGAAATGGGACGTACCTAAAGACATATCGTCATTTAACAGGATTTATGCTTCTTCAGATTTCTGGCAAGAAATCAGCATGGCCACCAAGAACCCAAGTATTCTTCACTTTTCGAGCATTTTCAGGCGAAAATCATGGAACCGTCCATGGTATCGGTCCCGACTTCGTTACCGATTGTATCGGAAAGCCTGCCAGGAAATATGTGCGCAGACCGGCATTGACGTGCAAGAAATGTTCGAAATGCGGGTCTGAATCACTCGCTCAAGTCCAACTGGCGCATTGCTGATCGGAGCCGTTTTTGCCGTGTTCCGAAAGCATGGTCAGGGGTCGTCAGTGAATGTCGCTAAAGGCCTTTTGGAGGGGACTTGCCCAAAACTCATTTTGCTTGAGGAGGGCCACGAAACGGTTCGCCGCGCGACCATCGCCAAATGCCGCATAGATTTCATGTCGTCGTCCCCAGTGCTCACGCAAAAAGTGATCAACGGCAGAAATGTCAGCACCGACACTGACGATGCTTTCGGCCCGCGCCCGGTTCATTTGTCGAGTGCCAAAATCAAGAGAAGGAATTCCCAGGAACGGAGCCTCGCGCACTCCAGCGCTGGAGTTGCCCACCACGCAGGCCGAATTCTTCAGCAGCTCCGAAAAGTGGGAAAAGCGCATCGAAGGCAGTATGCGGAAGCGATCCAGCGGCAGGTCGTTCATTGCCATGCGAATCGCGTCAGAGCCCGGATCGTTGTTTGGAGCGATCACGACAAAGTCGCGACCCGATGCGATCAAGCGACCAAACAGGAACCGAGCCTGCTCTCCCATGGTATCGACCTCGGAGGTCACGGGATGGAAAATGCAGATCGCATATTCGTCGAACGGAATCTGGTAGCGGCTCCTGACGTCGTCCAGAGTCACTCCCGAATTCCGAGAGTGAAAGTCGAGTTCCGGCGAGCCAATGACGTGCACGGAGTCTTTCGGCTCTCCGAGTGCCATGACTCGTCGAGCCGCCTCCTGCGAAGACACGAAGTGGTGATGTGCAAGCTTCGTGTTGCAGTGGCGGAAAGACTCGTCGATGGTGCCTGAAAGCTCGCCGCCCTCTATGTGCGCAGACCGAATGTAGTTCGTCGCACACACCAATGCGCAGGCCAGCGCCTCCACCCTGTCGCCGTGGAAAACAACAAGTTCTGGCCGATGCTCAATGCAATAGTCGGAGAGTCCGACTATGGTCTTTGAGAGGATGATGTCCAGCGGGTCGCCGGGCCGCTGGTTCAGAAACTCGTGCACATTGACCCCGTGCACCCGATGCACTTCGATCTTGGTCATCCCATACTGATCGAACATGTGCATGCCAGTCACGAAAATCGAGACCGGGAAGCCTGCATCTCGCGTTGCAACTATCAGTGGCTCAAGTTTCCCGAAATCTGCGCGCGTACCGGTAACGAAGAGAATGGATCGTCCGGAGCGGCATTCTGTTGATGCCTTGGAGAGCACTGAATTCCGGTCAGAAGCGGATCGAGACGTTCGCATGGACATAGGACTGGCGATCTTGCTGCAAGATTGGCGGTGCCTTCGGCGCCGGTTGAGTGACTGGCGGTTCACAAGGTCATAAACGCGTCCTTGTTCCGGAGCAAACACCATGAACGCCGACTTGCTTGCGCAGTTCGCGAGACTTCAAAGTTTCATAGTGCGGCGCACGCATTGGCGCTCCCAGGAACGAAAGAGGCTTGGCAGGGCCTTGATCGGCTTTGGGCGACGAGGTCGCGTGAGGCCATGGGCGAAGGAAAGCAAAGATTGAGCCACCTATGTGTGTGCGGGACGTGTGGAGAGAAAGGCATAGGCCAAGCCTGAAATTCGGGTCTTGAAGCGCCGGGGCTTGCCCGGTGTCGTTGCGCCTGCAAAGCGAAGAGGAGGAGAAGAGGCGAAAGGAGGGTGGGAAGTCGACAGGTGATGTGTCGGAGTCAACGACATGATCGACACGGTGGAAAATCACCGGCTCGCCCGGAAAGTCGCCGTCTCGGGGGAACGCACGAACACGAAGCAAGCCGACCTTTCAGCGACCCTGAAGCGCTTTCGGGCGAGCGCCAAATGCAAGAACACGGAACCGGCAGATCGGATTGTGACCGCCGCCTAACGTGCGGGCGCGGCGTCGGATTGGATGGCGACTTCGTGTTGGTGGCATGCTGCTGTCACTGTCGGTGCCCCGGGCATCTTCGCCGCTGCCATCATCGCCGCAGTTGGATGAATGCTGCAAGTTTCTCTCGTTCCCCAGCGACATGCACGCCAGTGGACAGCGGGCCTAAGCTGCACTGCCGTCACATCATCGGCCTTGCCCTGTCAAGCTCCAGCTCTTTTCTCGCGAAAGGACGGGTGCCAAACGCGGAGGCCGTGAAGAATTGAAGGCACGAAGGTTTTCCGGTAGGTTCTTGTGGCAAGGCCTCGTGCGGCCAGCCTATTGAACGGCTTCCCTGATCGCCGTCCAAGTCGCGTCCACCACACCTCGTCGGTCAGCGACGATCTCGTTTGCGCGCTTGATCATGAACTTGCGCGATTCGGCCGACTGAAGCGCGACCACGTTGCTTGCAAGTTCTTCGGAATTTACAACCTTTTTCGCACCTCCGGCTTGATCAAGGTTGTGATAGCTTTCAGCGAAGTAGGCTGTTTCGGGTCCGTGCAGAACGCAGGAGCCAAGTGCAACTGCCTCAAACGGGTTCTTGCCCTCAAGACCCGGGGCGAGGGAATGGCCGACAAACGAGACCGGCGCGAGCCGATACCAAAGTGCCATCTCTCCGATCGTATCGGCCAGGTAGACCTGCGTATTCTTCTCGATTCTCTCGCCCCTGCCACGTCGAGACAGGTGCGCGAACTGTCCCTCCGTAATTGCCTCCGCATCGTCCCCGTCTCGAACATGACGAGGCGCAAGGATCAGAAGCGTCCCTGGCAATTCTTCAATCACCTTGGTATGGGCGGCAATGACCGCCGAATGTTCGCTACGATGCGTTGCGGCGGCAAGCCAGACTGATCGTCCGCCGATCTGTCGCCGAAGTGGCGCCAGTTCCGTTTCGTTGGCTGGCAGCGGTCTCGCCGCGGACTTCAGCGCGCCTGCGACGGAAATCTTTCCGGCTTCCGCGCCAAACGCGACGAACCTTGGTGCGCTGTCGGCATCTTGGACGAGAATGCGGTCAAAGA
Source organism: Rhodobacter sp. (assembly GCA_022824145.1). Lineage (GTDB taxonomy): Bacteria > Pseudomonadota > Alphaproteobacteria > Rhodobacterales > Rhodobacteraceae > JAPOUP01. Next base: position 4,508 of record JAJEAY010000151.1, on the reverse strand, counting down.
GCCCGAGGGTGTCACGCATAACGCCTGAGATTCGCCTTCGACTGCGAAAGCTCCCTTCAGGCATTCTGCTGTTCACAAGGATCATTGGTATGCCGCGTCCGTTGGTCTCGAACATCAGCCGGGGCCAGAAATCGAGCTCGGAGAATCCCGCCACATCCGGACGCCAGTGATCCAGGAATCTTCGTACCGCTTGGAAAGTGTCCGCGGGCTGAAACACGTGGATGCACCGATCCGGCGGTCTTGCCGCAGCCAAGGCGGTGACGGAAGTCGCTGTCGAGCTTGTCAGCACGACATGTGCATCCGGCAATTCTTCAAGAGCTTTTTCAATCAGCGGGATGAGAGCCAGGCACTCCCCGACCGAAAGGGCGTGGAACCAGAACACGATGCCATCTGGGCGCGACCGTTGATAGATTCCGTATTTTTCCGCAAGACGGTCCGGCAACTCCTTGCCGGACTTCATTCTACGCCAGTGAATGAAACGCCAAAGTGGACCCGAAACTCTCGAGAACCCAAGATATAGATGCGTGAGCGGCGACATTGCTGGAGGCATAGCTGACGTGGAAGTTCAGGCAAAGTCCCAAGCGTCTCTCTGACAGCAATTCTGAATGGCCAAGGCTTTCTGCTGCTTCGAGTGCACCGCAACAATTCGGCGCTTCGGGGAAGAGTACGTTAATAGACCGGACTGAGCGTTCACATGGTCGCGACCATGCGGTCGCCAGTTCCGCCGAGTGGGATTTCCGGTGTTTCATGAGAGACCTCATCTGGTCGTCCTTTACACGGTGACCGGTACCTTGCACTCCTCTGCTCAAAAATAGTCGCAAGACGATTCCCGTCGTCGAGGCCGCAGACCGCCGGCTCGCGATAGCAGGTTGACCTGACCTGTTTGCCAATGGTTTGCCAGGCGGTCGACGGGGCATCACGCCGCGAGAAGTCAGGATTTTTAATATGCTGTCTTTAAACGGTTTTCTGTGGCGATCCGGGAAGGACTCGAAACCTCAACCTGCTGATTAGAAGCGTGCCGGCGCGCGCGAACTGGCGAAGGCAGGAAGTTGCGACGCTAATCCGGACGATGTTGCGCCATCCGAATGTGGCCATGAGGTTCCCTTGCAATGTCGAGCGTGACAGCGCGTGAAACGATTCCGGGAAACGGCGCAACGGTTGTGGGCATTGGGAAGCCGGTCGGAACAAGGGATCGGATCGGCTGGATGACCAACTGATCACGGGACGGCAAAGGCCAGGATAAAGGGCGACCCGTCCCATTGGAAATCAGCAATGATGCAGTCGTTAATGACACCATTCGGGACCTAGACGAAGACACAAGTCGAGGCGACGTAGGCAGCGTTCGTGAAATCTTGCAGGTTCAATCCATTGCAAGATGCGGTGAGACATCTCCGCGACAAGGATGCTGTGTTCAATGCGCAACCATGACACGGCGGAAACTCGGGATCGCGATTTCACTCATCCCAGACCGCAAGCAAGCGCTGAAGCACACTCTTGTCATCAGGATCCAGATCCTGACATCGGACCAGCTTGAGCAGCCGTTCCTGGAACCGCTCTACGTTCACGAGACTGTCAAGGCCATCAAGCTGGGCACAATCCCGCTTTTCGGGTTCTCTGAAGGCACCTGTTGAAATGTAGGACTTTCCCAAAACCGCGCGTGCAAGCGCAATTGTCGATCTGTCATCTTCCAGAACGGAATCGCAGAACGCCTCGAGCGCAGGCGATCTTCCTTCTGCCAAGTCACGCCAGCGGAACAGCACGAAGAGCAGGTCCGGGAGTTTCAGAAAGTCACGATCCGCAACTGCCCGGTCCAGGCGCTGCAGCGCGATCGCGCGAAGCTGGTCTGCATGATCCTTGATGAGCAAACACTTCTCCGGCGCGACGGGAACTTCCGAGTTCTTGCGGGGGTAATGCTGAACATAGGCAGAATAGGTGATCTCGACGAACCAGCTCAAGGACGCGTTCTGAATGGCTTCGAACAGGATTCCTGACCGCTCAGGCAAAGAGGCGCGATGCACGAGCAACGCCCTCGTCAGCCAATGTAGGCGCAGGGGGTTGTCGGCCCTGGCGAACCCCCATGACTCGTCAGACTCGATCCGCAATTCGTCTGCGATCGAATACAGTGCCTGGAGGAACGGACCGACCTTGTGCATGTCGAAATCAGGGGCATGAGCCTTCAACTCGTCCAACAGAACCGAAGCCTTCGTTCGACCCTTCGGCATTCGTTCGTCCAGACCTGCACGAAACGTCCGCTTGATCAACTGCGGGTCGTCGGCCCGTCGGATGAGTTCCGTCACCTCGGAGAATGGAACGGTGTGCGAAGAGAGCGCAAAGCGAAAGTAGGTGTCGAAATGGGGCTCGGAGCAGACACGGCGGTGCCGATCCCATGTCACGCCATCGGGATCGTCCAAGCCACCCCACGCGGATGCAAGGCGAGGAAACAGCTCAACGAGCCCGGACCTGAGTCGTGGCCGTATCTCGTCACGTTGGTCGTAAAGAAACAGGTTGTCGTACCCTTTTGCCTTCTCGGCGGGATCGCCTCTGGGTTCGTCAGGGTCCAATGCAACGAGAAGGAACTTTTGCGAGAGAATTGCCGAGTGTACCGATGACCGAAAGAGCCGCAAGGTCTCAAGCGCGACGAAGTCGGCGATGTCGACTTCGCCGCGCACCGCTGGATAAGCAATGGACAGCTCGTACGACAAGCGAATGACATCTCGCGGTGTGCGAATCTCTGGCATGACCAGCTCTTCGAACAGGTTTCGCAAGCGTTCCTCGTCACCGGGTCTTGCATCGCCAAAGATGGCGTCAAGCCTTTCGTTCAACATTTCGATCAGGGCCGAGATGCCCGGTTTGGGAAGTTCGAAGGGGGCTTGAACTATTTTTTCGAGGTAGTGCGGATCCTCGGACGGGTACTTTTCCCTGACAGCATTCTCGGTTGCATGCCGGTCATATGCGAGAAGGTAGATGACGTTTGGCAGTCTGCCGACCGACTTGATGAGTCGGAAGATCGTCAATGCTTCATCCGGCCCCAATCGGTCGATGTCGTCGACCACGATGAGGAAGCGGCGGTCGGACTCTCTCAAGGCCTCGGCAACAGTCCCTTGCAGGACATCATCACATTCATCCATTGGAAGGACGTTGCCAAGAATTCCAAGAGCGCTTTCGGTCGCCTGCCCTGCAGTCGATCCGGCGATCGCTCCGACCGCTGCACCAAGCAATGGTCCGGTCAAGGACACGTGTGCAGCGAGCGTCTTCAATGCAGCCAGAGCTTCGTCTGACTTTGAAAGCGCGGGCTTCAAGCCTAGATACAGCTCTCTCAAGAACGCAACGGCAAGTGCATCCTCTGACTTGTACCGCCAAGCCTGGAATGACACTATAGCTGGCTTCGCGTCGCCGGAGTTCTCCAGGTGATGAAGGACAAGATTGATCGCGCTGCTTTTGCCGGATCCCCACGGACCGTTGATGGCCACGACGCTTCCGGTGGGATTGGGGACTTCGTTGATGCATTTCGCGATGACCCTTGCGAAGGGATCAATTGAAAATTTGTCGTCATTTGGAGTGCAAATCGCCTCGTCGTTGAAGTCGAACATGTTGCCTCTCTGGTTTCGCAGGTGAATTCAGGACTCATCCGCGGCAGCTTCTGAAATTCATGAGGATCCGGTACCAGCCTTGGTCCGGCGTTCGCAACGGTGCAGTCGGAAAATCGACGAATTGCAACCGGATTCGACAGGCGGCCTGCTGGAACTCTTATGGTTGGGAGCAATTTCTCCGCAATGCCGCGGAAGAAACCGGTGACCGACAGGTTCGATACAGCGAACGGACGGAGTTCCAGGTGATTCGTGCGCACCCCAACTCAGTTCGTTCGCACGGCCACGGCCAAAGTGGAACACATTCCATGAAGTTCACTCCAACCCGGACAACGATGGCGGTCCTGGACCATTCGCGGCCTGAAAGATGGTTTGCACCCACGAACAACTCGACCGTGACCCGGATTCCGTCATGCGGGAGCTTGCGTTGCCTTCGAAGCGATCCAAGCAGGTTGCGGATCAGTCATGTCACAATACAGTCCCGAAGACAGCAGACAATAGCGGCAATGCTGTGGAATGGACGGACCAAGGGCTGCATTGGGAGATGCAAGTGGCCGGTTGCGTCATTGCGAAAACGAGGGCGAATGGCTTGCCGGAGACGATACAGCCGTCACGACAAGCAACGTGCGATGGGCGCGATTGAAACCGCCGTATGCAAGCTTGCCGATGGAGGGAGAGCGTCATGACCGAGTTCAGTGCGGACATGCATGGCCAGATCAGGAACTATGTCTATAGGTTGATCGACCCCAGGGACGGATCGACCTTCTACGTTGGCCGTGATACGGCCAACCGCGTTTTCGATCATGTCAACGACGCTCTTGGGTCTGACGATCAGGGAAACCTGCGGCTGGAGACGATCCGGAAAATCCTGGGCCTTGGCCTGAAGCCGATGCATGTCATCCATCGCCATGGCATGTCGCC